>DATFCW010000176.1:0-3018 GCA_035252665.1 Casimicrobiaceae bacterium | reverse complement strand
ATCGAAATGCTCAAGGATGGCGAGCGATGCGTGTGCGATCTGCAAGCCGAGCTCGATGCGGCGCAGTCGCGCTTGTCCTTCCATCTGCGCGTGCTCAAGGACGCTGGGCTGGTTACGGATCGCCGAGAAGGCCGCTGGATGTATTACACGATTGTGCCCGACGCACTCGCCGAAGTGCACGTCCTCTCGGTCTCGATGCAGCCGAAAAAGAACGGCCGAGCCGTTCTCCGCAACGCATGCTGTCGGTGAGTCTTTTTTTGTGATTGAAATATCAAAATTTTTTGATCGTACGAGGATGCTATGAGCCACGAGGCAACGAAGGTTCCGACAACGATCGAAGAGATTCGCGCGACGGTTCAGGCGCGCTATGGCGCGACGGCCGCGCGCGCCGCTTCGGGCGAAACCAAAGGTACGAGCTGTTGCGGCCCCGCAGAAGATTCGAGCGGTTGCTGTGGTTCGACGAGCGAATCGTGGGACCCGATCACATCCGATCTCTACGAGGCAGGGGAGACCGCCGGTCTCCCGGCTGAGGCGTTGCTCGCATCGCTTGGATGCGGTAACCCAACCGCATTGGCCGAGCTGCACGAGGGCGAGGTTGTTCTCGACCTCGGCTCAGGCGGCGGGATTGACGTGCTGCTGTCGGCGAAGCGTGTTGGTCCGACGGGAAAGGCGTACGGCCTCGACATGACCAACGAGATGCTCGCGTTGGCGCTCGAGAACAAGGAGAAGGCCGGCGCGACGAACGTCGAGTTCCTCAAGGGGCACATCGAGTCAATTCCGCTTCCGTCCAACACGGTCGATGTGATCATCTCGAACTGCGTGATCAACCTATCGGGTGACAAGCGTCAAGTGCTCAAGGAAGCGTTTCGTGTGTTAAAGCCAGGCGGTCGATTCGCAGTGAGTGATGTCATCACGCGCGAAGGTTTGCCGGAGCCAGTCAAAGAAAGCATGGCGCTATGGACGGGATGCGTGGCTGGTGCGCTCGAGGAGAACGAGTTCATCGCGCTCTTGAAGGAGGTCGGCTTCGACAATCCGAGCATCGAGCCAACGCGCATCTACACGCGGGATGATGCCGCCGCACTCCTTGTGGGAACGGGGCTCGATGCGGCGCTCGCCGATCAAGTCCAGGGAAAGATCATGAGCGGATTCGTGCGGGCGACAAAACCCGGAGGATCGCCGCGCGTGACGAAGCCACGGCGCGAGCTCGCATCGCTCGGCGCCTCCAAGGGTACACGTGACTGCGGCTGCGACGACGGTTGTTGCACTTGATGACCAGCGAGGACCGACAATGGCCACTCAACCAGTAGCACTGATGCCCGAGATTCGATCCGCGCGGAGCGACGATCTTCCCGCGATTGAACGGCTGCTGCTCGATAGTCGCCTTCAACTCGACGGCGTGCGCGAGCTTTCGGTGACTTCGTCGTCGCGCACGCCGGCGATGCTCTGATCGGCGTCGCGGGGCTCGAAGTCTGCTGCGACAACGCACTCCTGCGATCGCTCGCGGTTTCCACGGAATGGCGCTCGCACGGCATCGGCCGCGCGCTCGTGACGCGAGTCATCTCCGACGCTGAAGCGCGAGGTCTTCGCGCGCTGTACCTCCTGACTACAACCGCCGAGCACTACTTCCCGAGCTTCGGTTTTGCGGCGACGTCTCGGGACGCCGTGCCGGAGGACATTCGCGCGACTGCCGAATTCCAGGGAGCCTGTCCCGGTTCGGCAATGGTTATGCGCCGACCGCTATCCGCCTAAGCTCACCCTCCCGTACCGTCGAGGACCTGACCAAGCCGATTGAGCACCGCGCAGGAGCCCGCCCGTTGAACGTGTTGTTTCTCTGCACGCAGAACTCGGCGCGGAGCCAGATCGCGAAGCGATCATGAGCCGAAAGATCGAGCGCGTGGCGCCAGGACGGTTTCGTGTGGCAAGCGCCGGCTCGGCGCCCGCGCTTCGCGTCAATCCAATGGCGATTGCAGCCCTTCATTCCTACGGGATTGAATGGACGGGTCGTCGGCCGAAATCGATCGACGCCGTGTGCGATGAGCAATGGGATCTGATCATCACGGTCTGCGATCGCGCGCGTGAGACCTGCCTGACGATGCCTGGTCAGCCCGCGTTCGCGCACTGGGGCATGGACGATCCAGCGGAGATCGTCGACGAGCGGGCGCGCGAACGTGCCTTTGCCGAAGTCGTCACATACCTTGCGCGCCGCATTGATCTCTTGCTCGCGCTTCCCGTTGAGACGTTGGAGCGCCGCGCACTGGAAGTTCGCGTGCAGCAGATCGCCGATCAAGCGCCCATTCCTTCGAGGACGTTGAGCTGAGATGCGCTACGCGCTCATTTCCGACATTCATGCCAACCTGCCGGCATTGGGGGCCGTCCTCGCCGACATCGCGGCAACCGGTACCGACGCGACGTATCACCTCGGCGATCTGGTCGGGTACGCGCCATGGCCGAACGAGGTCGTTGAGCGCCTCACGACAGAGCGAATCGCCGGCGTCGCCGGTAACTATGACTCGACGGTCGCAACGAACTACAAGCATTGCGGATGCCGGTACGAGGACGCGCAGCAGGAAGCGCTGTCGCATCTCTCGTACGAGTGGACTCGAGAACATGTCACTGCTGAGACGAAGCGGCGTCTTGGCGCGTTGCCATTCCGCATCGACCTGCGCCCGGCGGGCGGTCATCTAGCCGGACCAACACTCACGCTCGTGCACGGCAATCAGGCGCTAAACACGGTGTACGTCACCGAAGACCGGAGCGACGATTTCCTCACGAAGATGGGGGGAGGGGATCGGCGCGCGGGCCGGAGACGTCGTTGCGTTTGGTCACACGCACAAGCCATGGCATCGTGTCGTCGGCGACGTGCATTTTGTGAACACGGGGAGTGTCGGTCGACCGAAGGACGGCGATTGGCGTGCGGGATATGCCCTGCTTTCGTTCGACGGTCCGAGTGTCGCGGTCGAGTTTCGTCGTGTCGACTACGACATTCATCGCGCGACGAACGCAATTCTCGAGAGCACG
>DATFCW010000175.1:0-8508 GCA_035252665.1 Casimicrobiaceae bacterium | reverse complement strand
CTTCAACTACAGCTCGAACGCGTACCTCGAAATCCAGTGGTACCTGTTCTCGGTGATCTTCCTGTTCGGCGCGGGCTACACGTTGCTTCGCAACGAACACGTGCGCATCGACATCATCCAGGGCCGGCTCTCGCCGCGCGCGCAGAACATCATCGACGTGCTCGGCATCGTGCTGTTCCTGATGCCGATGTCGGTGATCATCCTGTGGCTCTCGTGGCCGCTCTTCATCGACTCGCTGCAGCGGCACGAAGTGTCGACGAACGCGGGCGGGCTCATCATCTGGCCGGCGCGCCTCATGATCCCGGTCGGCTTCGGCCTCCTGATCCTTCAGGCTATTTCCGAGCTCATCAAGCGGATCGCGTACCTCATGGGGCGCATTCGCGATCCGCTCGAGAAGCGCCACGAGATGTCGGCGGAAGAGGAGCTCGCGAAGGAGATCGCGGCACAGCGCGGCGTCGAATCGCCGGCGCCCGACGCGGGGCGCGAACGGTGAGCTCACGGCTCGGGTACGTGGTAGTGCAATGACTGCCTGGCTCGTTGCCAACCTGGCGCCGCTGATGTTCTGCGGCCTGATCGTCACGTTGCTCATCGGATTCCCCGTCGCGTTCTCCCTCGGCGCGGTCGGCATCGGCTTCGCGTTTCTCGGCATCCACCTCGGTCTCCTTGCACCGTCGCTCCTGCAGGCGCTGCCGGAGCGCGTGTTCGGCGTGATGTCGAACGACACGCTGCTCGCCGTGCCGTTCTTCACGTTCATGGGGCTGATCCTCGAGCGTTCGGGGATGGCGGAGGACCTCCTCGACACGATCGGGCAGCTATTCGGGCCGTTACGCGGCGGGCTTGCGTATGCCGTTGTGTTCGTCGGTGCTTTGCTCGCGGCCACGACGGGCGTCGTCGCGGCGAGCGTCATCTCGATGGGATTGATCTCGCTGCCGATCATGCTCCGCTACGGCTACGATCGGCGGCTCGCGAGCGGCGTCATCGCGGCATCGGGCACGCTCGCGCAGATCATTCCGCCGTCGCTCGTGCTGATCATCATGGCGGACCAGCTCGGCCGCTCGGTCGGCGACATGTACGCGGGCGCGTTCATTCCCGGCCTGACGCTCGCCGGCATTTATGCGCTCTATGTGCTCGGCTGCTCGATCGTGAAGCCGCATTGGGCGCCGGCGCTGCCGCTCGAAGCGCGCACGATGCGCGAAGCGAGCGGACGAAGCGGCGTCATCTCGCTGGTCGTGCTCGTCGTCATCGCCGCCGTGTCCGCAGTCGTCTATGCGAAGTTGCAGATGGCCGATCGCGCGCTCGACGAAACGCTCGTCATCGCGACGAGCGTCGGCACGGGCGTCGCGTTCGTGGCGGCGTTGCTGAACCGCTTCCTTCGTTTCGGACTCTTGTCAAAGATCGCCGAGCGCGTCGTGTTCGTGCTGATTCCGCCGCTCGCGCTGATCTTCCTCGTGCTCGGCACGATCTTCCTTGGCGTCGCCACGCCAACGGAAGGCGGCGCGATGGGCGCGACGGGCGCGCTCGCGATGGCGCTCGTTCGTCGACGGCTTTCGTGGAGCCTGTTGAAGCAGGCGATGGACACGACGGCGAAGCTCTCGACGTTCGTCGTGTTCATCCTGATCGGCGCGCGCGTGTTCAGCCTCACGTTCTATGGCGTCAGCGGACACGTCTGGGTCGAGCATCTGCTGACGAGCCTGCCCGGCGGCCAGGTCGGCTTCCTCGTCGTCGTGAACCTCGTCATCTTCTTCCTCGCATTCTTCCTCGACTTCTTCGAGCTGTCGTTCATCATCATCCCGCTGATCGGTCCTGCAGCAGACAAGCTCGGCATCGACCTGATCTGGCTCGGCGTGCTGCTCGGCGTCAACATGCAGACGTCGTTCATGCATCCGCCGTTCGGCTTCGCGCTCTTCTACCTGCGAAGCGTCGCGCCCGTGAAGAACTACATCGATCGCGTGTCGAAGAAGCTGACGGCAGGCATTACGACCGGGCAGATCTACTGGGGTGCGGTGCCGTTCGTGCTGATCCAGATCCTGATGGTGGGAATCGTCATCGGGTTCCCGCAGATGGTGCTCGTCTACAAGGCCGGCGTCGCGAAATACGACATCAACAAGATCCAGATCATCGTGCCCGAGGAAGCGCCGGTGTTTCCCGAAGGCAAGGGGGGCGCGGGACCGCCGTCCGGTTCGACCGAGCAGGAGAACGACGAAAAGGCGCTCGAACGCGCGCTCGGCGGAGGTGGCGATGAAAAGCCGTCGACGGCGGCGCCGAATGCGGGAACGAACAACGCGCCGCCTGCAACGCAAGGCGGCGATCAGACGAGCGACTTCGAGCGCGCGCTACGCGAGCAAATGGAGGGAAAACCGAAGTAAGGTCAGAGACGCAGGGGTCGGAAACGACTTTCGCTTCGCTTCGTCCGCGAGGCGCGGAAAACCAATATGGGGTCAGAGACGACTTTCACGTTGCATCGTCTCGATTCACGACGACTGCGTTGAAAGTCGTCTCCGACCCCTGGTCTCCGACCCTTTCCTACTTGCTCGGCCCGCGATGCGACAAGCGCTCGGCGGCGATCATGAAGTTGTCGAAACGGTTTTCCGCCACCTGGAACCACGAGATCTCGTCGTTGCGGAACGTCTTCCACGCGTCGTACACCTTCTTGAACTTCGCGTTCTTGGTAGCGATGTCGTCGTAGACCTCGACCGTCGCCTTGTAGCACGCCGCCATGATCTCATTGCTGAACGGCGAGAGCTTGACGCCGTTGCCAATCAGGCGCTTCAGCGCCGCCGGGTTGAGCGCGTCGTACTTCGCCATCATGTCGGTCAGAGCCTCGGTGCATGCCGACTGAAGCACCGACTGGTAGGGTTTCGGCAGCTCGTCGAAAGCCTTGGTGTTGACGAACAGGTCGAGCTCGGCCTGACCCTCCCACCAGCCGGGGTAGTAGTAATACTTCGCTACCTTGTAGAGGCCGAGCTTCTCGTCGTCGTACGGCCCGACCCATTCCGCCGCGTCGATGGTGCCCTTCTCGAGCGCCGGGTAGATGTCGCCGCCCGGAATCTGCTGCGGGATGACGCCGAGCTTCTGCAACGGCAGGCCGCCGGTGCCGCCGATTCGCATCTTGAGTCCCTTGAGGTCAGCGACGGTGTTGATCGGCTTGCGGTAGAAGCCGCCCATCTGGGTACCCGTGTTGCCGGCCGGGAAATTGACCATGTTGTAGTCCTTGTAGAACTCGCGCATCAACTCCATGCCACCACCGTGGTACATCCAGGCGTTCTGCTGGCGATAGTTCATGCCGAACGGAATGGTGCAGCCGAACGCGAACGTCGGGTCCTTGCCAAAGAAGTAATACGGCGCGGTATGCGCGCACTGCACGGTTCCATTCTGAACGGCGTCGACGACGCCGAACGCCGGCACGATCTCGCCGCCCGCAAACGTCTGGATCTGGAACTTGTTGTCGGTCGACGCAGCGACGCGTTTGGCGATGAACTCGCAGCCGCCAAAAAGCGTATCGAGGCTCTTCGGCCAGCTCGCCGCCATCCGCCATTTCACCTCGGGCATGCTCTGTGCGAATGCCGGTGCGGTACCCGCGGCCAGTATGCCGGCCAGCCCGGCGTGCTTGATGAACGAACGACGTTCCATCGCGTATCTCCTGTTGAATGCCGGCGTCGCCGACGATTTCGACCCACCGCGTCGAGCCCGTTATCGAGCCCGCTCCCAGCGAAGCACTGCGCGCCCTCCTCCGGACGCCGTGCGCCGGCCGATTCTAGCAGCCGGCGACGACCGCGTCTCGTTCGAAAAGTCGCGTCGCGCGATGTCTTACGTAGACAGCTTCCGCACCGCGTTGAAGAGCGTCCACGTCCAACCCGTCTGGCGCTCGAGCGTCTGCGTGAACCGAATCAGGTAGCGCGCGCTGCCGGTATCGAGCTCGATCATGCCGCCCGGCGTGAAGCGGTCGTCGGGACCGATGAGGCTGCGCTGCGATGCCTGCCGATTCTCCGGCGCCGCGGGGAGGTAAATGCCGAAGAACGGCCGATCGTGCACGGCGCGCGACGCGTCGGTCGGCGCCGACCAGCTACGCATGAGCACGCGCACGAGCCGTCGCGCGATGATCTCCACGCCGACGGTCATTTCATCGACCTGCTGTCGCTGCATCCGTCGCACGACGCCGAGAATCCAGTTGGCGCCATCGTTGATCGCGAGCAATTCGCCGAGTTTCGCCGGCGCTTCCTTCGCCGGCGCCATCAGCCGGCAACCGCTTTCGCTGCGATCGACCATCTTCCAGCGCGTGCCGCGCACGCGCCGTTCGATCGACGCCGGATTGATGCCCGGATTGACGAGCGTCACCTCGTCGTAACTCGCGGCGATCCCCGGCGTTCGCACTGCGTCGGGCAAGCGATCGATCTCCGCGACCGCGCGCGTCAGCGCATGAAGGCCGCTCACCACGCGCACATGCTCGTCGGCCGATTGGCGCGATGCGCGCGGCGCATGCGCGAGCGACTCCGGACCGTACAGCGCGGCAAGGCGCATCAACAAAAGCCGCTGCTCGCGCGCCGGCAATTCGCCGGGCGCGGGCTTGTCGTCGTCGGTGTCGGGAAGCCAGCGCAATCGCTCGACGATTCGCGTATAGACGGGACCCGTGTCGACGTACATCACATGTCCACCGACGATCGGCTTGCCGCGCCGGCGCAGACCTTGCGCGCTCGAAAGATCGACAAAGAAGCCGGCGGCTTCCGGCGGCACCGAAGTCAGCGTGAGCGACGGCGCCCAGTCGGCGAGCTGGTTCGCGACCCACTCTACCTGGTCGGGCGTGAAGTTGCCGGAATCGAGCCGCATCAAAAGCAGCATGTCGAGGTAAACCTGCTCGACCGAGATGCCGGGACGCGAGAACGCGCCGGCGCCGAGCACGAGCTGCTCGCGATGCCAGCCACGCGCACGCGCGAGCTCGTACGTCTCGTGGAAGTCGCGCCATTGCGCCGGGATCCAGTGGCTGTAGCGAAACAGGCGGAACTTGCCGTCGAGCCCGCGGAAATGCGCGAGACGCACCAGCGCCCACGGCAGCACCGCGCGCCAGCGCCGATTCTCCGCATGCACGAAGCCGCCCTGCAAGGCGGCGTTGTAGGCGCCGATGAATCCTTTCACGAGATCGAACACCGCGTGCCATAAGCGCGATTCGACGGTCGAGCTCTTCTGGTAATTGGTCGTGTACTGGCGCGTCAAATCGCGGATGATCGGATCGAGGCGTCCATCGAGCGCGAGCAGCGCCTCGAGTTGCTGCGCAGTGACGTCGCGTCCGCCGCTCGGAAAATCGGCGAGGAGCTCGAGCGACAGGCGCTGCGCTTCGAGCACGTCGCCGTCGGGCAGTCGCGCGATGAAGCGACGCACCTGCGCGGAATTGCGCAGCGGGTCCTTCAGTTGCCGCAGCCAGTCGAGAACGGGATCGATCATCGCGATCGGCGTGGGCCGCGACGTCCGCGTGGCGCGATGCGCGCGCTCGCGAACGGGGCGCAAATTGGTCAGCTACCCGCGATCGTCATCCGCGAAACGAGCACCGAGCCGATGTAGCGCGATCCGCGGCGGTCGATGTCGTTGCCGAGCGCGACGATGTCGCGAAACATCTGCCGCAGGTTCCCTGCGATCGTGATCTCCTCGACCGGATATGCGATCTCGCCATCCTCGATCCAGAAGCCCGCCGCGCCGCGCGAGAAATCGCCGCTCACTGCATTGATGCCTTGGCCGAGCTGCTCGGTGACGAACAAGCCCCGTCCCATGCGCTTCATCAACGCCGGAAGGTCGTCGGTGCCCGGGACGATCAGATTGTGTGCGCCGCCGGCGTTGCCGGTCGTCTCCATCCCGAGCTTTCGCGCCGAATAGCTGCCGAGGAAATAGCCGCGCAACGTGCCATCGACGACGACGTCGCGCGAGCGCGTCGCAACGCCTTCGTTGTCGAACGGCGCGCTGCCGCGCGCACGCGGAAGATGCGGCTCTTCGCGAATGTCGACGATAGGCGCGAACACCTGCGTCCCGAGCGAATCGAGCAGGAAGGACGACTTGCGATAAAGGCTTCCGCCGGATACGGCGTGCACGAACGAGCCCAGAAGATCGGCCGCCTCGGGCGCTTCGAACAGCACCGGGCATTCGATCGTGCCGAGCTGGCGCGCGCCGAGTCGTCGCACCGTTCGCTCGCCCGCGATCCGTCCGACGTCGCTCGCAGGCAGCAAATCCTCGGGCGCACGCGCCGCCGTATACCAGTAATCGCGCTGCATCGCGCCGTCGCTTTCCGCAATTACCGAGCAGTCGATGTGATGGCGCGAGCTGCGGTAACCGCCGTCGAAGCCTTGCGTATTCGCGTAGACGAACTCCGACTCGCCGTGCGAAACGGTCGAGCCTTCGCTGTTCGTGATCCGCGAATCGACGCGAAGCGCCGCCGCTTCGGTCTCTCGCGCGATCCCGATCGCCTGCTCGACCGGCAAATCCCATGGATGGTAGAGATCGAGATCGGGCCACGATTTCGCGAGCCGATCGGGATCGGCCAATCCCGCCGCGGGATCCTCCGCGGTGTAGCGCGCAATCGCGAGCGCCTTGTCGACGGTGGCGCGAAGCGAAGCATCGGAAAAATCGGCCGAGCTCGCATGCCCCCGGCGCTTGCCGACGTACACGGTGATGCCGATGCCCTTGTCGCGGTTGTACGCGATCGTCTCGATCTCGCCCTTGCGAACGGTGACGGCTTGGCCGATGGCCTGTGACACTTCGGTTTCGGCCGCGGTTGCTCCGCCCTTGTGGGCCGCGTCGAGCACCGACTGCGCGATGCGTTCGAGGACGTCGGTCGCGACCGGGAAATGCGCGGGCGATGCGTGCGCATCGGGTGCGCGCACGCGGCTTTCGATTCGTTCTGCGTTCGCGGAGAGCGACATGAAGATGCGTCGAAACGAGCGTCGGCTATCATAGCAAAGACGTTGGTTCGAGCGCCTTCGCCCATGCCGCGCCTTTGCGCCCCAACCCCAGACGACAACGCTTCCGACGACGTCTCGTTGTCGAAGACGCGACGCAAGCGCGCGATGCACGAATTGCAGGATCTGGGCGTCGCGCTGGTCGAGCTCGATCCCGCGCGACTCGCCACGCTCGACCTGCCCGAGAACCTCATCGACGCCATCGCGCTCGCGCGAACGCTTCGAAAGCACGAGGCACGAAGGCGCCAATTTCAGTACATCGGCCGCCTGATGCGCGATGTCGATCCTGCACCGATACGCGCCGCGCTCGACCAATGGGGGGGCACCCGAAGCGCGAGGACGAAACGCATCGCAGGCGATTCGATCGACCAACATGAATCCCGATAACGAATTGCTCGTCGGCCTGGTGTCGATCTCCGATCGCGCGTCGCAAGGCATCTATGTCGATCAGGGTGTGCCCGGCCTGCAAAGCTGGTTCGAGGCGGCGCTCGCGACGCCATGGCGCTTCGAGACGCGACTCATCCCCGACGAGCGAGCCGGGATCGAGCAAACGCTCGTCGAGTTGGTCGATGTCGTCGGTTGTCACCTCGTGCTGACCACAGGCGGCACGGGGCCCGCGCCGCGCGATGTCACGCCCGAAGCGACGCTTGCGGTCGCCCATCGCGTGCTGCCGGGCTTCGGCGAGCAGATGCGGCAGGTGAGCTTGCGCTATGTGCCGACGGCGATCCTGTCGCGTCAGGTCGGCGTCGTGCGCGGACGCGCGCTGATCCTCAATCTTCCCGGACAACCGAAGGCCATCAAGGAGACGCTCGACGGGATCTTCCCCGCCGTGCCGTATTGCATCGACCTGATCGGCGGCCCCTACGTCGAAACGCACGAAGCGGTGTGCAAGGTGTTCCGACCGAAGTCGGCGTTGCGGTCAAAGCCTGCGTGATGAAGCGACGCCACGCGCGAGGCGTGGCGTCTTCATGTCCTGCGGACAATCAAAGGTAGCACCCAACGTCTGATGCGCGCAGAACCTGCTACAAGATCGCAACGCGCAGCCCGGACGATTCCAGGCCGCGCAGCGCCTGCTCGAGCGGCTCGGCATTGGCCGTCGGCACGCTGACATTGACGATCGCGGCCGCCTTGTCGCCGATGATCATCATGCGGCTCGCGCTCCAATTAGCGCCGAATGCGTGTGCGCGTTCCGAAAGCAGCTCGGCGACGCGCACGCGATCCGCGCCCAATGCCGCAAAGAGGAGCGATGCGCGCTCGCCGCTTTCATCGCTCGACGCGATCGGCACGCGAATCAACGGCGCCTTCGTCGCAAAGCGCTCGTCCTGCGGATGCGAAGGCAAAACGCCATGGTCGCGTGCGTCGCGCACGACGCGCGACAGCAGCGCGAGTCCCATCGGCGCGAGCGCGCGCTCCCACAATGCGCGCGCCGTTTCACCCCGCGAGACGAAGCACCAGTCCTGTGCCGCGACCGCGCCGCGATCCCAACCGCCTTCGAGGTGGTAGACCGATCCGCCGGCGATCGCATCGCCGCAGAGAATCGTCCATTCGATCGCCGCGATGCCGCGATGGC
>DATFCW010000174.1:0-24541 GCA_035252665.1 Casimicrobiaceae bacterium | reverse complement strand
CGAACGATAATTGCGCTTGAAGTCGTCGAACGCCTTGTGCTGATAGGCCCGCACGACGTCGGAGACGTACGTCTCGGCATGGATGTAGCGGATCTTCGCCGATTCGTTATGCGTGAGGATGTGGTTGCCGATCGCCTGGATCAGATGCGTCTTGCCGAGACCCACGCCGCCATAGACGAAAAGCGGGTTGTACGACGTGGGATGATCCGCCACCTGCAATCCCGCGGCGCGCGCGAGCTGGTTCGCCTTGCCGGCGACGAACGCGTTGAACGTGAATGTCGGGTTGAGGCTTCCGGGCTCATGTCGGCGCGTCGGCACTGCGCCAAGCGGAACGATCGAGCCGTTCACGGGCCCCGGACGCATCTCGACCACGGGTCGGGATGACGAAGGAATCGGCGATGCGGCCGCCGTCTGGCCTTCGTTCGCCGACTTCGCATGCTTCGCCGCCGCATCGGCAATCGAGAATTCGACTGCGACGGCCGTTCCGGTCGCTTGCCTCGCGAGCGTTTCGATGCGCCCGCCGAAGCGATCCTTCACCCATTGCAACACAAAGCGATTGGGCGCGATGAGGCGCAGGCGTCCTGCTTCGTCCGCGCAGGTCAGCGGTCGAATCCACGTTGCGAACTGCTGCGGCGTGAGCTCGCGCTCGAACGCGGTCAGGCACGCAGCCCAGGCGGGAGAAGTCGAAGCGGAAATCACGAAGACGGCCAGCGAATGTTTGAACGTATGCGGCGTGACGCGACTGACTTGCGGCTGGCCGGGGAGGCATTGTAGCCGCGCATTTTTGCGTTATCCACAGACGTCACGCGCAGCCTGCGCGCGCCGTGATGGCGCTTGGCGTCGCGCGAAAGTGACCACTTGCGTGACGTGGCGATCGGCGACGAAGTGCCGTCGCATCATGTTCGAATGCGAGCGCTGCGCCGTGCGATTTGACAATCGTGCGGTAAAGCGCTCTAATAAAAGGCTTTTCGCGGGTTCGCCGAGAGAGGCGTCTCGCTTCGCGCCACGTGTCGCTTTTCCTTGAAGGCGACGCGCGCTTGCCTCGCAAGGTCTGCCGCGCGAGGGAAGTCCAACGAAAGGTTTTTCGCGATGAAACGCACTTTTCAGCCATCGAAGCTTCGCCGTGCTCGCACGCACGGCTTTCGCGCCCGCATGAAGACGGTCGGCGGCCGCAAGGTTCTTTCGTCGCGACGGGCGAAGGGTCGCGCACGGCTTTCCGTCTGACGCGCGTTTCCGGCTCGGCGTCGAAAGCCGGAGCTGCTCGCTATCGACTGCGCGGCGCCAAGGCGTTCGCGGCGGTGTTCGCGAATGGCGCCCGATACGATGGACACTTCCTGCAACTGATCGCCGCTGCCGCTTCAGAAGCACCGGGGCACATCGGTTTCGTGATCGCACGCAAGATGATGCGGCGCGCCGTGGATCGCAATCGGCTGCGCCGGCGCCTGCGCGAGAACCTCCGCGCGGTTCGGCCCGTCGTGTCGCCTTATGACGTGATCTTTCGCGTACGGCGCGTCATCGAGAGAGCCGATATCCCGACCGCGGCGAGCGAATCGGAGCGTCTGCTTTCGCGTCTTGCCAACGATCGATGAAAACCGTCTTGCTCGGTGCGCTTCGCATCTATCGCTATCTCATTCGGCCGCTCCTTGGCGCCAATTGCCGCTTTTACCCGAGCTGTTCCGACTACGCGAGCGAAGCGATCGAGCGCCACGGCGCACCGCGCGGCGCATGGCTTGCGATCCGCCGCCTCGCACGCTGCCACCCGTGGCACCCCGGCGGCTACGACCCGGTTCCATAGCGAGCTCGGGTCCAAAAAGCCAAACGCCCAACGACACTGAATGGATACTCAACGCCTCATTCTCTGGCTCGTATTCTCGTTCTCGGGCCTCATGCTCTGGCAGGCTTGGGAGCAGCAGCATGCGCCGCCGCCATTGCCTGCTGCAACGACGTCGCGCTCGACAACGCGCGAAGCGCCGAGTGCGCCGGCCGCGAACGGCGCAGTCGCGCCCGCCACGACGGCCGGAGCTCCGCCGAGCGGCGCCTCACAACCGACCGGCAAGACGATCGAGATTCACACCGACCTGTACAACGCGGATATCGACACGGTCGGCGGGACGATTACGCAGGTCGCGCTGGAAATGCATCGTGCCTCCGACGACACGTCGAAGCCGTACCTGCTGCTTCAGCACAACGCGGATCGGACGTTCGTTGCGCAAGCGGGACTGATCGGGGAGGGCTTTCCGAACCACCGCACGCCGTACGAGGCGTTGCCGGGACCGCGCTCGCTCGCGCCCGGACAGGATCAATTGCAGCTCAAGCTGCAGGCGACCGCCGCGAACGGCGACAAGGTGCTGCAGACGCTCACGTTTCATCGTGGAAGCTACGTGGTCGACGTCGCGTTCCATGTGACGAACGAAGGCAGCGCGCCGATCACGCCCGAGGCGTACTTCCAGCTCATGCGCGACACGAAGAAGCCGGGCGTGACGAGCTCGATGGCGCCGGCGTCGTTCGTCGGACCGGTGCTCTACGACGACCAGGACAAGTTCAAGAAGATCGACTTCTCCGAGATCGACAAGGAAGCGGCCGATCCCTCGCGCAAGGCGCCGTACACGCATTCGACCGACAACGGCTGGATCGGGATGATCGAGCACTACTTCGTCGCCGCATGGCTGCCCCCGGACAGCGTGAAGCGCCAGTTCTACACGACGAAGCTCGACAACGGCCTGTATACCGCGGGCGTTCGCTACACCGAGGCGACGATTCCGCCTGGCGGTACCGGTGTCATCACATCGCGCCTCTACGTCGGCCCGCAGGACCAGGACCGACTCGCGAAGCTCGCGAAAGGCCTCGATCTCGTCGTCGACTACGGCATATTCACGATCATCGCCGAGCCGCTGTTCCTGCTGCTCAAGTGGTTGCACTCGCTGATCGGGAACTGGGGCTTCGCGATCATCGTGATGACGATACTGATCAAGAGCGCGTTCTATCCACTGAACGCGGCGTCCGCACGGTCGATGGCGAAGATGAAGATCATCGCGCCGAAGATGAAGGCGCTGCAGGAGCAGTACGCGAACGACAAGCAGCAGCTCCAGATGAAGATGATGGAGCTCTATCGGCAGGAGAAGATCAATCCGCTCGGCGGCTGCCTGCCGATCCTCGTTCAGATCCCCGTGTTCATCGCCCTCTATTGGGTGCTGCTGTCCGCCGTCGAATTGCGGCATGCACCGTGGATCGGCTGGATTCACGACCTGTCGGCGCCCGACCCGTGGTTCATCCTGCCCGTGGTCTACGCGATCACAGCGTGGCTGCAGGTGAAGCTTTCGCCAACGCCGATCTCCGATCCGGTGCAGGCGAAGGTCATGCAGTTCATGCCGGTGGCGTTCTCGATCATGTTTCTGTTCTTCCCGTCCGGCCTCGTGCTCTACTGGCTCGTGAACAACTCACTGCAGATCCTGCAGCAGTGGCACGTGAACCGAATGCTTCAGCGCGATGCTGCCGCGGCGGCGGCGAAGCGACGTTAGCGTTCTCGCCTGATGTGGGGATCCCCTTACCCCGACCCTCTCCCCCGAGAGGAGAGGGAGCCGAGCGCGAGCGAGGCGGGTGAGGGGCAGCGGCTTGTGCCGCCGATCGCCGCCATCGCGACGCCGCCCGGCCGCGGCGGCATCGGCATCGTTCGGGTGTCGGGCGGTGATCTTCGGGAGTTGATCGACGGCATCGCCGGCCGCGCGTTGCCTGCGCGTGTCGCCACGCGCGCCACCTTTCGCGATGCGACCGGCGGCGCGATCGACGAGGGTCTGGCGCTCTACTTTCCTGCGCCCGATTCTTACACCGGCGAGAACGTCGTCGAATGGCACGGCCATGGCGGCATCGCCGTCATGCGCCTCTTGCTCGCGCGTTGCGTCGAGCTTGGCGCGCGGCTCGCCGAGCCCGGCGAATTCACCAAGCGCGCGTTCCTGAACGGCAAGCTCGATCTCGCGCAGGCGGAAAGCGTCGCCGACGTTATAGAAGCGTCGACAGCGACAGCGGTGCGTGCGGCGGCGCGAAGCCTCACCGGCGAGTTCTCGGGTGAAGTGCACGCGCTACGCGATGCGCTGATCGAGCTTCGGATGTACACCGAAGCGACGCTCGATTTTCCCGACGAGGATCTAGATCTAATGCGTGAGGCCGACGTTGCTTCGCGCCTTGCGGCCATCCATGAGCGGCTCGAATGCGTCATCGAGCGTGCACGGAGCGGCGCGATCCTGCGAAGCGGGT
Organism: Casimicrobiaceae bacterium; assembly: GCA_035252665.1. Lineage (GTDB taxonomy): Bacteria > Pseudomonadota > Gammaproteobacteria > Burkholderiales > Casimicrobiaceae > VBCG01. The sequence continues at coordinate 20,290 of DATFCW010000174.1, read as the reverse complement.
TGAGCGTCGTGCTCGTCGGTGCGCCGAACGTCGGCAAGTCGAGCCTCCTCAATCGACTGGCACGCGAAGATGCGGCCATCGTGACGCCCGTTCCCGGCACCACACGCGACACGATCGAACGAGCGATCGAGATCGGCGGTGTGCCCCTCACCGTGATCGATACGGCTGGCTTGCGCGATACGGCGGATGAAGTGGAACGTCAGGGCATCGCGCGCACGCGAGCAGCAATCGCGCGTGCCGATATCGCGCTGTTGCTGGTCGATGCACGGGACGACGCGATTCCGACCGAGGCGGCCGCGGCCCGGCATGCGCTCGCCATGTCATTGCCTGCTGCGCTGCCACGAATCATCGTGCACAACAAATGCGATCTCGCGCTCGCGACGCCGCATGTCGAGCGCTATCCGGCGGAGCTCGACGATGGCGGCGGACACGAGCGAGTCGCGACGCACGTCTGGCTTTGCGCACTGACCGGGGAGGGAGTCGACTTGCTCCAAGCCGAGGTGCTTCGCGCGGTCGGCGCCGAGCACGGTGTCGAGGATGCCTTCTTCGCACGCGAGCGCCAACTCGCGGCGCTCGATGAGGCGAAGGTGCGCCTGCGCCATGCCGCGCTGCATCTCGACACGCCGGCGCCTTCGCTCGAGCTCTTCGCCGAGGAACTGCGCGGCGCTCAGACGGCCTTTTCGCGGATCACAGGCGAGTTCACGTCCGACGACCTGCTGGGCGAGATCTTCTCGAGGTTCTGCATCGGGAAGTAGCGGCCTCGGTGTCGCGTATGCGATCGGTGCTTGCGCGCCGCCCGACAGCGGAGGAAAAATGTTCCGCCGCAATGAAAGAATTGTTGCGCCGGCCAACGAGCGCGCGCTGCCTAACTCGTTGAAAAACCGCTCGACTCCAATCGGTACGCTCCTTGCGCCCGAGGCGTGCAGCAAGGGGCCAACCGGTGATCTTCGGCGAGGTCGACGCAGGGCGTAGCAACGCGGGTACGGCTTGCCCGCCGGCCTGTGCTTCTTCGTACCTGCAGCGCGCATGTCGCTTCGGCGCGCTTCGCCTCGCCACGCTCGTCGTCGCGTTGACGAGCACCGTCGCCGCATCGGCGCCGAAGCCCGAAGACGACCCGGGCAACTGGACGATGGCCGCGCATGACTACGCACAGACGCGCTTCAGTCCATTAGATCAGCTCAACGCACAGAACGTCGGCAAGCTGACGCTCGCGTTCACGTTCTCGACCGGCGTGCTGCGCGGTCACGAAGCCGCGCCGATCATCGTCGACAACACCCTCTATCTCGTTACTCCGTTTCCCAACGTCGTCTACGCACTCGACCTGACACAACCGGGCGCACCGATGAAGTGGAAGTTCGAGCCGAATCCATCGTCGTCGTCGCAGGGCGAAGCATGCTGCGACGTCGTCAATCGAGGCGTCGCTTACGCGAACGGCCGCATCTTCTTCAACACGCTCGACAACCAGACGATCGCGCTGGACGCGAAGAGCGGCAAGGAGGTCTGGCGCGTGCAACTCGGCGACATCGCGAAGGGCGAGACGATGACGATGGCGCCGCTCGTCGTGAAGGACAAGGTGTACGTCGGCAACAGTGGCGGCGAATACGGCGTGCGCGGCTGGCTCGTCGCGCTCGACGCGAACAGCGGCAAGACGCTGTGGCGCGCGTACAGCACCGGCTCGGACGCCGACGTGCTGATCGGTTCGTCGTTCAAGCCGTTCTATCCAGAGGATCGCGGGACGGATCTCGGCAAGAGCACATGGCCGGGCGAGGCGTGGAAGATCGGCGGTGGCACCGTCTGGGGATTCGTCTCGTACGACCCGGCGCTCGATCTCGTCTACTACGGCACCGCGAACCCCGGTCCGTGGAATCCCGCGCAGCGACCCGGCGATAACAAGTGGACGTCGGGCATCTTCGCGCGTGATGCGAACACCGGGCAGGCGCGCTGGTTCTATCAGATGAGCCCGCACGATCTGCACGACTACGACGGCATCAACGAAAACATCCTGATCGACGTGGCAGTGAACGGGCAAGCGCATCACGCGCTCGTTCACGCGGATCGCAACGGTTACTTCTACGTCATTGATCGCGCGACGGGGCAGGTGCTGTCGGCCACGCCGTACGTCGCGATCACGACGTCGACCGGCGTCGATCTCAAAACCGGTCGCATCACCTGGGCGCCCGACAAGAATCCGCAACCGGGCCACACCGTTCGCGACATTTGCCCGGGATCGGCCGGCGGCAAGGATTGGCAACCCGCCGCGTATTCGCCGCGCACGCATCTCGTCTACATCCCGCATCAGAACCTCTGCCAGGATGCGATGACGTCCCAGGTGAGCTATATCGCCGGCACGCCCTACGTCGGCGCGGAATTGAAGATGAGGCCGGGCCCCGGCGGCAAGCGTGGCTTGTTCACCGCCTGGGATCCCGCGGCCGCGACCGCCACGTGGCGTATCGAAGAAGACTTTCCCGTGTGGAGCGGTGCGCTCGTAACCGCTGGCGATCTCGTGTTCTACGGAACGATGGAGGGGTGGTTCAAAGCGGTCGACGCAAAGACCGGAAAGGAGCTTTGGAAATTCAAGACCGGCTCGGGCATCGTCGGCCAGCCCGTCTCGTATCGCGGCCCCGATGGCAAGCAGTACGTCGCGGTGCTGTCCGGCGTCGGTGGCTGGGCCGGCGGCATCGTGGCGGGAAATCTCGATCCGCGCGACGAGAGCGCGGGCGGCGGATTCGCGATTGCCGTGTCCGATCTCCCGCAGAAGACGGCGAAAGGCGGCATGCTGTATGTCTTCGCGCTGCCTTGACATAGCGCTTGCGGTGGCGCTCGCAGTTGCGACGCCGGACTCCGCGACTAGCGCCGACGGGCCGCCCCGAGGCGCGAGTTCCGCCCCCGCGGGGGGCAGCGAAGCGTGGCAGGGCCACATCACGCTTCGCGTCTGCGCGGACCCCGACAACTTGCCATATTCCGATCGCGCGCAACAGGGATTCGAGAATCGCATCGCGCGTCTCGTCGCAGACGATCTTCATGCCGACCTCGCGTATTACTGGCTGCCGCAATGGCGCGGCTATGCGCGAAAGACGCTGAAGGAGCGTCACTGCGACCTGATTCCCGGCATCGCGCAGCGTGACGAGAGCGTGCGCGCGACCAAGGCTTACTACCGCGGCACGTTCGCATTCGTCTATTCGCCGAAGCGCTTTCCGGGGCTTTCGACGCTCGACGATCCGCGACTTCGTCACGTGCGCATTGGCATTCAGGTGATCGGCATCGACGCAACGCCGACGCCAGCGGCACGCGCACTCGCGCGTCGCGGCATCGTCGACAACGTCGTGGGCTATCCGATGATGGGCGAAACGCCGTCGGCCGAGCGGATCGTCGATGCGCTCGCGAACGCGACGATCGACATCGGCATCATATGGTCGCCGCAACCGGGTTACTTCATCGCGAGGCGTCATCTCGCGCTCGATGTCGTGCCGATCCAGCGCGCGGCCGGTGATCCACCGTTCGATTTCGCGATCGCGATGGGCGTGCGGCCCGACGACGTCGCCTTGCAGCAGGCCGTCAATGCATCGCTCGCGCATCTCGCGCCCGCGATCGATGCCGTGCTGAATGAATACCGCGTGACGCGGGTCGACATGAAGGCGGACCCGTCACCATGATCGCGAGCCGCCAGACGCGCATCGTGCTGATCGCCGGCTTCGCTACGCTTGCGCTTGCCGCGTGTGAGCGCGAGTCGCGCTCATTTGAGCCGCCGACGAAGTCCGTGACACCGCCACCGGTGCGCCTTAGCGCGATTCAGCCCGGCGCCATCGAAACCGACAAGAGCATCGAGCAGAAGTACGAGGACAACGCGTACGCGCTGTCCGAGGGCAAGAAGCTCTTCGGCTGGTACAACTGCAGCGGCTGCCATGCGCAAGGCGGCGGCGACAAGGGCCCGGCGTTGATGGACAACGTCTGGATCTACGGCAGCAAGCCCGCGCAGATCTACGCGACGATTGCCGAAGGACGCCCGAATGGCATGCCGTCGTTCGGCGGACACATTCCCGACAACGAGATCTGGGAGCTTGTCGCCTACGTGCGCTCGCTGTCCGGTCTAGCCTCCGACACTGCGTCGCCCAATCGCTCGGACTCGATGCACGTCAAGAAACCCGAGAGCAACACCGAGCAACAGAAGCCCGTCGTCGCGGCGCCATCGGGTGCGTCAGAGCGACCATGATCGGCGGCCTGCACGATGTGCGAATGCCGGGCGGCGTGCAGGCGCAGGCCATCGTCACGTTGTGGCATTGGCTGCTGCCGATTTGCGCGGTGGTGTTCGTCGCTGTCATGGTCGCGCTGGTGATTGCGCTTCGGCGTGCGCCACGCGCCGATGAAAGCACCGCGCCCGACGTTTCGTCGCTCACGGCGCGCGAACCGCAAGTCGCGCGCGTCATATGGGCTGCCGTTGTCGTGGCCACCGTGCTCCTGCTCGTGCTGCTTGCGGTCAGCGTCTTCACCGACCGCGCGCTCGCGCATTTGCCGCTGGCGAACGCGTTGCACATCGAGCTCACGGGTTATCAATGGTGGTGGGAAGCGCGCTACGACGATCCCGATCCCTCGCGAATTTTCACGACGGCGAACGAATTGCACGTACCAGTCGGCCGGCCGGTCATCGTGAGCCTCGCCGGCGCGGACGTGATCCACAGCTTTTGGGTACCGAGCCTAGCGGGGAAGAAGGATCTGCTTCCAGGACGCCCGACGAACGTGTCGTTTCGTGCGGATCGGCCGGGCATCTATCGCGGGCAATGCGCCGAATACTGCGGCTATCAGCACGCCCACATGACGCTCTACGTCATCGCCGACAAACCGGACGATTACGAACGCTGGGCGGCGCATCAACGCGAACCCGCGCGAACGCCGGTCACCGCTCAGGAGACGCGCGGTCGCGATCTCTTCGTGGCGAAGAGTTGCGCGATGTGCCATGCGATCGGCGGCACCGCTGCAGGGGCGAGGCATGCACCCGATCTCACGCACGTCGCGAGCCGGATGACGCTCGCCGCGGGCACGCTCGAGAACGGCACGGGCGAGCGCGCCGCGTGGATTCTCGATCCGCAGCAATTCAAGCCGGGCGCCGCGATGCCGCCGCAGAACCTTTCCCCCGACGAGCTCACGGCGATCAACGCGTATCTGGGGTCATTGTCGTGAACGCCGATACTGGCGTATTGGCACCAGGCGCCTTGCCGCCGCGGCGCGTTTTGCGCACAGAGGCGGATGCGGTCGTCGCGCACGGCGAGGTGCTGCTCGACGGCGCCGGATGGGGATCGAGGGCGGCGCATGCGCTCGAGCATACGTGGCGCGACAAGCCAGGATTGTTGGGCTTTCTGCGCACGAACGATCACAAGCGCATCGGCAAGCGCTTCGTCATCACCGCATTCTTCTTTTTCTGCGCGGCGGGGCTGCTGGCAGCGGTGATGCGCACGCAACTCGCCGTTCCCGACAACGACATCGTGGGCCCGGATCTGTACGACCAGATCTTCACGATGCACGGCACGACGATGATGTTCATCTTCGCCGTGCCGATAATGCAGGGGATGGCCGTGTACCTCGTGCCGTTGATGGTCGGCACGCGCAACACGGCGTTTCCCCGCATGACGGCGTGCGCCTATTGGCTCTATCTCCTTGGCGCATTGGCACTCTGGACCGGATTCGCGATCAACACGGGCGCGGACGCCGGCTGGTTCGCGTACGTGCCGCTCGCCGGTCCGCAGTACGGCATCGGCAAGCGCGCCGACGTGTGGAACAACCTGATCAACCTCACCGAAGCAATGGGGCTCATGGTCGCCGTGGACATCGCGACGGTGATTTTCAAGATGCGCGCGCCGGGCATGTCGCTTCGGCGAATGCCGCTCTTCGTCTGGTCATCGCTCGTCGCGTCGATGATGATCATCTTCGCGATGCCCTCGGTGATGCTCGCCGCCAACCTCGCGCAATTCGACCGCACGTTCGCCACGCACTTCTTCAATCCCGCCGAAGGCGGCGACGTGCTGGTCTGGCAGCACCTGTTCTGGTTCTTCGGCCATCCCGAGGTGTACTTCATCTTCATTCCGGCGCTTGGTTTCGTGTCGACGATCATCCCGACGTTCGCGCGCCGGCCGATGTTCGGACACAACGCAGTCGTGCTCTCGCTCATCGCCACCGGCTTCCTCGCGTTCGGCCTGTGGGTGCATCACATGTTCGCGACGAACCTGCCCGAGCTCGGCAAGAGCTTCTTCACGGCGATGAGCATGATGATCGCGATTCCGACCGCGGTGCAGATCTTCTGCTGGATCGCGACGCTGTGGACCGGGCGCATCAATTTGCGCGTACCGCTTCTGTTCGTCCTCGGCTTCTTCGCAATTCTCGTGCTCGGCGGCATGACCGGGATCATGGTCGGTGCGGTGCCCTTCGACCTGCAGGTGCACGACAGCTACTTCGTCGTCGCGCATCTGCACTATGTACTCCTAGGCGGCGCGGTCTTTCCGCTTTTCGGCGCGTTCTTCTACTGGTTTCCGAAATTCACCGGACGCATGCTCGACGAGCGCCTCGGCCGCTGGCAGTTCTGGCTGTTCTTCGTCGGCTTCAACGTGGCCTTCTTTCCGATGCATCTGCTCGGTCTTTACGGGATGCCGCGACGGATCTACACGTACGGCGCGGAGACGGGCTGGGGAACGCTCAATCTGATCGCGACGATCGGCGCGGCGATCATCGCGGTGAGCGTTGCGCTCTTCATCGTGAATTTCATCCGCAGCCTCGTTGCGGGCGCGCGCGCCGGAGATAACCCGTGGGGTGCGCCGACGCTCGAATGGGGGACGCATTCGCCGCCGCCGGCGTTCAACTTTGTTGCGTTGCCGGTCGTCGCCTCGCGCGAGCCGCTATGGGCACGCGAAGCCGACGAACCGACGCACGTTAGCGGGCTTTCGGCGCAAATGCGCGAGGGACTGGTGACGACGGTCCTCGACGCCGTTCCCGACGTTCGCTATTCGTACCCATCGCCGACCATCTGGCCGTTTGTCGCGGCGATCACGGTGGTGATCTGGCTCTTCTGGTCCAACATCACCCCGTCCGGCATGTGGTACGGTCTGATACCGCCGGCGATCGCGTTCATCGGTTGGTACTGGCCCTCGCGCAACGAGACCGCCGAGCAATTGCTGCTGCAGAGGCAGCCATGATGGACAAGTCGTCGCTCGCGTGGGATCGCGTTACGCCGGACACCGCGCCGGCCGGGCGCAAGGCGGCGCGGCGACGCAAATCCACGCCGGCGAGCGTTCCGGCGGTTCGTCGCGGCGATGCGCTCGACGTCGCGGATCTGCCGAGCTACGGCTTCGGCACGCGCAGCCTCATGTGGTGGGGCACGGCCGGCATGTCGACGATCGAAGGCGTCGGCTTCGCGTTGATGATCGTCGTCTACTTCTATCTCAAGAATCGAAGCCTCGTCTGGCCCAATGAAGGCGGACCGCCCGATTTGTTATGGGGCTCGCTCAACGTCGGGCTCGCTTGCCTGAGCGCGATCCCGAACATCCTCGCCGAAAAGGCCGCGAACGACGAAGACCTTCACAAGGTGCGCTTGTGGCTTATCGTGTTCGTCATCTTCGGGCTCGCGCTCCTCGGCGTGCGCTGGCTCGAATTGAATGCGCTCAACGTTCGCTGGGATGCGAGCGCGTATGGGTCGGCGGTGTGGGTGCTGCTGGGCTTGCATACGTTCAATCTCGTCACGAACTACGCGGATTCGCTCGTGGTGGCCGCCGTCATGTTCAAGCAACCGGTCGACGGCAAGCGCTTCGTCGACGTCGCGGAGAACGCCGGTTACTGGTGGTTCATCGTGCTGACGTGGATTCCGATCTACGCGGTCGTCTATTGGGGGCCGCGCTTCTGAAGCGCGAGGGATCATGCGCATCTGGTTCGCGCTTCTCGTCGTTCCGTTGCTCGCGCTGGTCGATCAAAGCGTCGCGCTCGTTTCGACCGACTGGGCGTGCACGCACCAGAACGCGCTCGTCATGCACCTCGTTCACGTGCCGTTCGTGATCGCGGCCGCGCTCGGCACGATCGCCGCGTGGCAGGCCTGGCGACGCTCGGCACCGATGCACATGGAGAACGAAACGCTCGCGCGGCGCCATTTTCTCGCCGAGCTTGCGACAGCGTCGGCGGCGTTGTCGCTTCTGGTCATTCTCGCGATGCTGGGAATCACGTGGGTGCTGCGAGCATGCGTGTCCTGATCGCGCATGGCGGCTTCGACCTCGTGCTCGGGAGCTTGATCGCCATATCGAGCCTCGCATACGCGCGGGGCGTCGTACGTTTGTGGCGCAAGGCAGGCACGGGCCGCGGCATCCGCATCGTCGATGTCGTTCGCTTCACGCTCGGCATGACCGCGCTCGTGGCCGCGCTTCTGTCGCCGATCGATTCGCTCGCGCCGCGCTCGTTCGCGATGCACATGATCGAGCACGAGATGCTGATGGTCATCGCCGCACCGCTTCTCGTGCTCTCGCGGCCGCTGGAAGCGTGGGCGTTCGCGTTGCCTCGAAATGCGAGACACACGCTCTCGGCATGTGCTCGCGTGCCGGCGCTCGTGCGCTTCTTCGCTGCGATGACCGCCCCCGTTTCGGCCACCATCGTGCATGCGATCGCGTTGTGGGTTTGGCATGCACCCGTCCTGTTTGCTGCGGCGATTGCGAGCGAGCCGCTTCACGTGTTGCAGCATCTTTGCTTCTTCGCGTCAGCCCTGGCGTTCTGGTGGGCGGTGTTCGGCGGCGCCGCCCGATCGCCGCGACCCGTTTCGCTGGCGTGTCTCTTCGCCACGATGCTTCAGACGAGCGCGCTTGGCGCGCTGATCACGTTGGCGCCATCGCCCTGGTACGCGAGCGGCGGCGAAGCGAGGGTATTCGGCCTCACGCCGCTTGCCGACCAGCAACTCGGTGGTCTCATCATGTGGTTGCCGGGCGGTGCTGCCTACATCGTTGTCGCGCTCGCCATCGTCGCGATCTGGCTCGCGCCGCCGAGGGTTCGCGGAAGTTTCTCTGATGCAGCGCGCAAACGCCGATCAGCGGCCTCCCGATTCGCATAGCGCGTTCCGTGGCCCGCGATTTCTATTGCGGCGCGTCATTTCAAAGCGAGGCGTCGATGCTAAAGTCATCCGAATCCCCCGAAGCAATCGCCGGTCGAACGCAGGCACCGGTCGTCTGGAGCTTTTCGCAAATGACATCCGAATCGATTACCGCGCTGGCCAAGTCGGTGAGCGCTCCGGCGCGGGTTCGGCATCCGCGTCTGCTCGAATGGGTGCGCGACATCGCCGCGCTTACGAAACCGTCTCGCATCGTCTGGTGCACGGGCAGCGACAGCGAATATGCGAAGCTGTGCGACGAGATGGTGGAGGCGGGCACGCTTCATCGCCTCGATCCGGTCAAGCGGCCGAACAGTTTTCTCGCGCGCTCCGATCCGTCCGATGTCGCGCGCGTCGAGGACCGCACGTTCATTTGCAGCGCGCGCGAAGAGGATGCGGGGCCGACGAACAACTGGGTCGAGCCCGCGAAGATGCGGCGCACGCTGCGCGGACTCTTCGATGGGTCGATGCGCGGACGCACGATGTACGTGGTGCCGTTCTCGATGGGACCGCTCGGAAGTCCGATCGCGCATATCGGCGTCGAGGTGACCGACAGCCCGTACGTCGTCGTCAACATGAAGCTGATGACGCGCATGGGCGAGCGCGTGCACGACGTGCTCGGCGAAGACGGATCCTTCGTACCCTGCGTCCACTCGGTCGGCGTGCCGCTCGCGCCCGGGCAGAAGGACGTGCCGTGGCCGTGCGATCCCGGCAACAAGTACATCGTGCACTTCCCCGAGGACCGCGAGATCTGGAGCTATGGATCGGGGTACGGCGGCAACGCGCTCCTCGGCAAGAAGTGCCTCGCGCTTCGCATCGCGTCGGTCATGGGCCGCGACGAGGGCTGGCTTGCCGAGCACATGCTGATTCTCGGGGTCACTTCGCCCGCACGCGACAAGCGCTACGTCGCCGCCGCGTTTCCGAGCGCCTGCGGCAAGACGAACTTCGCGATGATGATCCCGCCCGCGGGCCTCGAAGGCTGGCGCGTGACGACGATCGGCGACGACATTGCGTGGATCAAGCCTGCCGCGGACGGCTCGTTCCACGCGATCAATCCGGAGGCCGGATATTTCGGCGTCGCCCCCGGGACTTCGTACGAATCGAATCCCAACGCAATGGAGACGCTGCGCGCCAACGTCGTCTTCACCAATGTCGCGCTGACCGACGACAACGACGTCTGGTGGGAGGGCATGACGAAATCGCCGCCCGCGCATCTGATCGACTGGCGCGGCAATTCGTGGACGCCCGGCTGCGGCCGTCCCGCCGCGCATCCGAATGCGCGCTTCACGGTCTCCGCCCGCCAGTGTCCGTCGCTCGATCCCGAATGGGACAACCCCGCCGGCGTGCCGCTGTCGGCGCTCGTATTCGGCGCGCGCCGCTCGGACACCGTCCCGCTGGTGAGCGAGGCGCGCACATGGGACGAGGGTGTCTACATGGCGGCGACGATGGGATCGGAGACGACGGCCGCTGCGGCGGGCAAGGTCGGCGAAGTGCGTCGCGACCCGTTTGCGATGCTGCCGTTCTGCGGCTACCACATGGGCGACTACTTCCGCCACTGGCTCGAGATGGGGCGCGCGGTCGAGCGGCCGCCACGCATCTTCAGCGTCAACTGGTTCCGCAAGGACGCGCAGGGCCGATTCGTTTGGCCGGGCTTCGGCCAGAACATGCGCGTCTTGAAGTGGATATTTGAACGCTGCGCGGGCTCGGCGGGCGCGACGGAGACGGTGCTCGGACTCGTACCCGAATACGATCACCTCGATTGGTCGGGGCTCGAATTCGGCGCCGCTCGCTTTTCCGACATCATGGGCGTCGACCCGCATCAGTGGGAGCGCGAGCTCGACTCGCACGATGCGCTGTTCAGCCGACTTGGCGAGAAACGACCCGATCGGTTGCTTCGGGAGCGGAATCGGTTGGCGGGACGGATTTCGGTGTAAGCACTCACTTCAGCATAATCAAGCCTACCAGGCCGTTTCCCGCTTACGGCCCACGGGATTCCATCCGCACTGTTTCACGTGAAACAAGCCTCCGTGCGCGCTCGTATCCAGTGAGCGTCGAAGCGGATAAGCGCGTTATTGGCAGCCGCCGTTCCACGTGAAACGTTGCGGCGATAGAATCGCGCTGTTCGCCTCCGCTCCCCCAATCCAGCTTGAAATACCCGGAACGCTTCGATGTCATCGTCGTCGGTGGCGGCCACGCCGGCACCGAGGCGGCACTTGCGTCGGCGCGCGCCGGCTGCAAGACGCTGCTGCTCACCCATAACTTCGAAACGCTGGGCCAGATGTCATGCAACCCCTCGGTGGGCGGCATCGGCAAGGGGCACTTGGTCAAGGAGGTCGATGCGTTGGGTGGCGCGATGGCGCTTGCGACCGATGAGGCGGGCATCCAATTTCGCACGCTGAACGCCAGCAAGGGACCGGCGGTCCGCGCAACCCGGGCGCAGGCCGATCGCGTTCTTTACCGGCGGGCGATTCGCCGGCGCCTCGAAAGCGCGCCAAACCTGACGCTTTTCCAGCAGCCGGTCGACGATCTCGTCCTCGACGGCGATCGTGCCTGTGGGATCGTGACGCAAATCGGCGTCGAATTCCACGCGGCCGCTGTCGTTCTGACGACCGGCACGTTCCTCTCCGGCCTGATCCACGTCGGCTTGCAGAACTACGAGGCAGGCCGCGCCGGGGACCCGCCGGCAAAGCGTCTCGGAGCCCGCCTTCGCGAGCTGGCGCTTCCCGTCGGGCGCCTCAAGACCGGAACGCCGCCGCGTCTCGATGGCCGCACGATCGATTTTTCGCGTCTGGCTGTGCAACCCGGCGATGACCCTGCGCCTGTGTTCTCATTTATGGGCACGCGGAGCATGCACCCCGCGCAGCGCGTTTGCTGGATCACCCGAACGACGCTACGAACGCACGACATCATTCGCCATGGCTTGGACCGCTCGCCGCTTTTCACCGGCGTCATCAAGAGCATAGGCCCGCGCTACTGCCCCTCGATCGAGGACAAGGTCGTCCGCTTCGCGAATCGGGAAAGTCACCAGGTTTTCCTCGAACCCGAGGGTCTCGACACGAGCGAGATCTACCCCAACGGCATCTCGACGTCGCTGCCGTTCGACGTGCAACTCGCGCTCGTTCGTTCGATGCCCGGTTGTGAGCGGGCCGACATCGTTCGTCCCGGGTACTCGATCGAATACGATTACTTCGATCCCCAGGCGCTTCGCTCGACGCTCGAAACGCGCGCGATTCGCGGGCTCTTCTTCGCGGGGCAGATCAACGGCACGACGGGCTACGAGGAAGCGGCCGCGCAGGGCATCCTGGCCGGGATGAACGCGGCGTGCTTCGCGCGCCATCGCGAGGGCTGGTGTCCGAGACGCGACGAGGCCTACCTTGGCGTGCTCGTCGACGATCTGGTCACCCGCGGGGTGTCCGAGCCTTATCGCATGTTCACCTCGCGAGCCGAGTACCGCCTGCAACTCCGCGAAGACAACGCCGACCTTCGGCTGACCGAGCACGGGCGACGGCTCGGTGTCGTCGACGATGCGCGCTGGGATGCGTTCTGCCGAAAACGCGACGCCATCGCTCGCGAGCACGAACGACTCGCATCCACGTATTTGTCGCCGCGAATCGTGGAGCCGGCAAGCGCCGAGCGCGTCCTCGGCCAGCCGCTGGAACGCGAGCGATCGCTCGCCGATCTGCTTCGGCGGCCCGGTATCGACTACCGACGACTGCACGAGCTCGCAGGCGCGGGCGAGCCGAGCGACGACCCGGTCGTGGCCGAGCAGGTCGAAATCGCGACCAAGTACGAGGGCTACATCGAGCGCCAGCGGGCGGAGATCGCGCGACACGCTGGCCAGGAGTCCACGGCGCTGCCAGTCGATCTCGACTACCGTACCGTGCGCGGCCTTTCCGTCGAAGTGCAGCAGAAGCTCAATGCGCGAAAGCCGCAGACGCTGGGCCAGGCGGCGCGCATCTCGGGGATCACGCCGGCGGCGATCTCGCTTCTGCTCGTGCATTTGAAACGCGGATTCGGACGATCGGAAACGAGCCGGCCGCCTGCGCGCGACTCCGCATGACGGCGCGGCCGTCGAAGCGGGAGCCTATCCGTCTTGCCGATGGCGCAATTCCCTTCCGCGGAGGCACGCTCCGCGTTATCGGCCTATCTGGACCTGCTGGCCAAATGGAATCGCGTCTACAACCTGACGTCGATCCGCGAGCGCTCGGAAATGCATCCGCTGCACGTCGAGGATTCGCTTGCCGTGCTGCCGTGGTTTCCCTCGCGAAGCGGCATCCGTCTGCTCGACGTCGGCTCGGGCGGCGGCCTACCCGGCATTCCGCTCGCCATTGCGCGACCCGATTGGCAAGTGGTTCTCGTCGAAGCCAGCGGCAAGAAAGCGGCATTCCTGAAGCAGGTGACGATCGAGCTGTCGCTTCGCAACGTTCACGTCGATGCTTCGCGGATCGAAGACTATCGGTCGGCATCGCCGTTCGACGTCGTGATTTCGCGCGCATTTTCCGACCTCGCCACCTTTGCTCGCCTGGCACGCGCGCACCTGGCACCCGCCGGCGTGATCGCCGCGATGAAGGGCATCGTGCCTGACGAGGAGATCCGCGCCTTGCCCGACGACATCGTCGTGACCGGCATGCCGGCGCTCGACGTGCCGGGCCTCGACGTCGAACGCCATCTCGTTCTCATGCAATTGAAAGGCGGCTGCGCATGACGCGCATCATCGCGGTAGCGAATCAAAAAGGCGGCGTTGGCAAGACGACGACGACGGTCAATCTGGCCGCGAGCCTCGTTGCGATGAAACGTCGGGTGCTCGTCGTCGACCTGGATCCGCAAGGCAACGCGACGACCGGCGCGGGCGTCGACAAGCGCGCGCGCAAGCGCACCGTCTACCACGTCCTGCTCGGCGAGGCCAACATCGCCGACGTGCGTATTCATTCCGAGAGCGGCGGCTTCGATCTCGTGCCGTCCAACCGCGAGCTCGCCGGTGCGGAGGTCGAGCTGGTCGAGCTGCCCGAGCGCGAGACGCGCCTCAAGGATGCGCTTGCCGAAGCGTTGCGACAGATGCGCGAGGCGCTCGATGCGGTCGCGGGCGAGTACGATTTCGTGCTGCTCGATTGTCCGCCATCGTTGTCGTTGCTGACGCTGAACGGCCTCTGCGCGGCCGACTCGGTCCTGATTCCCATGCAGTGCGAGTATTACGCGCTCGAGGGATTGTCGGACTTGGTACAGACCATAAAGAAAGTGCGTGCTCACTTGAACCCTCGACTCGAGGTCGAGGGCTTGCTGCGAACGATGTACGACCCTCGCAATACGCTCGCGCAAAACGTGGCCGCCGAGCTCGAGCGCCACTTCGGTGAGCGTTTGTACCGTACAGTGATCCCGCGCAACGTTCGTCTTGCCGAGGCGCCGTCGCACGGCGTGCCGGCGCTCGCGCTCGAGGTCAAGTCGAAGGGCGCTATCGCGTATCTGGCCCTCGCCGGCGAAGTCGTCCGGCGGATGGAGTCCCGAGAGCGAGCACTCACTCCGAAACCAACGCCTGAACCACCCACCGCCACGCTCACCGAGGAGAGCCAGACATGATCCGACCCAAGGGACTCGGCCGCGGCCTCGACGCGCTCCTTGCCGGCAGCGACGAATCGGCGCCGTCAAGCGATTCGCTGCAGTCGATCGCGATCGATCGTTTGCGTCCCGGCAAATACCAGCCGCGGTCGAAGATGGATGCCGACTCGCTCGCCGAGCTCGCGCTGTCGATCCGCGAGCAGGGCGTGATGCAGCCGATTCTCGTGCGTCCGGTCGATGGCGGCGCGTTCGAAATCGTCGCCGGCGAGCGTCGTTGGCGCGCGGCGAAGCAGGCGGGACTGCGCGAGATTCCCGCACTGGTCCGTAACGTCCCCGATCAATCGGCGCTTGCCGTCGCGCTGATCGAGAACATCCAGCGCGAGGATCTGAACGCGCTCGAGCAGGCGAAAGGATTATCGCGATTGATCGACGAGTTCGGACTCACGCATGACGCGGCCGCGAAAGCGATCGGTCGATCGCGAAGCGCCGTATCGAACCTGCTGCGCCTGCTTGCGCTCGCGCCGCCGGTGCAGTCGTATCTGCTGGGCGGCGAGATCGAGATGGGACACGCGCGCGCGTTGCTCGCGCTGCCGCTCGCCGAGCAGGCGCGCATCGCCTCGCGCATCGTCGAAGAATCGCTGACCGTTCGCGACGCCGAGCGTCTTGTCAGTGAACGATTGAATCCCGCGAAACGCGCGGCGCGACGCAAGGCGCGCCGCATGGCGGACGCCGACACGGTACGTCTCGCCACCGATCTGTCCGAGCGGCTCGGTGCGATCGTAGTGATCGAGCCCGGACGCAAAGGCGCGGGCCGGGTCGTGATCCGCTATTCGAGCCTCGAGCAACTCGACGGCATCGTCGAGCGCCTCGGCGGCGAGATGCGCACCGCCGCCTGATTCATCGGCTCGAACGATCGCGAAACTCAGCCGAGTTGATCGAGCATCGTCTGGGCGCCGGACACTTCGTACTTGCCGGGCGCCTCGATGTTGAGCGTCTTCACGATGCCATCGTCGACGAGCATCGAAAACCGCTGGCAACGAACGCCCATCCCGCGCGCGGTGAGGTCGAGCTCGAGGCCGAGGGCTTTCGTGTACGCCGCGCTTCCGTCCGCAAGCATGCGGACCTTGTCGTCGGCGTGCAGATCGCGTCCCCACGCGCCCATCACGAACGCATCGTTGACCGACATGCATGCGATCGTATCGACGCCCTTCGCCTTGAGCTTGTCGTAATCGGCGATGTAGCTAGGCGCGTGCTTCGCCGAGCACGTCGGGGTGAACGCGCCGGGCAGCCCGAAGATCACGACCTTCTTCCCGCGCGTCAAATTTTCGATCGTCACCGGATTCGGGCCGATCGAGCAGCCGTCCTTCTCGACATCGTGGTACTCCATGAGCGTGCCCTGGGGCAGCCGGTCGCCGACTTTGATCGTCATCTTCGATTCTCCTGGAAAGGCCGCACGCGAACGCGGTGGCCGCTCGTGCGAGGATCGCAGCCGGCTGCCGCGATTTCAAGTCCCGAGCGCGCGATTTCGATGCGTCTTGCCGCGCGCGTTCGCAAGCGGTAGCGTTTCGCCTTCGCGCCGGACAGCGAATCCGGCGCGTGACTTTCGTAAAGAAGGAGGACGAATCCATGGCTCGTTCACCAGCCGCCGCGCGAAAGGCGCCGGCGCGGCAGGCCCGGCTTTTGATCGCGACGCGCAAGGGACTTTGGACGCTGACGAGCGACGCGGCGCGAAATGGCTGGACGCTCGCGGGACCGCAGTTCCTCGGTCATATCGTGCATCACGCGATCGCCGATCCACGCGAGCCGCGCGTTCATCTGGCCGCGGCGAGGACCGGACATCTCGGGCCCACGATCTTCCGCTCGCAGGACAACGGGCGCACGTGGAAGGAAGCGACACGTCCTCCCGCATTCGCGCACGGAAGCGAGCGCGTCGTCGATCACACGTTCTGGCTGACGCCCGGCCACGCCGACGAGCGCGGCGTGTTTTACGCGGGCACCTCGCCGCAGGGCTTGTTCCGCTCGAACGATGGCGGCGCTACCTGGGAAAGCATCGACGGCTTCAACTCTCATCCTCAGCGCAAAGCTTGGTGCGGCGGAGATCAGGACGGCACGCCCGATGGGCCGAAGCTGCATTCGATCCTGATCGATCCGCGCGACCCGAAGCACCTCTACATCGGCATGTCGAGCGGCGGCGTATTCGAATCGTTCGATGGAGGCGGCGACTGGCGTCCGCTCAATCGCGGCGTGCGCGCCGATTTTCTGCCCGATCCTGCGCCCGAATATGGACACGATCCGCACTGCGTGCGGTTCGCCGCGGGAAATCCGGATCGCCTTTACCAGCAGAACCATTGCGGCATCTATCGTCTCGATCGGCCGAGCGAAACCTGGCAGGAGATCGGCGTGTCGATGCCGAAGTCGGTGGGGTCGGTCGGGCTTCCGTTGGCCGTGCATCCGCGCGACCCCGAATCGCTCTGGGTGCTGCCGATGGATGGAACGAGCGTGTGGCCGCGCACGTCGCCCGGGGGCCGCCCCGCGGTCTATCGTTCGCGCGATGGCGGCAAGACGTGGAAGCGACAGGACAACGGTTTTCCGCGCTCGCAGGCATGGTGGACGGTCAAGCGTCAGGCGATGACCACGGATTTTCGCGACCCGACCGGCGTTTATTTCGGCACGACATCGGGAGAGGTGTGGGGAAGCCGCGACGAGGGACGGTCGTTTCGTTGCCTCGCGCGGCACCTGCCGCACGTTTACGCGATCGAGGCGGCAGCGTGAAGCGAGGACGTCGATAGTGGATTGCACGCCATGACTGCCGAATCGTCGATCGAGGTTGCGACCGTCGTCCGCGTTCGGATACCGTCGCCGTTGCGCTCGTACACGGGCGCGACCGAAGTGGACGTTGCGGTGCCCGTGCTGGCGCCGGAGCTTCCGCCGACCGTGGGCGGCGTACTCGCGTCGATCGACGGCGCCTATCCGGGATTGCGGTTTCGAATGATCGACGAGCAGGGGCACGTGCGCCCGCACATCCGGCTCTTCGTGGGTAACACGGCCACGCGCGATCTCGGAACGCCGATCGCGCGCGGCGAGGTGCTCATGATCGTCGCCGCGCTTTCCGGCGGTTGAAGGGTGGTATAGCGTCGGCCTTTGCGCGGCCAAAGTTGCGCCGCAACATCGGATTGCGAAGCGCGTCGCTTTCCGTTTAAAATCGCGGACTTTGCTTGGCAGTTTGGTCAGGCTCGCTGGCGGCGCGCGTGCCGTCCCGCAAGTGCCCAAGCCGCTCTCCACGAGGCCGTATCGGGCCGTGCTGCTCTGGCAGGCGGTGGCGACGCTTGTCATCGCGGCCGTCGCGGGGATGTGGGCGGGCACGCCTGCAGCGGTTTCGGCAGCGCTCGGCGGCGTGATCAATCTGTCGGCGGGTGTCGTGTACGCGGTCGTGCTTGCGGTTGCGCCGCCGAAGACAGCCGGCGGCACGATCGCCGCGATGTTTCGCGCGGAAGCGGCGAAGATCGTCGTGATCGTCGCGCTTCTGTGGTTCGTGCTTACGCATTACCGCGAAGCCGTGCTTCCTGCGCTGCTCGCGGCCTTCATCGTCACCGTATTGATCACGAGCGTTGCCCTGGTAGTTCGCGACTAGCGTTATCCCGATGCCCACCCACGAAACGCCCACCGAGTATATCCAGCATCACCTGACGTTTCTGACGACGGGGCCCGGCGGCTTTTGGACGATCAACGTCGATACGCTGATCATGACGGCGCTGCTCGGCGTGGTGACCTTCGGCTTCCTGTGGCTCGTCACGCGCAAAGCGACGGCGGGCGTCCCATCGAAGACTCAGGCGTTCGTCGAATGGTTCCTGGATTTCGTGAATGGCCAGGTGAAGAGCGTCTACAACGGCACGACGCGCCTGATCGCGCCGATTGCGCTGACGACGTTCGTGCTGACGCTGTTCATGAACGCGATGGACGTGCTTCCGCTCGACATCGTGGCCAAGGGAATGCAGCTGATCGGCGTGCCTTATTTCCGCGTCGTTCCCACGGCGGACGTCAACACGACGTTCGCGCTCGCGCTGGCGGTGCTCGGCCTGTCGATCTTCTATGCGATCAAGATCAAGGGTCTCGGCGGCTGGATTCACGAGCTCTTCTGCGCGCCGTTCGGCGCGAATCCGGTTCTGTGGATCCTGAACCTGCTCTTCAACTTCATCGAATACGTTTCGAAGACGCTATCGCATTCGCTGCGTCTTTTCGGAAACATGTACGCCGGCGAGATCATGTTCCTGGTCATCGCGATGCTCGGTGCGTCGGGCTGGATCGGCGTGGTCTTCGGCGCGTTCCTGCATCTCGGCTGGTCGATCTTCGAGGTGCTGATCATCCTGCTGCAGGCGTACATCTTCATGATGCTGGCGGTCGTGTATCTCGCGATGGCGCACGAGCATCACTGACCGCTCGTGGAATTCGATTGGCGCTTCTCTTGTGTAAAACCCGCGAAACGAAAGGAAAATTTCATGGACAAACTGCAGGCGCTCGCCATTCTTCAGGGCTACACCGGCGTCGGTATCGGCCTGATGATCGGACTGGGCGCTTTGGGCGCATGCGTCGGCGTCGGCATCATGTGCTCGCGCTTTCTCGAAGGCGCGGCGCGCCAGCCGGAATTGATGCCGCAGTTGCAGGCGAAGGTGTTTCTGCTGCTGGGCCTGATCGACGCGTCGTTCATCATCGGCCTCGGCATCGCGATGCTGTTCGCGTTCAGCAATCCGCTCGTTCCTCCCGGCCTGACCGGATAGCACGGCCGTCATGAACATCAACCTGACGCTGATCATGCAGGCCATCGGTTTCGGCCTGTTCATCTGGTTTTGCCAGCGCGCAATCTGGCCTTGGATGATGACCCAGATCGAGACGCGCCAGCGGCAGATCGCCGAGGGCCTGCAAGCGGGCGAGCTCGGGCGCCAGACGCTCGTGAACGCCGAAAAGCGCGTTGCCGACATGATCGACGATGCGCGTGCGAAGGCGAGCGAGATCGTCGCGACCGGCGAGAAGTTCAAGGCTGAAACGATCGACCAGGCGAAGGTCGAAGCCAACGCGGAGCGCGAACGCATCATCGCCGCCGCGAAAGCCGAAGCCGCGCAGGAATATCAGCTCGCGCGCGAGCAGCTTCGCAATCAGGTTGCCGATCTCGCGGTCGCCGGCGCGTCGAAGATCCTGCAGCGCGAGATCGACCCGAAGGCGCACGCCGACCTGCTCGAATCGATTCGCCGCGAGTTGTAAAAAAGATGGCCGAGCTCGCCACCATCGCACGTCCCTACGCCGAGGCGGCCTTCGAGGTCGCACGCGACGCGAACACGCTCTCCGCGTGGTCGGACATGCTGCGCTTCGCGGCAAACGTCGCGAGCGATCCGCGCGTTGCGCAGGCGCTCGACAATCCGCGGCTCGACGCGGCCGCGAAGGAATCGCTGTTCCTTTCGATCGGCGGCGACCGGTTCGCCGGCGACGCACGAAATTTCATCCGCGTGCTCGTCGAATCGGAGCGCATCGCGCTTTTGCCGCAGATCTCCGAGATGTTCGATCGCTTGAAGAACGATGCCGAAGCGACCGCCAATGCGTCGATCGAGAGCGCATTCGAGCTCACCGACGAGCAGGTCGAGC
>DATFCW010000173.1:0-7658 GCA_035252665.1 Casimicrobiaceae bacterium | reverse complement strand
CGGACAGGGCACGTTCACCGCCGCCACCCATACGGCGCCGCTGACGTTGTACGAAACGACCGGCGGCGTGTTCGACACGCCGACGCCCGCAGCGCAAGCGACTAACGCCGTCGGTACGGCGACGATCACGTTCGCGAGCTGCACGTCGGCGCAGCTGACCTTCAACTTCACCGGCGGCAGCAGCGCGGGCCACGCGGGCATGATCAACCTCACTCGTGTCGGTCCGGCGCCCGCGGGGTGCGCGACGTAAGCGACTAACGCAAGCCGCGACCCCGCGATACTCAACGCTTCTCGCCAATCGCCATACCAGCCGGCGTAACGCTCGCCCCGCGCGCAATCGGCGTGCGGCAGACGAACGATCAGACGTAGCTGCCGACGCTCGCCATCGTGCGAAGCTCGTCGGACTCGAGCTTCGGTCCGTCGAGCGTTACGCGCGCGTCCTGCGTTTCGTTCGTGCGAAATCGCGCGATGATCGGCGCGAGCTCCGGCTTCATGTGGCTCTCGTCGTAGCCGTTGAAGAGATGGCCGAGAAGTCCCCGGCGCAGGTCGCTCGTGTTGAGCGCCCAGTCGGCGATCGGGAACGTGAGGTTCATGTTGAAGTGCATCATGATCCCCATGTTGTGATGCGCCTTGTGATGTCGCCTGATCGTGTTGATGAACGGCATCAGGCGCACGAATGCGTTGTCGTGAACGTGGCAACAATAGTGGAACGTCTCGTAGGTCATGTAGTAGCCGACCATCGTCATGAAGACGATATATCCGGCGTTCGCATTCACGATGAACCCGGTCAGCAATCCGAGGATCGTCCCGAACACGCCGAGAACCATCAACACGCGCCAGGGAAAGAACACGATGCGGAATTCGCGCGTGGTGTCGTGCGTCACGTCGTTGTCGGTGAAGTATTGGTGGTGCTGCCGCGTGTGCCGCTCGTAAATCGCCCGCAGCGCATAGACGTCGATCCTGCGGTGCATCACGTACCGGTGCAGCGCCCATTCGCAGAAGTTGCCGCCGATGAACGTCGGGATGATGAAAAGCCATTCCCACGTCGGATGTGAAAGGCGCGTCGCGCACCACGCGATCGCGGCGATGCCCGCCGCATACATGACGCCGATGTGCACGAGTCCGTTGTAGAGCGGGCTGATGTTGGAGACGTACTGCTCGCGGAACCTGCGCTGGCGCTCGGTCATCATCGCTTTGCCCTCCTCGCTTGCACGCTGCTCGTCACGGCTGATATATTAGTCGTCGATCAGGAGGACTGTCAATGCGCAGCGATCTCGTCGACCACCGGCCGGCCGAGCGGCTTTCGACCGACGTGCTGGTCGTGGGTGGAGGCGCGGCGGGCGTCGCGGCCGCCGTCACGGCGGCGCGCCAAGGCGTCGCCGTGACGCTCGTCGAGCGCTACGGCTTCTGCGGCGGCGGCGCGGTCGCCGGCATGTCGGGAACCATCTGCGGCATGTACATGGCGAGCGAATCGCCGCACGCTCCGCCTCGCCGGCTCGTGCATGGATTCGCCGCCGAATTCGCCACGCGAATGCGCGCCGCCGGCGGCCTCACGGCGCCCGTTCGCTACGGCAAGACGTGGAGCCTCGTTCACGATCCGTTCAAATGGCGAACCATTGCCGACGGACTCCTCGCCGAGGCTGGCGTACGCGTGGTGTTCCATGCGCTCGCCACCGACGTGCTGCTCGACGGTGGCGTCCGTATCGCCGGCATCCAGGTGCACGCGAAGCAGGGCAAGATCGCGATCGAGGCGACCGTCACGATCGACGCAAGTGGCGACGCGGACATCGCCGCGATGGCGGGCTTCGGAACGACCGTGGGACAAGACGGCGTCGTGCAGAACCCGACGATGATCTTCCGGCTGCAAGGTGTCGACGTACCGCGCTTCCTCGCCGCACAGGGAGATGACGCGATCATGGGCGACGCCGTATCGCGCAAGATCGTCGAAGTCAACGCCGCCGGAACGTATCGGCTGCCGCGCGCGAAAGTGTTCCTGTTCGTCACGCCGCGGCCGGGCGAGCTGCTCTGCAATTGCACGCGCATCGTCGGCGCCGACGGACGCGAGCTCAATAGTTTGCGGCAGCGCGACTTCACCGAAGCCGAGATCGAAGGTCGCAAGCAGGTTCTCGAATACGCGCGCTTCTTCCGCGATCACCTCGCCGGCTGCGAACGAAGCTTCGTCAACGATACGGGCGTGCAGGTCGGCGTGCGGCAAAGCCGGCAGATCGAGGGTGTGCGCACGCTCGCGAACGACCACGTCGTCAGCGGACGCAAGTTTTCGACCGGCATCGCGCGCTCGGCGTGGCCAATCGAGCTGCACGCCGGCGCACGGCCGCGCCTCGCGTGGCTTTGTGACGACTATTACGAGATTCCGTACGAATGCTTCGTGCCGCGCGAAGGCGAGTCGCTGCTCGTTGCGGGACGATGCCTGTCGGCCGAGCACGAGGCGATGGCATCGGCGCGCGTGACCGCGCAATGCTTTGGCTATGGACACGCGATCGGCCATGCAGCGGCGCTCGCCGTGCGCGAACGCATTGCACCCCGCGACATCGACGGTGCATCGCTACGTGCACTGCTCGATCGCGACGGTGCCGACCTCGACGGCGAGCCGCGCGCGGAACCGACCGACGCTCTCGCCGCCTTGCCGGCATGACGGAGAACATCGGAGGACGAACGCATGGAAAGCAAGGAGCGCAAGAAGCGGACGATCGGCGAGATCCGCGACTCGAAGAAAACCGGCGAGAAGATGGTCTACACGTCGGTGCCCGATTACACGTCGGCGCGCTGGGCCGAAATGGCAGGCATCGACGTGGCCGTCGTGGGTGACAGCCTCGCGATGGTCGCGCACGGTCATCCGAGCACGATTCCGGCGACGATGGACATGATGGTGATGCACGCGTCGGCGGTGCGGCGCGGCGCGCCGAACACCTTCGTGCTCGGTTGCATGCCCTATCAAAGCTACAACACCATGGATCGCGCGCTCGTCAACGCGACACGGTTCATGCAGGAATCGGCGTGCGATGCGGTGAAGCCGCAGGGTGGACGATCGCAGGCGCACATCCTGAAGGCGCTCGTCGACGCCGGCATCCCGACGGCGTCGCACATCGGGCTTACGCCGCACACGATCGCGATGTTCGGCGGCTTCAGGATCCAGGGCCGCACCGCGGCGTCGGCGATGAACATCCTAGCCGACGCGCTCGCGATCCAGGACACCGGCTGCTTCATGCTCGAATTCGAAGCGGTGCCGGCGAAGATCGCGCGCGTGATTTCGCAGCAGCTCGAAATCCCGACGATCGGCATCGGCGCGGGCGCCGGCTGCGACGGCCAGATCCTGCTTTCCTACGATCTGCTCGGCGTGTTCACCGACTTCAAGCCGAAGTTCACGAAGCGCTACGCGAACCTCACCGAAGTCGCCGTCGATGGTTTGCGCCGATACGCATCGGAAGTGAAGGAAGGCAGCTTTCCGGACGACGATCACAGTTACTCGGTCGACGAGCGCGAGTACGAAGCGTTTCTGGACATGGTGGAACGGCGCAAGCATGCATGATGGCAGAGAACGCACGTCGGTCGCCCGATCGCCCAAGTCCGGCGCGAAGTCGACCTACGTGAATCGTCGAGCGCCGAACGTCCGCAGCGGGACGTACGCTGTGCCGACGGAAGCCCGTTCGCCCATCGACGAGCGGAGCCTAACCGATCGCGCGTATTCGATCCTCGAGGAAATGATCGTCACGCTGAAGCTGCCGCCTGGCGGCGCGGTCTCCGAAGCGAGCTTGAGCAAGGCGCTCAAGATCGGCCGCACGCCGATCCGCGAAGCGCTCCAACGCCTCGCGCGCGAACGCCTCGTCACGATCCTCCCGCGGCGCGGCATTCTCGTGACGGAGATCAACGTCAAGAGCCAGCTTCGCCTGCTCGAGGTTCGCCGCGAAGTCGAGCGGCTCATCGCGCGAAGCGCTGCCAAACGCGCGCTTCCGGAGGAGCGAGCGCGTTTCGCCGAGATCGCGCGCATCTTCGAGCGTTCCGCGCGCACCAACGACGAGACGACCTTCATGCGCGTTGACCGCGAGTTCAACGAGCTCTGTTCGAGGGCCGCGCGCAACGAGTTCGGCGCGGGCGCCATGGCGCTGATGCACTCGCTTTCGCGCCGCTTCTGGTTTCTCCACTACCAGGAAGCGGCCGACATGCCGGCGACGGCAAAGTTGCACGCGAACATCGCGCGCGCGATCGCGAAGGGCGACGAGCGCGCTGCCGCGCGCGCGCTCGATCATCTGATCGACGAGATCGAAAAGTTCACGCGCGCAACGGTCGTCGGTGTCGCATGAGCGTTACACGCAACATGCCTGGACCAGTTTGGGGTCAGAGACGAAACTCCACCAAGCCGATATGGCTCGCGCATCAATCGTGAGTTTCGTCTCTGACCCCAAACTGGGATACATCGATGATCCGAATCGTTCAACCTGAATCGTTACGAGGTTTGCCATGACACCGCAACAAGTATTGTCCCTTCCCCCGCGCGTTCTTTCTCAGCGCCAGCGCGAGCGCTATTTCGAGGATGGCTTCATCCTGCTCGAAGGCATCGTTCCCAAGGACTGGCTCGCGAAGCTGCGCGCCGCCACCGACGATCTGGTCGAGCGTAGCCGAGCGATCACGAAATCGGATGCAGTCTTCGACCTCGAGCCCGATCACACGCCGGCGAATCCCCGGCTTCGTCGCGTGTCGAGCCCGGTCGACCAGCACCCCGCCTTCTGGGACTACCTCGTGCAGTCGAAGATCGGCGATATCGTCGCCGATCTCGTCGGCCCTGACGTGAAATACCATCAGTCGAAGCTCAACTTCAAATGGGCGAAAGGCGGCGAAGAGGTCAAGTGGCACTACGACATCTCGTTCTGGCCCCACACGAACTATTCGCCGCTGACCGTCGGCACGTACCTGTACGACTGCGAAATGGACCAGGGACCGGTCGGCTTCCTTCCCGGCAGCCATCGCTTACCGATGCGCACGCAGTACGACGATACCGGGCGCTGGATCGGCTGCCTCAACGACCGTGACGTGGCGTCGATCGACGTTCGCGCCGCGAAGTACATGGTCGGACCGGCGGGCTCGGTGACGATTCACAACTGCCGCACCGTGCACGGATCGCCGGTCAACACGTCCGATCGCGGGCGCCCGCTGCTGCTCTACGTGCTGTCGTCCGCCGACGCGTTTCCGTATACGGCCAATCCGATCCCGTCGTGCCAATACGACGGCGCGCTGATCCGTGGCAATCGCGCGCATTACGCGCACATCGACGCGGAGCCATGCGAGATCCCGCCCGATTGGTCGCATGGTTACACGTCGATTTTCGCGTTGCAGCAGAAGGAGGCGCGCGCCGCGGCGACGGCGATGTGAACGCCCCGCTGGGGCGATTTGCGACAATGCTGCGCCGCATGCGCGTGGTATCGAGGGAGTACAACGAATCTCGAATGGAGGAGACATGAAGCTCGCGACAGCCATCATCAAATCGGCAATGGTTTCGATCGTGTCCGTGGCCTGCACGGCTGCGGTGCACGCACAGGACGTCGTCAAGATCGGCGAGATCGAGGCGCAAACCGGCCCGCTCAACACCTACGGCTGGATGTCGTCGCAGGGGATGCGCATGGCGGTCGACGAGATCAACAAGGCCGGTGGATTCCAGGTCGGCGGCAAGACCTACAAGCTCGAGCTCATCAATCCCGACACACAGGGCAATCCGCAACAGGCGCTGATCCAGCTCAAGAAGATGCTCGAGGAAGACAAGGTCAAGTACGTGTTCGGCCCGTTCCTGACGAACATATTCAAGGGCATCGAAGGCTACGCGAAGCAGCACAACGGCCAGTTCCTGCTGATGGGCGGCGCGACGCAGATCCACTACGAGCTCGGCAAGCCCGGCAACGACTATCTGATGCGGACGTGGAACTGGGATGCCGGGCCCAGTGGCTTCGGCACGCTGATGGTCGAGGACCTGCGCAAGAAAGGCGTGAAGAAGGTCGCGATGCTGATGCAGAACGATGCGTTCGGCCACGTTGCGGCCGACATTTATCGCGAAGCCTTCAAGAACGCCGGTATCGCATTCGAGGAGAACTGGTTCGAGCCGGGGACGAAGGACTATTCCGCGGTGCTCGCAAAGATCGGCGCCGGCAAGCCCGACTATCTGTTTCCGGGCTACACCGATGCGGTGCTCTACGACATCGTGCAGCAGGCGACGCAGCTCGGGCTCACCAAATTCTGGCTCGTGCGCGGCTCGCTCGGACCCGCGCTCAAGAACAAGGATTACATCGACGATTACATCGCCTACATCCCTAAGTATTTCGAGGAGGCCGAGAAGAGCGAGCCGAAGGTCGCGAAGTTCGTCGCGGCTTACAAGGCCTTTTACAAGAAGGACTTTCCTTACGACCAGGCGCCGCTCTGCTCTTCGTCGTGCTACGACCACGTCTACATGCTCGTCGAAGCGATGAAGCGTGCCGGCACCGTCGACGACGTCGCGAAGGTGAAGGCCGCGCTCGAAAGCTTCACCTATGACGGATTGTGGAAGATCCGCTACGACAAGACCGGCGAGGAAATCTTCAACTTCGACATCGTGGACGTGCAGAAGGGCGGCAAGATCAGCGTGACGCACGAGCAGCCCAAGTAGCGCATGCTGCAGCTCGTCGTCGGGCAGCTGCTGAATGGCGTCATCGTCGGAACCCTCTACGCGATCATCGCGCTTGGCGTCACGCTGACTTTCGGCATCACGGGCATCGTGAACTTCGCCCTCGGCGTGTTCATGATGCTCGGCGCCTACGTCACGTGGTACCTGACCGATGGCATCGGCATCGCGTATCCGCTTGCCGTGCCGCTCGCGGTCGCGTGCATCGCGCTGATCGGACTCGCAGTCGATCAGGCGCTCTTCCGCTTCACGCGAAACAACCTGATCAACGGGCTCATCGTCTCGATCGGGCTCATCTCGGTGATCGTGGCGATCGTGCTGATGATCTGGACGACGACGCCGCAGAACCTGCACTACGTGTTGCCAGGCGTTCTGCGCCTCGGCGGTGTGGTCGTGCCAAAGATGAAGGCCGTCGTCTTCGTCGTGTTGCTCCTCGTGATCCTGTTCACCTACGGCGCGCTGACGCGCACGTGGGCGGGGCGCGCCGCGTACGCGTATGCGCAAAACGCGGAGGCCGCGTCGCTGATGGGCATTCGCACCGGCGTGCTGCAGGCCGGCGTCGCGGCGTACTCGGCCGCGCTCGCGGGGCTCGGCGGCGCACTGTACGCAAGCCTCTATTCGATCACGCCGGAGATTGGAAGCGCGTACATCCTGAAGGGCGTCGAGGCGGCGATCCTCGCCGGCATCGGCAGCGTGATGGGATCGTTTGCCGGCGGCATCATCATCGGCGTCGCCGAGGGCGTCGGGTCGATCTTCCTTCCCTCGGCGTACAACGACGCCTACGGGCTCGTGTTCCTTGTGCTGATCCTGCTGCTGCGGCCGGCCGGGCTCTTCGCGCCGCGATGAAGTTCCTCCTTGCGATTCCACTCTTCTTCGTGCCGCTCGTCGTTCACGACAACGTCGTGCTCACGATCCTGATCTTCACGTACCTCGTCGGCATTCTCGCGGTCAGCTTCAACCTGATCTTCGGGTTCACCGGGCAACTGTCGCTCTTCCA
>DATFCW010000172.1:0-24753 GCA_035252665.1 Casimicrobiaceae bacterium | reverse complement strand
CGTAGTCGCCGCTGCCTTGTCGCCAGCGGCGATTGCCTTCTTCACTTTCTTGACCGCGGTGCGCAGCGCCGATTTCTGGCTCGCATTGCGCTGGCGCGTCGTCTCCGCCTGGCGAGCGCGCTTTCGCGCCTGTGCCGTGTTGGCCATGTTCGTTCGATCCGGTGTTCGTCGGCGAATCTCGCCGGTTGCGTATTCGCGTCGGAGTTGAAACGGCTCGCGGAACGCGTTCGTGCTCGATCACGACTCAGCGCGCTCGCGAAAAGAGGCGGCATAATACGCGATTTCCGCTTCCACGACAAGGCGCTCCGTGCGCGTTGTCGCGAGCCAGGCGCGAGCCGCGCGTAAGAATTGAATCTCCTTCGCACCCTGACGACGGTCAGCGGAATGACGCTGCTGTCGCGCATCACGGGGCTGCTTCGCGAAACGCTCAAGGCAACCATCTTCGGCGCGGGCCTGCAGATGGATGCGTTCGAGGCGGCGTTTCGGTTGCCGAACCTCCTGCGGCGCCTGTTCGCCGAGGGCGCGTTCTCGCAAGCCTTCGTGCCGATCCTTGCCGAGTATCGACGCAAGCGCGGCGTCGAGGCCACGCGCACCCTCGTCGGCAATGTCGGCACATTGCTCGCCGTCATTTTGATCGGGTTATCGATCGTCGGCTCGCTCGCGGCGCCCTGGCTCGTTTACGTGCTTGCCGGCGGATTCTCGCGAACACCGGGCAAGGTCGAGCTCACGGCCGAAATGATCAGGATCGTCTTTCCGTACATCCTGTTCGTCTCGCTCGTCTCGCTTGCCGGCGGCGTGCTGAACGTCTTTCGCCGCTTCGCGATACCCGCGTTCACGCCGGTGCTGCTCAACTTGTCGATCATCGGCGCGGCGATCGTGCTCGCGCGCTTCGTCGATCCGCCGATTGTTGCGCTCGCGATCGGAGTCGCGATAGGGGGGCTCGCGCAGCTCGTGCTGCAGATTCGTCCATTGCTCTCGATCGGCATGCTGCCGAAGCCCTCGTTCGCATGGCGCGACGAAGGCGTGCGTCGGATCCTGCGCGCGATGGGTCCGGCGGTGCTCGGCGTATCGGCCGCACAAATATCGGCACTCATCAACACGCAGCTCGCGGCCCTGCTCGGCGACGGTCGCATCTCGTGGATCACGTATGCCGATCGCCTGATGGAGTTTCCCACGGCGCTTCTCGGCGTCGCGCTCGGCACGATTCTGCTGCCCTCGCTCGCGCAGCATCACAGCGACGAGGATCACGACGCGTACTCGTCGCTGCTCGACTGGGGCCTGCGGCTCGCGATCTTGATGGCGGTGCCGTCGGCGATCGCGCTTGCGATTCTCGCGTTGCCGCTCGTGTCGACGCTCTATCAATACGGGCGCTTCGGCGTCAACGACGTGATGCAGACGCGCGCGGCGCTTCTCGGCTACAGCGTCGGCTTGCCGGGGATCGTCCTGGTGAAGATTCTCGCGCCGGGTTTCTACGCGCGGCAGATGATGAAGACCCCGGTCAAGATCGCATCGCTCACCGTGGTCCTCACCCAGACGCTGGCGGTCATCTTCGCGTGGCCGCTCGGCCTTCAGCAAGCCGGCCTGACGCTCGCGATGAGCATCGGCGCGTGCTGCAACGCCACGCTCCTCCTGACGCTTTTGCTTCGCAACGGTTTCTACAAGCCGCGGCCCGGCTGGCTCGCGTTCTTCATGAAGGTTTGCGTCGCGAGCGCCGTGCTCGCGCTCGTCGTCTCGTGGCTCGCGGGCTCGGATGCCTCATGGCTCGGCGCGCGCGCTTTGTCGAAGATCGGGCATCTGGCGCTCGTCATCGGCGGAGGCGGACTCGCCTATTTCGCGACGCTCTTCGCGCTTGGCTTCCGACTTGCCGATTTCAATCGGCGCGAAGCGGTTGCAATCGCGGAAATGCCGCCGGCGGATACTACGGCCGACGTCTAGGACGCGCGTAAACGTCAGTTCGGATCGCTTCGCTTCTTGTGCACGCAGTCGGACTTCGTGCAGTCGGCGTAAAGATAAAGCGCGTGCTCGCTGATCGCAAAGCCGCGGTCCTTGGCGACTTTCGTCTGCCGCTTCTCGATCTCGGGGTCGTAGAACTCCTCGACGCGCCCGCATTGCAGGCACACGAGGTGATCGTGGTGCTTTCCCTCGTTCAACTCGAACACCGCCTTGCCCGACTCGAAGTGATGCCGAACGAGCAGGCCCGCCTGCTCGAATTGCGTCAACACCCGGTAGACCGTCGCGAGCCCGATGTCGAGCCCTTCCGCGAGGAGCAGCTTGTAGACGTCCTCGGCGGTGAGATGCCGCACCTTCGACGTCTCGAAAAGATGGATGATCTTGAGCCGCGGAACGGTGGCCTTGAGGCCCGCGCTCTTGAGATCGTGGGTCGTGGTCATTGGATACCCTCGCGCTTCGAGCCAATCGGACGGAAACGCGATGCTTCCGGTGGATTTACGTAGCTATAATAGCCATTTGCCTCGATGATTCCCATAGTGTCGCGATCGATTTGTCGCGCCGGTCCCAGGGCCGGGGCGGGCATTCTTCTGCCCGCGTTTTTCGTGCTGCTCACATCCGGTTGCGCCACCTTCGATCGCTACGTTCCGACCTGGCGCTCGCTCGGCGTGTACAAGATGGACATCAACCAGGGCAACTACCTATCGCAGGACATGGTGGACAAGCTCAAGGTCGGGATGACGCAGCCGCAGGTGCGCCAGGTTCTCGGAACGCCGCTCATCGCATCGCCGTTTCGCACCGATCGCTGGGATTATGTCTACGAGTACACGAAGCAAGGACAGGTTCTGGAGCATCGCAATTTCACCGTGTACTTCGCCGACGGGAAGGTGACGCGCTGGGAAGGCGACAAGCTGCCCGAGACGGTCGTCGAGCTCAATCAGTCGGCGGCGCAGAAGGCGTTGCCGTCGAACGCGCCGGGCGAGAAGACCTTCTGGCAGCGTCTGCTCGACGTGTTTCGATAGCGCGATGAGCGGGTCCGCGCGCGATCCGTCCGCCCCGCGCATTGCCGTCGCGGGCGCAGGCGGTCGCATGGGCAGGGCGCTGATCGACGCGATGCTCGAAGCCGACGATCTCGTGCTGAGCGGCGCGCTCGATGTGCCACAGAGCCCGGATATCGGCATCGATGCAGGCGAACGATCGGGGCGCGCGACCGGGGTGCCGATCACGTCCGACGTTGCGGCCGCGCTTGCCGACGCGGACGTGCTGATCGACTTCACGCGACCCGCTGGCACGCTTGCGCATCTCGCGCAATGTGCGAAGGCGCGCGTCGGCGCCGTCATCGGTACGACAGGCTTCGACGATGCAGGCAAGGCCGAGATCGCGGAGCGTTCGCGCACGATTCCCATTGTCTTCGCCGCGAACATGAGCGTCGGCGTCAACGTGCTTGCCGACCTCGTGCAGCGCGCGGCGATGCTGCTCGGACCCGCATTCGACATCGAGATACTCGAGATGCATCACCGGCACAAGGTCGACGCACCGTCCGGAACCGCGCTCGCGCTCGGCGAGGCCGCCGCGGCAGGTGCGGGCGTCCCGTTGCGCGAACATGCGGTGTACGCCCGACAAGGCGCCACCGGCGAGCGCAAGGCGGGCGCGATCGGATTTGCGACGCTGCGCGGCGGCGATGTCGTCGGCGAACATACCGTCGTCTTTGCCGGCGCCGGCGAGCGCGTCGAACTCACGCATCGCGCGACGTCGCGGCGCAACTTCGCTACGGGTGCGCTTCGCGCCGCCCGATTCGTCGTCGAGCATCGCGCACGAGGTGAGCATGGTCTCTTCGACATGGCCGACGTGCTCGGCATTCGGGAATCAAAGTCGCGCTAGCACGTTTGCCGCGGGCGCGCGAATCGGCTAAAATTGCGCGGGTCGAAGCGGGGAAGGCCCACACCTTCCCCGCTCGCACATCCAACGGTCCGTCGCGCGCCGGCAACCGCGCGGTCTTTTCGATCGCTGCCCTTTCAAACGGCTTTCATGAACGCCCCGGAAACGTCGGCTGCTTCGACGCGCACGCTCTTCGCTGACAAGCCGCAGGCGCTCCTCGCGCTGGCCGACGGAACGCTCTTTCGCGGACAGGCAATCGGCGCGCTGGGACACGCCGTAGGCGAAGTCGTGTTCAACACCGCGATGACCGGCTATCAGGAGATCCTCACCGATCCGTCGTACGCGGGCCAGATCGTGACGCTCACCTATCCGCACATTGGCAACGTCGGCGTCAACGCGGAAGATGCGGAGTCGCGGCGCATCTTTGCGGCAGGGCTCGTGATTCGCGACCTGCCGAGGGTTGCGTCGAACTGGCGCAGCGCCGAGGACCTGTCGACGTGGCTTCACAACGCCAATGTCGTCGGCATCGCGGACATCGATACACGAAAGCTGACGCGGATCCTGCGCGAGCGCGGCGCGCAAAACGGTTGCATCGCCGCGGCGGCTGCACTTGGCGAGACCGATGCCGAACGCGCGATCGCACGGGCGCGGGCCGCGCCTTCGATGGCCGGTCTCGATCTTGCCAAAATCGTGTCCTGCGAATCGTCGTACGAATGGACGTCAGCTACATGGGCGCTCGATGGCGGCTATCGTTCGATGGGCGAGCCGCGCTTTCATGTCGTTGCCTACGACTATGGCGCGAAACACAACATTCTTCGGCTGCTCGCGCAGCGCGGTTGCCGCTTGACCGTTGTGCCCGCGCGGACGTCGGCCCGTGACGTCATTGCGATGGCGCCCGACGGCGTGTTCCTATCGAACGGGCCCGGCGATCCGCAGGCATGCGGTTATGCGATCGAGGCGATTCGCGAGATCGTCGATCGCGGCATCCCGACGTTCGGCATCTGCCTCGGGCATCAGTTGCTGGGCCTTGCGTCGGGCGCACGAACCGTGAAGATGAAATTCGGCCATCACGGCGCCAATCATCCCGTGCTCGACAAGGACAGCGGGCAAGTGGTGATCACGAGCCAGAATCACGGATTCGCGGTCGATGCGTCGACGCTGCCGCCGAATGTGCGCATCACGCACGTGTCGCTATTCGACGGAAGCTTGCAGGGGATTGCGCGCACGGATCGCCCGGCTTTCGCATTCCAGGGGCATCCCGAGGCGAGCCCGGGGCCGCATGATCTGGGCTACCTCTTCGACCGTTTCGTCAAGATGCTGGAAAAGCGGGGTGGGGGATGAGGGGCGCGCGTCTGTTCCTCCTCCGCTGCGAAGCTACCGGGTGTCGAACGCTCATGCGCCATGTCGCTGCCGAATCGATTAGCCCCTCTCCTCCCTCGACCCTCACCTCTCTCCCGCTTTTGAAGTGAAGATGCCCAAACGGCCCGACATCGAATCCATCCTCATCCTCGGCGCGGGCCCGATCATCATCGGCCAAGCGTGCGAGTTCGATTACTCGGGCGCGCAGGCGTGCAAGGCGCTACGCGAGGAAGGCTATCGCGTCGTCCTCGTCAATTCGAATCCGGCGACGATCATGACCGATCCCGAGATGGCGGATGTCACCTACATCGAGCCGATCACGTGGCAGATGGTCGCGGGCATCATCGAGCGCGAGCGTCCTGACGCGCTGCTGCCGACGATGGGTGGGCAGACGGCGCTCAATTGCGCGCTCGATCTTGCGCGCGAAGGCGTGCTTACCAGATTCGACATCGAGCTGATCGGCGCGTCGAAGAAGGCCATCGACAAGGCCGAGGACCGCGAGAAATTCAAGGCGGCGATGACGCGCATCGGCCTCGGTTCTGCTCGCTCGGGCATCGCGCACAACGTCGAACAGGCGCTTGACGTTCAATCGCGGATCGGCTTTCCCGCCGTGATCCGGCCGTCGTTCACGCTCGGCGGCACCGGCGGTGGCATCGCGTACAACCGGGACGAGTTCGTCGAGATGTGCAAGCGTGGACTCGATCTCTCGCCGACGCACGAGCTTTTGATCGAGGAGTCGCTGCTCGGCTGGAAAGAGTTCGAGATGGAGGTCGTCCGCGATCGCAAGGACAACTGCATCATCGTCTGCTCGATCGAGAACCTCGATCCGATGGGCGTGCACACCGGCGATTCGATCACCGTCGCCCCGGCGCAAACGCTCACCGACAAGGAATACCAGATCATGCGCAATGCATCGATCGCGGTATTGCGCGAGATCGGCGTCGACACCGGCGGCTCCAACGTGCAGTTCGCGATCAATCCCGACGACGGCCGGATGATCGTCATCGAAATGAATCCCCGGGTGTCGCGAAGCTCCGCGCTCGCGTCGAAGGCGACCGGCTTTCCGATCGCGAAGGTCGCCGCCAAGCTCGCCGTCGGCTATACGCTGGACGAGCTCGCGAACGACATAGCCGGCTCCGAAACCGGCCACTTCATGCCGGCATCGTTCGAGCCCACCATCGATTACGTGGTGACGAAGGTCCCGCGCTTCGCATTCGAGAAATTCAAGCAGGCCGACGATCGCCTGACGACGCAGATGAAATCGGTCGGTGAAGTGATGGCGATCGGGCGCACGTTCCAGGAGTCGCTGCAGAAGGCGCTCCGGGGACTCGAGATCGGCGTCGACGGCTTCAACCTGAGGACCGTCGATCCCGACACGATCGCCGACGAGCTCGCCTATCCGCGCGCCGAACGCATCTTCTATGTCGCCGATGCGTTCGGCATCGGCATGGGCATTGACGAGCTCTACGCGCACACGAAGATCGATCGCTGGTTCCTCTCGCAGATCAAGGAAATCGTCGACGTCGAGCTCGAGATCGAGAAGCGCTCGCTCGATGCGATCGCAGCCGACGATCTGCGCAGGCTGAAGCGCATGGGGTTCTCCGACCGTCGCCTTGCATATCTTCTGAAGACCGCCGAAAAGGACGTGCGCGAGCGCCGGCATGCGCTGGGCATTCGACCCGTCTACAAACGCGTGGACACGTGTGCGGGCGAATTCGCAACGCGCACGGCGTATCTGTATTCGACTTACGAGGACGAATGCGAAGCCGAGCCTTCGGATCGCAGGAAGGTCATGGTGCTGGGAGGCGGACCGAATCGCATCGGGCAAGGCATCGAGTTCGACTATTGCTGCGTGCACGCGGCGATGGCGCTTCGCGAGGACGGTTTCGAGACGATCATGGTCAATTGCAATCCCGAGACCGTCTCGACGGATTACGACACATCCGATCGTCTGTATTTCGAGCCGCTGACGCTCGAGGACGTGCTCGAGATCGTCCATGTCGAGAAGCCATGGGGCGTGATCGTGCAGTTCGGCGGTCAGACGCCGCTCAAGCTCGCGCGCGATCTGGAGACGAACGGCGTGCCGATCATCGGCACCTCACCCGACATGATCGACATGGCCGAGGATCGCGAGCGCTTCCAGCAGATGCTGCATCGCGTGGGCCTGAAGCAACCGCCGAATCGCACGGCGCGCACCGAGGCCGAGGCGCTCGCGGCCGCGGAAGCGATCGGTTATCCGGTTGTCGTGCGGCCTTCGTACGTGCTCGGCGGTCGCGGCATGGAGATCGTGCACGACCCGCGAGATCTCGCGAGCTACATGAAGGAAGCGGTGCAGGTAAGCAACGACAGCCCGGTGCTGCTCGACCGCTTTCTGAACGACGCGATCGAGGTCGACGTCGATGCGGTCAGCGACGGCATCGACGTCGTCATCGGCGGCATCATGGAGCACATCGAGCAAGCGGGTGTCCATTCCGGAGACTCCGCGTGCTCGCTCCCCGCGTATTCGCTCTCGCGCGTGCTCGAAGACGAGCTGCGGCGGCAGACGATCGCGATGGCGCGCGAGCTGCATGTCGTGGGATTGATGAACGTGCAGTTCGCGATTCGCTACGAAGAGGGGCGCGGGCCCGTCGTGTACGTGCTCGAAGTGAATCCGCGCGCATCGCGCACCGTGCCCTTCGTATCGAAAGCCACCGGGCGACCGCTTGCGAAGATCGCCGCGCGCTGCATGGTCGGTACGTCGCTTGCGGCGCAAGGTGTTGCGAGAGAGATCGCTCCCCGGCATTTTTCAGTCAAGGAAGCGGTCTTCCCGTTCATCAAGTTTCCGGGCGTCGACACGATTCTCGGTCCGGAAATGAAATCGACCGGCGAAGTGATGGGGGTCGGCGAGACGTTTGCGGAAGCGTTCCTCAAGAGTCAGCTCGGCGCGGGCGTGAGATTGCCGGAATCGGGCAACGTGTTCGTGAGCGTGAGAAATGCCGACAAGCCGCGGGTGATCGAGGTTGCGCGCAAGCTCCATGAGCTCGGATACGGCATCATCGCCACGCGCGGCACGGCGGCGGCACTGAACGCTGCGGGCGTTCCGGCGACGCCAGTCAACAAGGTCGCCGAAGGACGGCCGCACATCGTCGACATGATCGTGAACGGCGAAATCGCGATGGTGGTGAACACCGTCGAGGAAAAGCGCTCGGCCATTCACGACAGCTATGCGATTCGTCGCGCGGCCTTGAACGCTGAAGTGCCGACCTTCACGACGCTCGCTGGCGCGCGCGCCGCCGCCATCGGCATGGAGCACGTACGCGAGCTCGTGCCATATTCGCTGCAGGCGTTGCATCGGATTCGCTGAACGTTCCGCCGCGTAGGTTGCGCGGCCGGCGTTCTTGCATTCCCACGGCGCATGCGTGGCGTGCGCCGATATCGTTTGTCGCGTGCCCTCTTTCCGACGATCATCAAGTGCATCGACGCGCGTCTTTGCACGAGCCATGCGTCAGCGTCATTCGTGGGGAGGAAATCGAAATGCAATCGAGGGTAACTTCGCGGGGTATCGCGATGCTCGTATTCACCGCAGTCGTCTGGGGCGCGATGTTCGCGGTTGCGAAGAGCGCGCTTGCTTCGATCGATGCGTATTGGCTGAGCACGCTGCGCTACGCGCCGGCCTCGTTGGCGATGCTCGCCATCCTATGGCTTGTCGAAGGACGCAAGGCATTGTCGTTCGACGGCGCAGTCCTGAGCCTTTGGTTCCGCGGCACGCTGGGTTTCGCGGGCTTCAGCATCCTCGGCTATCTGGGCCTCGCGCGCTCGCGTCCCGAGCATGCCGCGATCATCGTCGCGCTGTTGCCGTTGATCGGCGCGATGATCGGGTGGCTCGCTTACGGACGACGGCCGAGCCGCGCGGTCGTTTTCGCGATGGCGATCGCGTTCGCGGGCGTCGTGCTCGTCGTCACCAAAGGTCATTGGCATGCCGTGCTCGGTGGTGGACTTTTCGCCGATGCGCTGGTGCTTGCCGGCGTCGTCTGCTGGATCGGATACACGATGGGCGCGCAATCATTTCCGCAATTCAGCACGGTTCGCTATACGGCGATCAGCATGGCGCTTGGCACGGTGTCGATCGTTGCGGTCACGCTCGTTGCAACGCTCGCGGGTGCCGCGCATTTGCCTGCGATGGCGGCCGTCGGGTCGGCTGGCTTCGACATCGCGTACCTGTCGCTCGCGGCCGGTGTGCTTGCAGTGCTCGCGTGGAACGGCGGCATCGCCGCGCTCGGCACCGCGAACGGTTTCCTGTTCATCAATCTCGTGCCGATCGTTGCGTTCGCGATCGGCATCGCGCAGGGACAACGGTTCGGGCGCGCGGAACTTGCCGGTGCGCTGCTCGTGATCGGTGCGCTGGTCGCAAGCAACCTCGCATCGAGGGCGCCACTCGCACGATCGCCGAAATTCGCGTAAACTGAAAGGTACGGCCGGGAGCGGTTTCCGCTTCCGGTCGTTCGCTTTTCTGGTGACGCGAAATGAACAAGGTACCGATGACCGTCGAAGGCGCGACGCGCCTCAAGGCCGAGTTGCATCGTTTGAAGACGATCGATCGTCCTGCCGTGATCCAGGCGCTGTCGGACGCGCGCTCGCACGGCGATCTTTCCGAGAACGCCGACTATGACGCCGCGAAGGAGCGGCAGGGCTTTATCGAGGGTCGCATCTCCGAGGTCGAAAGGAAGCTCGCGAGCGCGCAGGTGATCGATCCCGCGCAAATCGATGCCGACGGCCGCGTGGTGTTCGGCGCCACCGTGGACGTCGAAGATCTCGACAGCGGCGAGCGCAGCACCTATCAGATCGTCGGCGACGACGAGGCCGATATCAAAGAAGGCAAGATTTCGGTGAATTCGCCGATTGCGCGCGCGCTGATCGGCAAAACCGAAGGCGACACGGCCGAGGTGCAGGCGCCGGCAGGGTTGCGAAACTACGAGGTGGTGGGCGTGCGGTATGAATGAGCAAGTGGCCTGGCATCAGAGCTAAACATGCAGCAAGCAGCCGGTGCAGCGAACGTGCCGCTCTATGCCCGCGGGGGCATTCGGCAGTCGAATTTACGACATGCTTGCGTCGCTCCACGCCGCGTAAGGCCCCATCTCGCGCCCTATGCTTTCCAGTCGTCCATTGACGAACGACAGTTGCCGATATTGATCGCCGGCTTCGTACGTCCACTCTTCGCGCCATCCGCGATGGCGACCGTTACGGACAATGCGCGTTGGTACGCCCCACCCCGGCATGTTCAGCACCTGGTCGTCCGTCATGCCAAGGCGGATGGTCGTGCGAAAGGGGAAGGCGTTCTGCGCGTCCTGCGTTGACGGAAACGGCGTGGCAGGCGACGGCGCGGCGCTCGCCGGGGCCGCCACATCATCCAACGGCGGCGCCGATGCGCCGTCGCGCTTCGCGGGATCGGCATAATCGGGGAGCTTCAAAAGGCCCGCGTCGACCTGTCCGCGGCTGCAGGGCACGTTCTGATAGGCAACCACGCCCGTGTCGCCCACGCATTTGTGAATGTCCTGCGCGCCCGCAGCGCTCGCGACCACGACGAGGCCGAAGAGCCATGCTCGATGTTTCATTGCGTCCGTTCACCCCACAGACAGTG
This sequence comes from Casimicrobiaceae bacterium, assembly GCA_035252665.1. Taxonomy (GTDB): domain Bacteria; phylum Pseudomonadota; class Gammaproteobacteria; order Burkholderiales; family Casimicrobiaceae; genus VBCG01. Next base: position 13,952 of record DATFCW010000172.1, on the reverse strand, counting down.
TCTGACGTAAGGTGCCGTGCCCGCGATCGCGCGGCCATCGGGTGCGGGCCGAGATGCGTGTAGGAAATCAGGAAAGCGGCATGCCGACGCTCGCGCGCCGCGTCACACCACTTCGACGACGAAGCCCGGATCGAAGCAAGCGTTCTCGTCGACGCCGTGCTTCGCATAGCCCCGCGGATTGCAGACTACACGCGTGCCGTTCACCACGTAATCGAAGCTGTCGTGCGTATGCCCATGCACCCACAGCCGCGCACGCGCCGCACCCATCAGCCCCTCGACATCCGAAACGAAGCACGGGTTCAACGGCGAGCCGACGAAGCGCGGATGAATGCTGCGCGGCGATGGCGCGTGATGGGTGATCACAACGGTCGGGCCGGCGAACGGCTCATCGAGCTTTCGCGCAAGAAACGCGCGGTGCATCGCGAAGCGCGCGACCGAGTCTTCCGGGGTGAACGGCGTCGGCGACGTCTCGGTTTGGCGAATCCGCGAGAAGTCGTTCATGAAGCGCTCCCCTTCGCGCATGGCGCTTTCGCGTCGCGGCTCGCCGTACAGCATGAAGTCCGTCCACAGCGTGCTTCCGAGGAAGCGGACGCCATGCAACACGACTTCGTCGTCGTCGAGAAGTCGGACGTCGGTCCCCGCGCACAGCTCTCGAAGCGTTGCAAGCGTGCCATCGATGCTTCCGCGGTAGAACTCGTGGTTGCCCGGCACGTAGAGCACCGGCTTTTCGAGCGACGCCGCCCACGCGACCGCTTGCATAGGTCGCGCAATGTCGCCGGCGAGAATGGCCACGTCCGCATCGGCAGGCGGCCACGCGAACTCGGCCTGGGCAAGATGCAAATCGGACAGGATATGCAGCTTCATCGTATGTGAGGTGCAAGGCGTCGAGGCGGCGATCGCGATCCCGATTGCGAAACCATGTTCGCTGCCATGTGCCTAAAGTAGCGCGTCGCCCGCTTTGTGCCTCATGCCGCAAACGGGCTTGCGACGCGAATAGAAGAGGGCATGCGCGCGGTACGCTTGCGCCGCCATTGCCACGACGAGGAAGGAGGAGACGTGATCCGACGCAAAACAGTTTGCGCGATTCTTGCCTTTTGTCTCGGCACCGTCGCTGTCGCACCGCAGGCAGCGGCGGAAGTCAGCGAGGTGAAAGTCGCGCTGCAGTACGGTGTGGGCTACCTGCCGCTTTCGGTCATGCGGCACGACAAGCTGTTCGAGAAACATCTGAAGCAGGAGGGCCTTGCGCACACCACCGTGACCTGGGCGCGCCTCGCCAACGGATCGGCTATGAACGATGCGCTGCTCTCGGGCGACCTCAACTTTGCCGCCGGCGGCGTGGCGCCCTTCCTCATCATGTGGGACAGGACGCGTGGCCGTGATGGCGTCAAGGCGATCGCTGCGCTGTGCTCGATGCCGATGTTCATCAATACGAACGATCCCGCGATCAAGTCGGTTCGGGACCTGACGAGCAAGGATCGCATCGCCGTCGCGGGCGCGGGATCGTCGATCGAGACGATCGTACTGTGGATGGAGGCGGCCAAGCTCTACGGCATGGACAACTATCGCCATTTCGATCCGATGATGGTCAACCTGCCGCATCCGGCGGGCATGGCGGCGCTCTTGTCGAAGAAGGACATCACGGCCCAGTTCACGTCGCCGCCGTTCCAGTACATGGAGCTGCAACATCCCGACATCCATACGATACTGAACTCGTACGATGTGACGGGCCCGGCAACGTTTCTCGTCACCTGGACGACGTCGACGTTTCGCAAGGAGAATCCCAAGGTCTACAACGCGTTCTTTGCCGCGCAGAAGGAGGCAACGGACCTCATCAACGAGGACAAGCGGGCTGCGGCAAAGATTTACATCGAGGAATCGGAAAGCAAGGAGAGCGTCGATTTCATCGACAAGATCCTGAACGATCCCCAGATCAGGATTACGCTGACGCCGCAGGCAGTGAAGAAGACCGCCGACTTCATGCACCAGGTCGGGCAGCTCAAGGCCGATCCGTCTTCGTGGAAAGTGCTGTTCTTCCCGGAGGTGCATGACCTGCACGGCAGTTGAAGCGCCGACCGGAGGCAACCTGCCGGAGCAGTCGCGCCTCAGTGATTGTCGCGCGGCACCTTTGCGCCGCTTCGTCCGACCAGGAAGTCGAGATCGACGCCGTCGTTCGCCTGCAGCACGTGATCGACGTAGAGCTTCACGTAGCCGCGGGCCATCGGCGGCGCAGGCGGCGCCCATGCTGCACGGCGTTTGGCGAGCTCGGCATCGTCGACGTGCAGATGCAAACGACGCTCTGCCACGTCGAGCGTGATCAAGTCACCGTCTCGCACGAACGCGAGCGGTCCCCCGGCCGCGGACTCGGGCGCCGTGTGCAGCACGACGGTCCCGTACGCGGTGCCGGACATTCGCGCGTCGGAGATGCGCACGATGTCCGTGATGCCACGCCGAAGGAGCTTTGGCGGCAGCGGCATGTTGCCTACCTCGGCCATGCCGGGGTAGCCCTTTGGCCCGCAGTACTTCAGCACCATCACTGAGTTCTCATCGATCGCCAGCGCGTCGTCGTTGATGCGCTCGTGCAGATCCTCTATCGACTCGAACACGACGGCCGCGCCCGTGTGGCGCATCAGATGCGGCGAGGCCGCCGATGGCTTGATGATGGCGCCGTCCGGCGCGAGATTGCCGCGAAGCACCGCAATCCCCGAATCGCGCTTGAACGGCGCAGCCAAGGTGCGGATCACGTCCGGCTTCCAGCACTGCGCGTCGCGATTGTTCTCGCCGATCGTGCGTCCGTTCACCGTGAGCGCGTTGGCGTGCAACAGGCCGTGGCGCGTGAGTTCGCCGATGACGACCGGCAGGCCGCCCGCCTCGAAAAAATCCTCCATCAGGTAGCGCCCCGACGGCATGATGTCGACGAGGCAATGCATCCCGCGACCGAGCCGATCCCAGTCGTCGAGCGAGAGGTCGACGCCGATACGCCGCGCGATCGCGATGAGATGCACGACGGCGTTCGTGGATCCGCCGATCGCCCCATTCACGCGGACGGCATTCTCGAACGCTTCGCGGGTCAGGATTTGCGAGAGCTTCGTTTCGGACTTCACGAGCTCGACGATGCGCCGGCCGGCTTCGCGCGCAACGAGGTTTCGTCGCGCATCGACAGCGGGAATTGCCGCATTGCCCGGCATGCCGACGCCGAGCGCCTCGACCATGCATGCCATCGTCGAGGCCGTTCCCATCGTCATGCAGTGGCCGTGCGAGCGGTGCATGTCAGCCTCGGCCTCGTGGAACTCGGCGAGCGTGATCTGCCCGGCGCGCAGCTGCTCGCTCATCGAGATGACGTTCGTGCCCGAGCCGATCGGCTTGCCGCAATGGATGCCGCGCAGCATCGGCCCGCCCGACACGCCGATCGTCGGGATGTCGACGCTCGCCGCGCCCATCAGGAGCGCCGGCGTCGTCTTGTCGCAGCCCATCAGCAGCACGACGCCGTCGAGCGGGTTGGCGCGAATCGATTCCTCGACGTCCATCGACGCGAGATTGCGATACAGCATCGCGGTCGGCCGCATCATCACTTCGCCGAGCGACATCACCGGAAACTCGAGCGGAAAGCCGCCCGCGTCGAGCACGCCGAAGCGCACGTGCTCGGCGATCGTCCGGAAGTGCGAGTTGCATGGCGTCAACTCGGACCAGGTGTTGCAGATGCCGATCACCGGCCGGCCGTCGAACTGGTCCTGGGGAAAGCCGCGGTTCTTGAGCCAGGACCGGTAGTAGAACCCCATCTTGTCCTGGCGCGCGAACCACGCCTGGCTACGCAACTTCCTGCCGCTTTGCGCCATCGCTTCCTCGTTGCCCAAGTGCTTCCACGTCACGTCCGCGAGGGCGCACGTGCCGCCACATCCCAGCGGTTGCGCCAGCACAATAGCAGCAAGGCCGGAGCACCATGGCCGGCACGAGTGGCGCAATCGGATAGTCGAGCTTCTTGAAAGCGTGACCCGCGAGACCAAACAGCGGGACGAGAAGCAGATCGGTCGTCGGCCGCATGGTCGGCGGTTTCCGGCGAGACGATGCCCTTGGCATCGACGGTTCGAGGTGGCCGAGGTCGATCATCGCCGAAGCCTCGTCAAACGCCCCGCCGGCGCCGCGGCAACGAGGCGCGCGGCACGCCGCGTGGCGCACGCGGAACCTTGCGAGTACGCTTGCCGGCGGTTCCTCGCGTCAGGGAAAGGGGAACCGCGGCGGACCGCGCAAGTGTTTCCTTCTCGTCCTCGCGTTGCCGCCACAGCACGAGCAGCTTCCCGATCTGCTGCACAGGGAAGCAGTCGAGCTCGGCGCAGATGCTCGCGAGCAACGCTTCGCGTCCCTCGCGATCGTCGCCGATCACGCGCACCTTCACGAGCTCGTGGGCGCGAAGCGCGACGTCGATCTCGTGCAGCACGGCCGGCGTGAGACCATGTTGGCCGATCGCCACGACGGGATCGAGGTGATGCGCCTTGGCGCGTAGCGCGCGCGTTTGCGCCGGGTCGAGCGGTTTCATGGGGCCACGTGTCGACCAAGTTCGATCGATTCTACTTCCGTGACTTCGCCGCTCAAGGCCGCTGGAAAGAAGCATCGCTTCAGCAAGGCGTGGATGCACGAGCACCTGGCCGATCCGTACGTTCGCGAAGCAACGCGCCTTGGCTATCGATCGCGCGCGGCTTTCAAGCTGAAGGAGCTCGTGTCGCGGGATCGGCTGCTTCGTCCGGGAATGACCGTCGTTGACCTGGGCGCCGCACCGGGGAGCTGGTCGCAGGTGCTGCGAGAGGCGCTCGGAGCGAATTCGCGAATCGTCGCGATCGATCTTGTGCCCATGCAACCGATTGCGGGCGTGCGGTTCGTCCAGGGCGACTTCGAGCAGCCGGAAGGCCTTGCCGCGGTGGAGTCGGCGCTCGAGGGAGCGGCGCCCGACCTTGTCCTCTCGGACATGGCGCCCAATCTTTCCGGCATCGGCGCGACGGACCAGGCCCGAAGTGTGCGTCTCGCCGAGCTTGCCCTCGATTTTGCCTGTACACATCTGCAACCAGGCGGCGATCTCGTGGTCAAGGCATTTCAAGGAGCAGGGCTTTTGGCGTTCGAAAACGAGGTGCGCGCCCATTTCGCCAAGACAAGTGTGCGCAAGCCGAAAGCCTCGCGTGACCGGAGCAGGGAACTGTATGTCGTGGCGCGGGGCCTTCGAAACGAGAGCTGAGCTGTCGCTTTCGGGAGACAACCGATCGAAAACGCGACTGCAATACGTTTCGGTATGCTTCGCCCGCCGAAAGAACGGCGGCTCGCGGTGGAATCGAAGGTAAAATGACGTCGGCCGCGCGGGAAGCGGCGACTGCGCGAAAGGCGCACGGTACGCGGGAGACCGGAAAGAACCACCGCCTGTCAGGAGTTTTTGCTTGAACAATTTGTTGAAGAACATCGGAATCTGGCTCGTCATCGGGCTGGTCGTGCTGACGGTCGTCAAGCAGTTCGACTCGCGGCAAGCGGCCAAGGACACGGTCGCGTATTCCGATTTCATGGAGCAGGCGCGTAACGGCCGCGTCGAGTCCGCCACCGTCGAGGGGCGCACGATCAAGTGGGTCTCCACCGACAAGAAGCGCTACGTCACCTACAGCCCCGGCGACATCTGGATGGTCGGCGATCTCGTCAAAGACGGGGTCAAGGTCGAGGCGCGCCCCGAAGAAGAGCAGAGCTTCCTCGCGCAGATCTTCATCTCGTGGTTCCCGATGCTTCTCCTGATCGGCGTATGGATCTTCTTCATGCGACAGATGCAGGGCGGTGGCAGGGGAGGTGCGTTCAGCTTCGGCAAGAGCAAGGCGCGCATGCTCGATGAGTCGAACAATACGATCACGTTCGCCGACGTCGCGGGCTGCGACGAGGCGAAGGAGGAAGTGGGCGAGCTCGTCGAATTCCTGCGCGACCCGTCCAAGTTCCAGAAGCTCGGCGGTCGCATTCCGCGCGGCGTGCTGATGGTTGGCTCGCCCGGCACAGGCAAAACGCTGCTCGCGAAGGCGATCGCCGGCGAGGCGAAGGTGCCGTTCTTCTCGATCTCGGGCTCCGACTTCGTCGAGATGTTCGTCGGCGTGGGCGCCGCGCGCGTGCGCGACATGTTCGAGCAGGCGAAGAAGAACGCGCCGTGCATCGTGTTCATCGACGAAATCGACGCGGTCGGCCGGCAGCGCGGCGCGGGGCTTGGCGGCGGCAACGACGAGCGCGAGCAGACGCTGAACCAGCTCCTCGTCGAGATGGACGGCTTCGAGGGAAGCGCCGGTGTGATCGTCATCGCCGCGACGAACCGTCCCGACGTTCTCGATCCCGCGCTTTTGCGCCCGGGCCGCTTCGATCGCCAGGTCGTCGTCCCGCTGCCCGACATTCGCGGTCGCGAGCAGATCCTGCTCGTGCACATGCGCAAGGTGCCGATGGCGCCCGACGTCAAGCCCGACATCATCGCGCGTGGCACGCCCGGATTCTCCGGCGCCGATCTCGCGAATCTCGTCAACGAGGCGGCGCTCTTTGCGGCGCGCGGCAACAAGCGCCTCGTCGACATGCTCGACTTCGAGCGCGCCAAGGACAAGATCATCATGGGCGCGGAGCGGCGCTCGATGGTGATGCCGGAGGACGAGCGCCGCAACACCGCGTATCACGAGTCCGGCCATGCGATCGTCGCGATGCTGCTGCCGAAGACCGATCCGGTGCACAAGGTGACGATCATCCCGCGCGGGCGCGCGCTCGGCGTGACGATGCAACTCCCCGAGAACGATCGCTACAGCATGGACAAGGAGCGCATGCTGAATACGATCGCGGTGCTGTTCGGCGGACGCATCGCCGAAGAAGTGTTCATGAATCAGATGACGACCGGCGCCTCGAACGACTTCGAGCGTGCGACGCAACTCGCGCGCGACATGGTGATGCGCTACGGGATGAGCGACCTGATGGGTCCGATGGTGTACGGCGACAACGAGAACGAGATCTTCCTCGGTCGAGCGATCACGCGGACGGTCAACATGTCCGAGGAGACGATGCGAAACGTCGACGCGGAGATTCGCGGCATCATCGATCAGCAATACGCGCTCGCGCGCAAGCTGATCGAGGACAATCGCGACAAGGTCGAGGCGATGGCGAAGGCGCTGCTCGAGTTCGAGACGATCGACGCGGAGCAGATCGGCGACATCATGGCGGGCAAGCCGCCGCGGCCACCGAAGCCGGTGCCGCCGCCGACGAGCGGTACGACGATCGCGCCGGGAACGATGGGCGGCACGGCGCCGTCGGCGAATCCGGCGCGGTCGAAGCTCGACTCGTAGGCCGCTGGCGCAGAGCAGATGCAAAGAGGTGTGCGGTGACGTGCACCTCTTTCGTTTTTGGCGACGGGCCACGCGCGTCCCGCGCTCCGAGTCCGTAAACGCCGGCCTGCGGGTACCCGGCGCGCCAAATCGGTCGGCAAACACGCACTCCCTCGGGCGCGCCACCCGCTACGGCCGGCACTCCCAGTCGCGCTTGCCGCCCGTGGCCCGTCGCCATCGACGCAGGGTGCCGATGCGTAGCAGAGTCCATGCAGTGCACCGGATTGCGCGCGCACGACGCTTCGTCGCTGCCGCACTGAGAGAAAATCCGTCGCTAGACTGGAAATTGTGCAGAAGAAGACACGATGGCAATCCTCAGAGCCGGAAACCATGAGATCGACGTGACGGCGCCACGCGTCGTCGGAATCGTCAACATCACCGCCGACTCCTTCTCCGGCGACGGACACTCCGACATCCACGCCGCCATCTCCCATGCGCGCAAACTGATCGACGACGGCGCCGCAATCGTGGACATCGGCGGCGAATCCACCCGTCCCGGCGCAATGCCCGTCGACGAGCGCGAAGAGCTGGCGCGCGTCCTTCCCGTCGTCGAAGCGCTCGCGCGCGACGGCGCCTGCGTCTCCATCGACACAATGAAGCCCAATGTGATGCGCGAAGCGCTCGCGGCTGGCGCGTCGATGATCAACGACGTTCGTGCGTTGCGCGCCGAGGGCGCGCTCGACGTCGTCGCGGCGAGCGGCGCCGCCGTCTGCCTGATGCACATGCAAGGCGAGCCGCGCACGATGCAGCACGCGCCGATGTATGAAGATGTCGTCTACGACGTGTGCACCTTTTTGCGCGAGCGCGCACAAGCCTGCATCGATGCGGGCATCGCTCGCGATCGCATCGTCGTCGATCCCGGCTTTGGCTTCGGCAAGACGCTCGCGCATAATCTCGACCTGTTGCAAAACCTGGGCGAGATTGTTGCTTCCGGTTTTCCCGTGCTCGTCGGCGTATCGCGCAAATCGATGATCGGAGCGATCACCGGGCGGCGCGATATCGGCGAGCGCCTCGCCGGAAGTGTGGCGGTAGCGCTGGCGGCTGCAACGCGTGGTGCGCGCCTGCTTCGCGTGCACGACGTGCGCGAGACGGTCGACGCAATCGCCGCATGGAATGCGATTGCATCCTGGAAATAGCGCCGGCGACGATTCCACGGACAAAACGATGAGCGGCAAGACTCGACGGCAGCGGCACTACTTCGGCACCGATGGCGTTCGCGGGCGCGTCGGCGAAGCGCCGATCACGCCCGACGTCATCCTGAAGCTCGGCTGGGCGGCGGGTCGCACGCTCGCCGCGGCCGACGGCGCGCGCGGCGAGCGCCCCGCGGTGCTGATCGGCAAGGACACGCGCATTTCCGGCTACTTGCTCGAAGCCACGCTCGAGGCGGGCTTGTCCGCCGCCGGCGTCGACGTGTACCTGTGCGGGCCCTTGCCCACGCCGGCGATCGCTTATCTGACGCGCGCGCTTCGACTGTCGGCGGGCATCGTGATCAGCGCGTCGCACAATCCTTTCGACGACAACGGCATCAAGTTCTTTTCATCGGGCGGCGCCAAGCTTCCCGACGACGTCGAGCTCGCGATCGAGCGCGAGATGGAGCGTCCGCTCGCATGCGCGCCGTCCGAAAAGTTGGGCAAGGCGTTTCGCGTCGGCGACGCGGCGGGCCGTTACATCGAGTTCTGCAAGAGTACGTTCCCGAACGAGCTCGACCTGCGCGGCTGCAAGATCGTCGTCGATTGCGCGCACGGCGCCGCGTATCACGTCGCGCCTCCCGTATTTCACGAGCTTGGCGCCGACGTCGTCGCTGTCGGCGACGAGCCCAATGGCGTCAACATCAACGAACGCGTCGGCGCGACGCACCCGTCGCATCTCGCCGAGCAGGTGCGAACGCATGGCGCCGACTTCGGTGTCGCGCTCGATGGGGACGGCGACCGTCTGGTAATGGCGGACGGCGACGGCCGTCTCTACGACGGCGATCAGCTCCTGTACGTGGTTGCGCGCGACTACCAGCGGCGCGGCGTGCTCGCCGGCGGTGTGGTGGGGACGCTGATGAGCAACCTCGGATTCGAGCACGCGCTGTCGCAGGCCGGGATCCGACTGATGCGCGCGAAGGTGGGCGATCGCTACGTATTGGAGGAGCTCGTCGAGCAGCGCTGGCAGCTCGGCGGCGAAAACTCGGGCCACATCATCTGCCTCGACAAGCACACCACGGGCGATGCGACCATCGCGGCGCTCGCGGTGCTTCGCGCATTGATCGAGCAGAAGACGACGCTCGCCGAAGCGGCTGCGCCCGTAACGCTCTTCCCGCAGCGATTGATCAACGTTCCCGTGCATCGCGACTTTGACTGGCGCGGCAACGAGGCCGTCATCAAGGCGGAGCGCTTCGCGATCTCGTCGCTCGGCGCAGCGGGGCGCGTGTTGCTTCGGCCTTCCGGAACCGAGCCGGTGCTTCGCGTGATGGTCGAGGCACGCGAGCGAACGCTCGCCGACCAGCACGCCGAATCGCTCGCGCACGCGATCGCGGCCGCCGCCGGCCTGCGACTTTAATGCGCGTCGTCATCACGGGCGCCGCCGGCTTCCTCGGCAGCCGGCTTGCTCGCGCGATTCTGGCGCGCGGCTCGCTCACGGATTCGCGGGGCAACCTTCGTCCCGTGCGCGAGCTCGTGCTGGCCGATATCGCGGCGCCGCCGCCATCGACCGATGAACGCGTGCGCACTATGGCCGGCAACTTGAGCGAGACCGACAGCGTCGACTCGGTCATCACGCCGGAGACGAACAGCGTATTTCATCTCGCCGCGATCGTCAGCGCGGAGGCCGAAGCCGATTTCGACATCGGCATGCGCGTCAATGTCGATGCGACTCGCTCGCTGCTCGAGCGCTGTCGAGCATGCGTTGCGCCGCCGAAGTTCGTATTCGCGAGCTCGCTCGCCGTCTTTGGCGGCGCCGTTCCCGATCCGGTGCCGGACAACGCGCCGTTGATGCCGCAAACGTCATATGGAACGCAGAAGGCGATCGGCGAATTGCTGGTGAACGACATGAGCCGCAAGGGATTCATCGACGGGCGCTCGCTTCGCCTGCCGACTGTTGTCGTGCGTCCTGGCAAGCCGAACAAGGCAGCATCGTCGTTCGCGAGCTCGATCATCCGCGATCCGCTCGCCGGCATCGACGTCGACTGCCCGGTCGCGCGAACGACTCGCATGTGGCTTGCATCGCCCGCGACCGTGGTTGACAACATCATCCGCGGTCACGAAGCGCCGGCAGAAGGGTTCACATACTCGCGGTCGATCAATCTGCCGGGCATCAGCGTGGCGGTCGAACAGATGGTGGACTGCCTGCGGCGCGTTGCCGGCGACGAGGTCGCGGCCCGCGTGCGCTGGAATTACGATGCGGCCATCGATCGAATCGTCTCGACCTGGCCGGCGAGGTTCGAGGCAACGGCGGCGCGAACGCTCGGGATGCGGCAGGACCAGCACTTCGAAAGCGTGATCCGCGCGCACATCGCGGACAGCGGAATCGGTCTCGCCGGCCCCATATAGTCGACATGGTTGCCGTCACGCACGCTGCGCCCAGGGCGCTCGGCGCCTGGCTCGACTCGCTCTCGTCGATCTATGGCGATGCTGACCGCGAGCGCTTCCTTGCCGCTTACGAGGTTGCCCAGGAGCGGGTCGGGGGCGCAGCTACCGACGACGGCGAGCCGTGGATGGCGCGCGCACTCGGTACGGCGACCATCCTCGCCGCGCAGCGCTTCGACCCTGACTCGATCACCGCCGCGCTTCTGATCGGGCTCCCCGCATCCGGGCAATACGAGCGCGACAGGATCGCTTCGGCCTTCGGTCCTGATGTCGCGACGCTCGTCGAAGGCGTTGCGAGAATGAACAGCGTCCAGACTGCGCCTGTCACCGGCACGTCCGAGCAACGCACGGCGCAGGCGGAGAACCTGCGCAAGATGCTGCTCGCGATGGTCGAGGACATCCGTGTCGTCCTGATCAAGCTCGCCGAGCGGACGCAGGCGTTGCGCTACCTGATGGCATCGAGCATCGCCGGCACTCACGTCGCCAAAGCCGCGCGCGAGGTGATGGACGTTTATGCGCCGCTCGCCAATCGTCTCGGCGTCTGGCAGGTCAAGTGGGAGCTCGAAGACCTGTCGCTACGCGCGCTCGAGCCCACCGAGTATCAGCGCGTCGCGCGCCTGCTCGACGGGCGAAGGCTCGACCGCGAGCGCTACATCGGCGAGGTCGCACGCACGTTGTCGCGCGAGCTGCATGCAGCCGGGCTCGATGCCGACGTGAGCGGCCGGCCGAAGCACATCTACAGCATCGTGAACAAGATGCGGCGCAAGCAGATCGGCATCGACGCGCTCTACGACATCCGTGCGGTGCGCGTCCTGGTCGATTCGGTGCGCGACTGCTATTCGGCGCTCGGCATCGTTCATCAGCTCTGGACGCCTTTGCCCGGTGAGTTCGACGACTACATCGCGAAACCGAAGGCGAACAATTACCAGTCGCTCCATACCGCGGTAATCGGCCCCGAAGGCAAGGCGCTCGAAGTGCAGATCCGCACGCGCGAAATGCATCGGCATTCGGAGTACGGCGTCGCCGCGCATTGGCGCTACAAGGAGGGCGATGCGCGCGCCGAGCGGCGCGATCCGCGCTTCGATGACAAGATCGCATGGCTGCGGCAGATCCTCGACTGGAAGGACGCGGTCGCCGACACCGGCGATTGGCTCTCGGCATTCAAGAGCAGCCTCTTCACCGACTCGATCTACGTGCTGACGCCCCACGGCAAGGTCGTCGACCTGCCGCGTGGCGCGACGCCGATCGACTTCGCGTACGCCGTCCATACCAGCCTCGGGCATCGTTGCCGCGGCGCGCGCGTCGACGGCCAGATGGTGCCGCTCGACTACGTGCTGTCGAACGGCCAGCAGGTCGAGATCATCGCGGCGAAGCAAGGGTCGCCGTCGCGCGATTGGCTGAATCCCGATCTCGGCTACGTGAAGAGCCACCGCGCACGGGCGAAGGTGCGGCAGTGGTTCAAGGCGCAGCAGCACGATGAGACGATCGCGCAGGGGCGCGCGATGGTCGAGCGCGAGCTTGCGCGACTCGGGCAGACGGCGCTCAAGCTCGACGCCGTCGCGGCGAAGGCGGGATTCGCGAGAACCGAGGATCTGTTCGCGGCGTTCGCGCGCGACGAGATCAACAGTCGTCAGGTGCAAGCTGCGATCGCAGCGGTTGCGCAGCCGGTGGCCTCCGCGCCCGCATCACCCGCGGAGCCCGAGGTGGTCACGCGCCGCAGCCGCGCATCCGGAAGCGGACAGGGCATTCTGATCGTCGGCGTCGATCGGCTGCTGACCGGGCTCGCGCGTTGCTGCAAGCCCGCGCCGCCTGATCCGATTGTCGGGTTCGTCACGCGCGGCAAGGGCATCACGATTCATCGCGCGTCGTGCGCGAACGTTTCGCGCGCCGCGAGCCGCGAGCCGGAGCGGATGATCGAGGCGAACTGGGGCGCGACCCGCGATGAGCTGTTTCCCGTCGACATCGTCGTCGAGGCGACCGACCGCCAGGGATTGCTGCGCGACATCTCGGAGCTTCTTGCCCGCGAGAAGATCAACGTGACGGCGGTCAACACGCAAACGCGCAATCACCAGGCGCGAATGGCGTTCACGCTCGAAGTCGAGAGCGCCGTGCAGTTGAAGCGCGCGTTGCGGCTCGCGCGGGATATCCCAGGGGTGTTTTCGGCGCAAAGGCGGTGAAGGGGCCGGCATGCAATTCGTGCACGACGTCGAGAAATGCCTTCACCAGACGTGCCGTGCGCCGCTCTGCTAGACACACGACGTGCGTATGCGCAAACATTTGCGCATCCGCGATCCGGACCATGCGAATTTCTCGATCGGGAACGTAGGCTGCTTCCGAGACCGCCGCGATGCCAACGCCCCTGATGACTGCTTCGCGTATGGCTTCCCGGCTCCCGATCTCCATCACGATGTGAGGCGTTACGCGCGCATGGCTCAGCGCAGCGTCCAACGCCTGCCGCGTCGTCGAGCCCGGCTCGCGGACGATCATCCCTTCGCCTTCCAGGTCGGCGATGAGGATGGATTTGCGTCGCGCGAAGCGGTGCCTGCGATTCACCACCATGACGATCGGATCGCGCCCGCAGGCGATCGAATGGAATCGCGCGTCGTGCGTCAGTTGCACGACGACCGCGACATCGGTGCGGTAGTCGACGAGCGCATCGAGCATTGCCCGCGAATTGCCAAGACTTACGGACACGCGAATGCCGGGAAAGCGAGCATGGAAGCGCGCCAGCATTTCGGTGGCCTGGAACGGGCCGACGGCGCCGACGCGCAGATGACCTGATCGCAGCTCGCCTGAATCCTCGAGCAGATGCACGGTCTCGCTCTCGAGCGCGAAGATCTTCTGAGCGAGCGCAAAAAGCTCCTCGCCGAGCTTCGTCGGCGTGACACGATGTCCGCGGCGATGAAAGAGCTCGATGCCGTATGTGTCTTCCAGAAAACGCACCTGATTGGTGACGGTCGGCTGACTGATGTGCAACAGGCGCGCGGCTGCCGTGAATCCACCGGCGACCGCGACCGCGTGA
>DATFCW010000171.1:0-5654 GCA_035252665.1 Casimicrobiaceae bacterium | reverse complement strand
GAGCGCGTGAAGCCGACCACGCCGAACTTGGCCGCGCTGTACGCGCTTGCGGTCGGCTCCCCGACCTTGCCGGCGATCGAGGCGATATTGATGATGCGACCGGCGCGCCTTTCGATCATCGCCGGGAGCACGGCCTTGCAGCACAGGAACGTCGCCTTGAGGTTTACGTCGACGACGGCGTCCCACAGCGCCTCGCTCATGTCGACGACGTAGGCCTTGCGCATGATGCCGGCGTTGTTGACGAGGATGTCGATGCGCGAAAAGTGCGCGAGCGTCGCGGCGACGACGCGCTGCACGTCGGGCTCGCGCGTGACGTCGAGCTGCATCGCCAACGCATCATCGCCGATCGACGTCGCGGTCTTCCGTGCCGCGTCGCCGTCGATGTCCGCGACGACGACGTGCGCGCCTTCGGCGCAAAATGCGCGCGCGATCGCCGCACCGATGCCTGCGGCACCACCGGTGACGATCGCGACGCGGTCCGCGAGCCGGTCACCCATTTCAGGCCGCCTCACGCAGCTTGTCGTAATCGACGTTGAGCAGATATCTCGGCGCCTCGTCCTCCTCGATCGGCACGAAGCGGCGGCCGCCGGCTACGAATTTGTTGTCGGTCTTCGGCACCGAGATCGTCGAGATCTCGCCGCCGACGAGCACGTCACCGCCTGCCTTGGCCCAGAAGCGGTGGTAAAGCTTCGGCACGATCGTCAGGCTAGCGCCGTGCGGTATTTCGAAGACCTGGCCTGCGGTGAAGCGCTTCTCGACGCCGTCGCAATGAACGATGCCCGCCGAGGTCTCGTCCATCGTCTCATCGTCGCGCGCGTTGTAGAGCTCGATCATCAGCGTCCCGCCGGCGTAGCTGATGATGTCCTCGGTCTTGTTGTAGTGGAAGTGAAACGGCAGGCGCTGGCCGGGCTTCAGCACGAAAATTTTCTCGCCGTATGGCGTGCCGAGATTCGGCTCGGGCGTGCCGTTACGCACGTCGAACATCGTGATGCCACAGCGATCGAAGTCGCCCTGGCCGAAGTCGGTGCAGGCCCAGCCGAGCATGTTCTCGAAGATGCGGCGATGCTCGGGACCCGCCTTGCGACGCCAGTCGTCGGCCGACCAGTACGCGTATTCGGGAAGCCCGATGCCGTGCTTGCGCAGCGCTTCGTGGGCGTTCGCGATGGCGGCGTTGATTTGCGATCGTTTCATGACATCGTCTCGATTGGCGAGGGAAGGGTAAGGCGCGGGTTCGCGCGAAGCACATTGCCGGCGAAGATCGCGTCGATCTCGTTTCGCGGCGCGCCACGCGCGAGCAGGAACGCATCGATGGTGCGAACCCATTCGGCATAGGACGCGAAGCGCACGAGCATCGGCCAGTCGGACGCGAACACGAGCCGGGAAGGGGCAAGGATATCGAATGCCTCGTCGAGCACGCGGCGCGCCTCGTCGCCTCGCCAGCGCTCGCCGTAGAGGAACGGCAGTCCGGAGAGCTGCACGAAGAGATCGCGGCGTCGCGTGAAACCGCGCATGGCCGCGCGCCAGCGAACGGCGTCGGCATCGGCAAAGCGCAGGCCGAGATGATTGAGCGTGACAGGGCCCGGCGGGAGTGCTTCGAGCGCGCGCGTCACGCTCGCATAGTGTCGAGGCTCGGCGAGAATCGTGACACCGAGCCCCGCGCGAAGGGCGGCACCGAGATTGCGCAGCACCTGCGGCCGCTCGATGAACGCCGGATCGGCGATACGTCGCAACTGCGCGCGAATGCCGACGATTTTCGGCTGCGACATGAGCGTCGCGAAATCGCAGTGCGGATCGTCGAGATCGACCCAGCCGGTGATGCCGACGATCCACTCGCTTTGCTTCGCGAGCTCGACCAGCCACGCCGTCTCCTCGACCTGCGGACAGGTTTGCACCAGGATCACGCCGTCGATTCCGCATCGTGCAAGCTCCGGTTCGATATCGGATGGGAGAAAGTCGCGCCGATATGCGGCGTGATCCGCGATCGGCCGGTTGTCGAAGCCGCAATCGGGACGCCAGAAATGGATGTGCGCGTCGATGCGCATCGAACGGGCGCTCACGACACCGCGCGCGAGAGCGCATCCCACAATGCGTCGGGAATCGGTTGATCGACGGCGGCAAGGTTCGCTTCGAGCTCGGCGACGCTTCGCGGTCCGATCAGCACGGTGTCGGTCGCGGGATTGGCGAGCACGAATTGCAGCGCCGCGGTGCCAATGGGTACCTCATACCTCTCGCAGATCGCGGCGATTTGCGCGGTTCGCGCGAGCACGCCGTCGCTTGCGGGCTCGTAGCCAAACGTCGGCGCAGGATGCGGCCAGCGTGCGAGCACGCCCGAATTGAAGACCCCTCCGGCGACGACTTTGATGCCTCGCGCATGCGCGTCGTCGATCAATGCACGGCCCGACGTGTCGAGCAGCGTGTAGCGGCCGGCGAGCAGAAACGCGTCGAACTTCGCGCGCGCCAATAGCGCCTGGACCGGCTCGACATGGTTCGAGCCGATGCCGATCGCGCCCACGACACCCTCGTCGCGAAGCCGCGCAAGCTCGCCGTACGCCGTCAGGCATTCGTCGAGATGATTTTCGGCATCGTGCAGATGGACGACGTCGAGCCGCGCGACGCGAAGCCTTGCGCAACTCGCCTGGATCGACGCGCGCGTTGCGTCGACCGAGTAGTCCCAGCGATCGAACTGGCGGCGGCGGGTCGCGCCGGGCGGCATTGGCGGCTGCGCGTACGGTCGCGTGACGCCGGTTTTCGTGCACAGCACGTAGTCGTCGCGCGGAAGCGATGCGAGCGCGCGGCCGAGGCGCTCTTCGGCCACGCCGCCGCCGTAGAGCGGCGCGACGTCGAAGAAGCGGATGCCATGCTCGATCGCCTTGGCAATGACGGCTTCCGCGTCGCGGTCGGACAGTGAAGGAGAGGGCGTGCCGAGGCTCGCGCAACCGAGCCCGAGGCGAGGCCAGCGCCGGTTCATCAGCTCTGAACTGCTTCCAGCCGGTTGTCCTCGGGCAGAAGCGTCCAGCGGTACTCGTCGCGCGGGCGGATGTTGCGCGCCCAACGATCGATCACATCCTTTTCGCGCCGCCGTTCGCGAATGCGCGCCGCGATCGCGTCGGGGTCCCAGCCGTCGAGCACGCTCGATCGCAGTCGATCGCGCGTTTGCGCGTAACGCGGATCGGCGACGAGGTCGTTGCGCTCGTGCGGATCGGCTTCGAGGTCGAAGAGTTGTGCCGCGTCGCCGTGGTGATAGATCAGCTTGAAGCGGCCGCTTCGAATCATCCGCTGCTGCGTGGCACGCCCGCCGGTCCACGCGGGAACGATGTCGGTGCAATGCTCGGCAAAGGTTTCGTTGCGCCATTCGGCGTTCGGGTCGCGCGCGACCGGAAGGAGAGTGCGCCCGCGAGCAAGCGGCAACGGATCGCCGCCGAGCGCGTCGATCATCGTCGCCGACACATCGATCAAGCTCGCGACCTGCGCGCGTCGCTCGCTGGCGGGGAGACGGCCGGGCCAGCGAACGATGAGCGGCACGTGCACCGATTCCTCGTAGAGCGTGTGTTTCCACCACAAACCGCGCTCGCCCAGATGGTCGCCATGATCGGTCGTATAGACCACCAGCGTGTCGTCGGCGAGACCGTTCGATTCGAGGCAGTCGAGAATGGCGCCGATCAATGCATCGAGGCGGTGCACGAGGCCGAAGTACGCCGTCCGCGCGCGCATCGTATCGTCATGCGATACGTTCGCGATGCCGCGATCGTCGCGCCACCAGGCTTCCCATGGATGCGCGTTGTCGGGCGGCGTGGCATGCGAAGGTGGCGCCACGCGGCCGTCGAAGCGTGCGTAATCCTCGCGCCACGCGACGTAGGGCGGGTGCGGCAGCAGGAAGCCGACGGTCAGGCAGAACGGCTCGTCGCGCCCGCTGCGCTTGCGTTGCGCGACGTCGCGCAAATACGTGCACGCGGCGTTCGCCGTCTCGACGTCCTTCACCTGATACGCCGATTGTCCCATGCCGGAGCGCGCGAGGCTCTCGGGCCACGGATCGTTCGCCTTGTCGAGCACGCCGAGGTCGTGACGCGGCACGCCGCCCCAGTTCGGGCTGTGGTCGCCGACCATGCGCTCGGCGTAGCCATGGAGCTGGTCCGGTCCCATCGAATGCAGGCGTCCGGCGAGAACCGGCCGGTAGCCGGCGGCGCCGACCGCGTGCAGCCATGTCGCCGCATCCGAGCGCAGGTAGTCGTCGTTCGTCCAGCATTCCTGTTCGTATGGATGGCGCGCGGTCAGCATCGCCATGCGGCTCGGCACGCAAAGCGGCGACGGGCAATAGACGTTGTCGAAGACGATGCCTTCGCCGGCCAGGCGATCGAGATTCGGCGTGACGCCCGTCGTATCGCCGTAGCAACCCGTAACGCGCCGCGCGTGCTGGTCGGAGAAGAGGAAGAGCAGGTTCGGGCGGGGGTTCATCGAAGGCAAAATGCGAGATGAGACGTGGGGGATGGCGGATGAGCGTGGCCAAGCGAGACGCTTCGCCGAAGACACTCTCCTTTCTCACCCCTCATCCGTCACCCCGCCTTTCATTTCCAGGCAACGCCTATGGCAACCGCTTATCCATTGGAATGGGCTTCAAATCCGAAAACGCCTCCGGATCGGCCTTCTCCGCCTTCGCGACGAACTCGTTGTCGACCGCAGGCGCGGGATCGAATGCCTTCGCAATCCGCTTGTCGTGCACGAGCAGCGGAATGCTGTACTCGCGGAAGCCGTCGATCGTGTTCTTCGACAGGCGCACGTCGATCGGCAAATTCTTGAACGCGAGCTTGAGCGTCGCCTCGTCCATGCCCGGGATCCAGCGCGTCGAGATCGCGGCCGCCTCGTCGCGATGCAGCCGTGCCCAGTGCTGCGCCTGCGCATAGCCCTGGATGAAGAGCGCGAGCTCCTTGGACTTGTTCTGAATCGCCTTGCGCGTGGTCACGACCGTGCCGGCGTCGTAGCAGCTCTTGCACCCGCCGTAGATCACCTTGTACGCGCCCGGTACCTTGGTCAGCGCCGCGCTCGGCCAGGGTTCCCACGACGTAATGACGTCGACGTCCTTGCTTGCGAGCGCGGTCGCCATGTTCGATGGCGCCGTGTTGACCAGCGTGACGTCATCGGGCTGAAGACCGACCTGCTTCAGCAGGCCCACGATGTACGGCTCGCCACCGGCGCCACGCGTGACGCCGACCTTCTTCCCTTTGAGCGCTTTCAAATCGCCGACCGGCACGCCCGCGCCTTCGCGCGCGATGACGGACAGGATCTCGCTTTGCGGATTGTTGAGCGCGTTGTTCCACGTGTGGCCGATCAGCACGACCGGCACGCCGCGCGCGACCGCGGTCAGGAAGGGGAAGGTGCCGAAGAGCCCGACGTCCACGGTGTTGCTCGCGAGCGCGTTCGAGATCTCGACGCCGCTCGGCATCACGTCGACCTTGACATCGAGGCCGAGCTTGCTGAACGTACCGTGCTCCATTGCGGAGAAGAACGGCGCGTTTTCCGCGGCCGATGTGACCGCCACGTGCAATTGCTCTGCCGCCGTTGCGACGCCGGCGAAAAGCAGCGCGGCCAGCGCGGCGGCGCCCACCCGCCATGCGGAATGCTTGCTCATGCGTTTTCCCTCCTTCAGGTGATGTCTCGCG
>DATFCW010000170.1:0-8953 GCA_035252665.1 Casimicrobiaceae bacterium | reverse complement strand
CGCTCGAGCCGATCGACCCCAACTACACCGGCGAAGTGGCGCAGCGATGGCGCTATCGCGACAACGGCCACGAGATCGGCGTCATCGCGTCGGTGACGCAGGCGTTCTGCCGCGATTGCACGCGCGCGCGGCTGTCGACCGACGGCAAGCTCTTCACCTGCCTGTTCGCCGACGCCGGCTACGATCTGCGTGCGTTGCTGCGCGAACATTTTTCGGATGCGCAGATCGGCAACGCGATCGCCGCGATCTGGCGGCGGAGGGCAGATCGGTATTCGGAGATTCGGACGGCAGCGACGAGGGCGCCGGGAAGGATAGAGATGTCGTATATCGGAGGCTAACAAGGGCGCGAATTGCAAAAGCGGGATGAGGGGCGCGGGATGAGAGTGGCCAAGCACATGCTCGAATGAAGTCATGAAAGTTGTAGAAAAAACACAAGGCAACCGGGGTTACGAAAGCAACGCGTCATCGGCGGCCGACGCCGAGGCACTCTCATCCGTCGCCCCTCACCCCTCACCCCGCTTTTCTCCGCTCCTCACCCACGCCTCGCGCCCCTCGACCTTCAACGTCCCCGCCGTCGACGAGCATGGCGAGCAGCGCGACGTGCCGATCGCCGGCGAGCATCCGCTCACGCTTTACGTCGACAAGCAGGAAATCTTGACGCTGATGACCCTCGGCGCGGCGCCGGAGGCGCTCGCGATCGGTTACCTGCGAAATCAGCGGCTCGTGCGAAGCCTGGACGAGATCCTCGCCGTGCAGGTCGACTGGGAGACAAATTCGGTCGCCGTCAAAACGCGCAGCGGTCTCGCCGATCTCGAAGCGAAAACGGCGAAGCGCACGAAAACGAGCGGCTGCGGCCAAGGCACGGTGTTCGGTGATTTGATGGAAGACATCGACAACGTTAGGCTTCCACGCGACGTGACGCTCGCGCGCTCGGCGCTCTACGAGCTGCTCGACAAGGTGCGCACGCACGAGACGATCTACAAGCAGGCGGGCGCCGTGCACGGCTGCGCGCTCGCGACGAACGACGGCGCGCATTCCGAAATCCTGCAATTCGTCGAGGACGTCGGCCGCCACAACGCCGTCGATGCGATCGCGGGACAAATGTGGCTCGATGGCTGCGAAGGCGACGACAAGATTTTCTACACGACCGGTCGCCTCACCTCGGAGATGGTGATCAAGGCCGCGCAGATGAACGTTCCGTTTCTCGTCTCGCGCTCCGGGCTGACGCAAATGGGCCACGAGATTGCGCAGAAGGTCGGCATGACGATGATCGGTCGCGCAACGAACCGCCACTATCTGCTCTTTACCGGGGCCGAGCGTTTCCGAGCGGAGCAATGATCGCGCGCGCCGACATCACGGGCATCGTGCTCGCCGGTGGACGAGGCCGCCGGATGGGGAACGTCGACAAGGGCTTCGTCGAGTTCGCGGGGCGCCCACTCGTC
This sequence comes from Casimicrobiaceae bacterium, assembly GCA_035252665.1. Taxonomy (GTDB): domain Bacteria; phylum Pseudomonadota; class Gammaproteobacteria; order Burkholderiales; family Casimicrobiaceae; genus VBCG01. Next base: position 7,511 of record DATFCW010000170.1, on the reverse strand, counting down.
GCGCACGTGGTCGAGCGTCTTGCGCCGCAGGTCCGGACCATCGTCATCAACGCGAACCGCAATGCCGATCGCTATGCGGAATTTGGCTATCCGGTCATCGCCGATGCAATCGGTGGCTTTGCGGGACCGCTCGCCGGGTTGCACGCGGGCCTGTCCGCCACGAAAACGCCGTTCGTCGTCACGAGCCCGTGCGATTCGCCGTTTCTTCCGCGCGATCTCGTCGCCCGCCTCGCCGCCGCCTACGACGCCAACGAGGTCGACATCGCCGTTGCTCGCACGCGCGAGCAGCCGCATCCGGTGTTCGCTCTCGTACGCTGCTCGGTGCTGCCGCATCTTGCGCGCTTCCTCCAAGACGGAGGACGCAAGATCGACGCGTGGTACGCATCGCTGCCGCTTGCCGAAGTCGCGTTCGACGACGAGGAAGACGCGTTTCGCAACATCAACACGCAGGCGGAGCTCGCGCAAAGCGCCGCGTCCGCGGAAGCGATCGCCCGATGATGCAAACGGTCCGGACAGCGCGCGAAGCCTCGTGCGCCGACGATTACGATCCGAACTCGCTGCCGGTCGATCGCGCACGCTCGCTGATCCGCGAATACCTGTCGCCGATATCGGCGAGCGAGCGTATGCACATTCGTGTGGCGCTCGGCCGTGTGCTTGCCGAGGACATCGTCTCGCCATTCGACGTTCCGGGACACGACAGCTCGGCGATGGACGGATGGGCGGTGCGCTTCGAGGATCTCGCGCAAGACGGCGAAACCACGCTGCGAAAAATTGGCGAGTCGTTCGCGGGCAAGCCGTTCGGCGCTGAAGTGAGTGAAGGCCAAGCGGTGCGCATTTTCACCGGCGCCGTCATCCCTCGCGGCGCGAACACCATCGTGATGCAGGAGCGCGCACGCGAGACGAGCAATGGCGTCACGATTGCAGCGCGCGCTGTCACGAAGGCCGGCCAGAATCGCCGTTTTGCCGGCGAGGATCTGAAGCGCGGCGAAACCGTGTTTGCGAAGGGTCAACCGGTCGGCCCGGCCGAGCTCGGCATGCTCGCCTCGCTTGGCATCGGCGAAGTGAGCGTCTACCGGCGGCTTCGCGTCGCCTTCTTCTCGACGGGCGACGAGCTGCGCTCGATCGGAACGCCGCTTTCGCCCGGCGAGATCTACGACAGCAATCGCTACACGCTCTACGGCATGCTGACGCGCGCGGGCTGCGAGATCGCCGACATGGGTGTCGTGCCCGACATCCCGGATCGCTTGGAGCAGGCATTTCGTGCGGCAGCGCGTGATGCGGACGTCGTCATCACGTCGGGCGGCGTGTCGGTCGGCGAGGCCGATTACGTGAAGGCGATCCTCGCGAAGCTCGGCGAAGTGCGCTTCTGGAAGATCGCGATGAAGCCCGGTCGCCCGCTCGCGTACGGACGAATCGGCAACGCGCATTTCTTCGGCCTGCCCGGCAATCCGGTCGCCGTGATGGTGACCTTCTGCGAGTTCGTGCGCGACGCGCTCTTCGTGCTGCAGGGCCGGCGCGATGTCGTGCCTGGCCCCCTCTTCAAGGCGACGCTCGCCGCGCCGATCAAGAAGATGCCGGGCCGGATCGAGTTCCAGCGCGGCGTGCTCTCGCCCGACGGCTCGGGCGGGTGGCAAGTACGAACGACCGGCGACCAGGGCTCGGGCATCCTCTCGTCGATGTCGCGCGCGAACTGCTTCATCGTGCTGCCGACGGACGCCGGGAATGTCGAGCCGGGCGCGCAGGTCGACGTGCAACTGCTGGAAGGATTGATATAGAACCGCTGTTCGTGTACGGAACGATAACTGCGCTCTCGTCGTCCAATAGATCGAGACCTTCGATCGGAGCCCTTCGATGAACCGCCGACACCTGCTGCAAGCGCTCGCTCCGCTCCTTCTCTTCCGCGCCGGCGTCGCTCCCGCGCAATTTGCGGCCAACGCGACGCCGAAGCCAAGCGTCGCAGAGTTGCAGCGCGACTGGAAGCGCCTGCTCGCGAGCAACGCCAAGGTCGCCGTCGATACGACGCCGATCGTCAAGTCCGACGACGAATGGCGAAAGGAGCTCGCGCCCGAGGCTTACGACGTGCTGCGGCACGAGGGAACCGAGCGTCCGTTCACGAGCCCGCTCAACGACGAGCACCGAGCCGGCATTTTCGTCTGCGCAGGCTGCGCGCTGCCGCTCTTCAGCTCGGCGATGAAATTCGACAGCGGCACGGGCTGGCCGAGCTTCTTCACGAGGATCCCGGGTGTCTTCGTCGAGAAGACCGACCACAAGCTGATCCTTCCGCGCACCGAATACCATTGCGTGAAATGCGGCGGACACCACGGCCATGTCTTCGACGACGGTCCGCCGCCCACCGGACTTCGCTACTGCAACAACGGCGTCGCGCTGCGCTTCATCGCGGCGCAAGTCTGATTCCGCGGTTATCGGCAAGCCCTTGATCGGCGACACCCGGCGACGCGCCTCGCCGGATGCGCCGCGCGCGAGCGGCCAAGCGCCGATGCTCGAGCTTTCGGGCATCGCGAAATCGTTTGGTGGCCCGGCGCGACGCGATCTCTTCCGCGATCTATCGCTTCGCGTCGAGCGTGGCGAATACGTCGCGATCGTCGGCGCATCGGGCGTCGGCAAATCGACGCTTCTCAACGTGATCGCCGGGCTCGAACCGATCGATGCAGGCCGCGTGATGGTGGACGGGATCGATTGGGGGCGCCTCGACGACGACGCGAGGACGACGCTGCGCCGCGACCGGCTCGGCTTCGTTTTCCAGGCGTTCCACGTGCTTCCGTATCTCTCAGTTGCGCAGAATGTCGCGCTGCCGCTCGCGTTGAAAGGTGAGGCCGGTAGCGACGTCGACACGAGCGTTCGCGCAATGCTCGACGCGGTGGGACTAGGCGGCCGCGAGCCAAGCATGCCGCGCGAATTGTCCGGGGGCGAGTTGCAGCGCGTCGCGATCGCGCGCGCGCTCGTGCATGCGCCATCGCTGGTGCTCGCCGATGAGCCGACCGGCAATCTCGACCCGAAAACCGCGCGCGGCGTCGTTGCGCTCTTTCGCGACGCCGTGAAGACGCGAGGTGCGGCGGCCGTGCTCGCGACGCATTCGCGCGCCGTCGCCGCGTCAGCCGATCGAGTCTATCGGCTGTCGGCCGATGGATTGGCCGAGGCACGAGCGGACGACGTCGAATGAGCGCGCCGGGCCGCCCCAAGCGCGAATTGCTCCCCCTCGGGGGGCAGCCTAGCGACGAAGTCGCAAGCGTGGGGGTCCAATGAATGCTGTTGCAAGCGTCGCCGTCGCGCGCGCAGTCACCGGCGGCGCTGGCATTGCGATCACACCGCGTACGATCCTCGCCGTGCTGACCATCGCGTTCGGCATTGCGCTTGGCTACGCGGTGGAGCTCGTCAATCATGCGGCGGTGAGCGAGCTCGATGCGGACCTCGCGCTGCTCTCCGGGCGCGCCGATCTGGAGGTACGCGGCCCGCGTGCGGGCTTCGACGAGCGAATCTATCCCGAGCTCGCGAACGACAACGATGTCGCCGTCGCGAGTCCGGTCGTCGAGGTCGATGCAAAGCTCGCGGATCGCAACGAAGCGCTGTCGATCGTCGGCGTCGACGTGTTTCGCGCGGCGTCGATCAATCCGTCGCTCGTCGCAATGGCTCGTGATCGACTGGATACGCTTCGCGACGACACGCTTTTTCCGAGCGATGCCGCCGCGCGCTGGCTCGGTGTCGACGTCGGCGATCAGGTCGTCGTGCAAGCGGGGTTGTCGTCGATCGCCCTTCGCGTCGCGGGGCGCGCGGGAAACGGTAGTGCAACGCGCTATGCAGTGATGGACATTGCCGCGGCGCAGGATCGCTTCGATCGCGATGGACGCCTGACGCGAATCGATTTGCGCCTTCGGCCGGGTGCCGATGCGACGAAGGTTCGCACGCGACTGCAGGCGCTTCTGCCTCCTGGCGTCGATGTCGCGCCGCCATCGTCGAATGTCGATGCGACGACGCGCTTCTCGCGCGCATATCGGGTGAATCTCGACGTGCTCGCGTTGGTCGCGCTCTTCACCGGCGCAATGCTCGTTCATGCGACGCAGACGCTCGCGACGGCGCGAAGGCGTGCGCAGTTCGCGCTGCTCCGCACGCTCGGACTGTCGCGGCGGCGGCTCGTCTCATGGGTGGTTGGCGAAGCGGCCATGTTCGGTGCGATCGGCGCGATCATCGGGCTTGCCGCGGGTTATACGATCGCATCGCTGCTGCTGCGTCGGTTTGGTGCCGATCTCGGTGCAGGCTTCTTTCGCGGTCGCGCCGCGATGCCTTCGCTCGATGCGTTATCTGCGGCGACGTTCGCGCTGCTCGGCATCGTGGTAGCAATCGTCGCGAGCGCCATGCCGGCACGCGATGCCGCGCGCGCCGCGCCCGCGGCTGCATTGAAGGCACTCGATGCCGACGTCGCCATGCCAGCGCACGCGAGCCGCGTCGCGTGGGCGCTGATCGCGCTCGGCATCGTCGCGACGACGTTGCCGCCGATTCTCGATCTGCCGATCGCGGGCTACGTCGCGATCGCACTAATCCTCGTCGGCGGAATACTGGCGGTTCCGGCGCTCGCGAGCGCTGTTCTCGCGCGATTGCCAACGCCGCGCGCACCACCGCTTGCGATCGCGCTTGCGCATCTTCGCGCGACGCCAGGACGCCTTGCCGCTACGCTCGGCGCCGTCATCGCAAGCGTCGCGCTGATGATCGCCATGGCGATCATGGTGACGTCGTTTCGCCAGTCGCTCGACGACTGGTTGCGCGCCGTATTGCCGGCCGATCTTTACGTTCGCGGCGGCACCGACACGGTTTTCCTCTCGCCGCGCGACCAGCGGGCGCTTGCAACGATGCCGGGTGTCGCGCACGCCGAATTCATGCGCATCACCTCCCTTCGGCTCGATCCTTCACGACCTTCCATCGCGCTGCTCGCGCGCGACATCGATCCGGATGATGCAGGTGCAAGGCTCGCACTCGTCGGACGTGAAGCGCCGGTTCGCGCCGACGCGCCTGGGGTGTGGATCAGCGAAGCGGTTGCCGACATGCGGCGACTCGCGCCCGGAATGGTGATGACGCTGCCGATCGCCGGACACGATGTCGCGTTCACCGTCGTGGACGTGTTTCGCGACTACGCACGACAACAGGGCGCGATCGTGATCGAGCGCTCGCGCTATCGCGAACTCTCGGGCGACGATGCGGTGAACGAAGCGGCGCTGTGGCTCACGCCGGGCACGTCGATTGCGCGCACGCGCGACGCGATCGCCTCGTATGCCGGTGGCGGCGGGCGACTTCGCGTCGATACGCCCGCGAATCTTCGCGCCATTTCGCTCGCGACGTTCGATCGGACATTCGCGGTCACCTATGCGCTCGAAGCGGCCGCGGTCGCGATCGGCCTGCTCGGGTTGTCAGCGTCGCTCGCGACGCAAACGCTCGCACGAAGCCGCGAGCTCGGCATGTTGCGACACATCGGCATGACGCGGCGACGCCTCGGACGCATGCTCGCGGCCGAAGGTGCACTGCTCGCGGCAATCGGCGTCGTTGCCGGATTGATCCTCGGCTTCGCGATCAGCCTGATCCTGATCCACGTCGTCAATCGCCAATCGTTTCACTGGGGCATGGCGCTTCACGTCCCATGGCTTTCGCTCGCGCTCTTGTCGCTGTCGCTGATCGCGCTGGCGACGCTCGTCGCGCGCTGGAGTGCCGCGCACGCGACGGGCATCGGCGCCGTTCGCGCGGTGCACGAGGACTGGTGAGATGTCATCCCGGGGGGCGCGCAGACGCTTTCTCTCGCTGCCGCTTCTGCTTTGGGCGATCCGCGCGCAAGCGGATGTCGCATATCCGGATGTCATCGCGGGCACGAAGCTCGAATTCCCGCGCGACGAAGGCGCGCATCCGGACTTCCGCAACGAATGGTGGTACGTGACCGGGTGGCTGCGCAATGCGCAGCAGCGCGAATTGGGCTTTCAGGTCACGTTCTTCCGCAATCGGCCCGGTGTCGCGGAAGCAAGCCCAAGCCGGTTTGCCGCAAAGCAATTGCTGTTCGCGCATGCGGCGATTGCCGATCCGGCACGGCAGCGACTCGTCTTCGATGAGCGCGCCGCACGCGTGGGCTTCGGCCTTGCCGAAGCGGCTGTCGGACAAACGAACGTGCACATCGGCGACTGGTCGGTTGAGCAGCACGATGATCGATGCGTGGCGAAGGTGCGCGCGCGCGAGTTCACGTTCGATCTCGCGATGCAGGCGCGCCAACCAATTCTGTTGCAAGGCGATCATGGCGTAAGCCGCAAGGGACCCGATCCAGCCGATGCCAGCTACTACTACAGCCGCCCGCAACTCGCGGTGTCCGGAACGGTCGCGCTTGGTGATCGCTCGTCTGGCGTGAACGGCATGGCATGGCTCGATCACGAATGGTCGAGCCGCTATCTACCGCAAGGCGCGATCGGCTGGGATTGGACGGGAATCAACTTTGACGACGGCGGCGCGCTGATGGCGTTTCGCATTCGCGACGCGTCGTCGAATGCGCTATGGGCAGGCGGTGCCTTTCGCGATTCGGATGGCGCAACGCGCAGCTTCGCGCCGGCCGACATCGAATTCTCGCCACTTCGCACGTGGCGATCGCCGCGAACCGGAATCGACTATCCGATCGCGTTTCGCGTGCGCGCGGGCGATCTCGTCGTCGCGCTCGAACCGCTGTTCGCCGATCAGGAGCTCGATGCGCGGGCGGGCGTGGGAACGATCTATTGGGAAGGCGCGGTCCGCGCGAGTCGCGATGGCCGCGTCGTCGGGCGAGGGTATCTCGAGCTTACCGGGTATGGGGAGCCGCTGCGGATTTGAGGTCGGCGCGATTTCCCCAAAGACCGATATCCAAGACAGCGCTCATCGCAGGCGCCGACGTCGTGCCACATGTATGTTTGCGACATGGATGCGTTCCTGCGTGCGCGAGGTCTCGACGCTCTTCGAGCTATCCGGGCGGCAGCACGGCGGTGTGGCGTGGAGGGAATGTCGGCAAAGGCGATCGAAGCGATCATCGCAAAGACTCGTCGTGCCCGACGTATGGCATCGACCGTTGTCACGCTGAACGTACGCCGCGCCGTCCCCGTCCGTCATCCCAGCCGGTCGTACACGTTGTCGATGATGCCCTTGACTTTGCCTCGGTGATCGACCCCGATGCCGTACTGGTCATAGTACTGCTCCTTCGCAAGGAAGCGGTCGCCGATACGGGCCATGTGAGCGCACATGTCGGCATCGAGCGCGGCCGCGACATCGCGCTTATCCGGCACGTGGATCAGGTTGCGAAGCTGATATGGGTCGGCTGCGTTGTCGTATAGAAGCCATGGCCCGTCGATCGTGCGCACGTAGGTGTGCGTTGCGGTCCGCACGCCGCGATACTCCATCCGCTTTCCGCGAAACGTCGGATACTGATCGGGCGAACGCGGGTCGCCGATGCTGAATGGACATGGATTCATCAGCAATGCGCTCCCCGGCGCCGTAGTCATTCT
>DATFCW010000169.1:0-2592 GCA_035252665.1 Casimicrobiaceae bacterium | reverse complement strand
CCTCGACGAATTCCTCGTCGAGAATTTCCACCTGCCGAAAGACCGCGCCTCGCGCGTCGAGTCCAACTATCCTGCGCTCCCCGCGCTCATCAGCCTGCTAGATATCGCACTCGATCGAAAACAACCGTTCGGCCCGAACTGGAACATCGCTCGCCTGGGCGACGTGCGCGAAGCGCTCGAGTACGCGATCTATACGCTCATAAAGGAGCGGCTGCAGCAGAACCCGACCAACTCGCATTTCGAATTGTTCACGCGGTTGGCGGCGGGCGACGGACCATACGTCATCTCGCTCAACTACGACGTCATTGCCGACAACGCGTTGATGGCAGTCGGACGCTCGCAGCCAACGAGCACGAACCGGTCGTATCCCGAATATGAATGCGACATCGTCACTAACGAATATCGACAAGGACAAAAGTGGGGCCGCCTGCTCAAGCTCCACGGATCGCTCAATTGGTCGTACTGCCCCAACTGCCACGCGATGGAGATTGGTGTCTCCCGCCGCTGGATGACTCCCGAAGGCTGGGACGTGAACCAAGTATTTCAATGCGAGGCGTGTGGCACGCAACTGCGCACGGTGCTCGTCGCGCCGACCCATCGTAAGGACTATCGCAATCCACACATTGCGCAGGTCTGGTACAAGGCAGAGCGACTGCTGCGGCAAGCGGCGCGCGTGGTGTTCATCGGCTACAGCCTGCCAGACGACGACGTCGAGGTGATGTATCTGCTAAAACGCGGGCTCTGGGATCTGCGCGGGCCGGCCGTGACCGTCGTCGAGTACGATGAGCAGCGTCGGTCGCTCGACGAACACGATGTCGGGCGTCGCTACCGCAGCCTGTTCGGGCCCGGAATCGACTTCAATACCGATGGCATGGTCTCGTGGCTCGCGAGCGCGCGGCTCCCATGATTCAGGCCGGCATGCCGTAAAGAGCCTTCGGACTGCCCGTCGGCCGCCCGTGGCGATCCCTGAAGACGATCTCGCAAGTGTGAAGCTGAACGGATGTGATATGCGGGGGCATTGATCATTCGGCCTGGCGATTTGCTGTGGGGTCTTGCGGGCACGTGATCAGGCTTCGGATTCACGTTTGATCGCGCGCGCGAAATCAAGGATCTGTTCATGATGACGGCGGGTGGTATGCGCTCGATCGTCAAATGCCCTGACCGTCGCACGCTATAGCGATCACCGAGATGTTCACGAAGTGAATGTCGTCACGACGCGTCGTTGATAATTCCCACCATCAAGGACGCCCTCGACTGTCTCGCGATCTCTTGGATGTGAACTTCGCCTCCTTGGGGCCCTCAAAGCGATCGCCCAACCGCACGTGAACCTGAATCTCGCCTTTGGCCGTAACGATGCCGTCGGCTTCGACGGCGATATTGCCGTTCCGTCTCACCGCGAAGTGCTGCTCTCCTAGTGCTCCAGGCCGGAGCATGACGGTTTCATCGAAGCTGAACTCGTGCTTACCGACGGTCGCGCGAGCCGAGGCTTCGACAACCTGATTCGCACCCAGTTGCTGTATGGTGCACGCGCCAGGTGGCCTCGGAGAGCGAAAACACTCATGATACCCCCAGGAGAGCGTCGCTGTGAATGCGGCAAAATGCCGCAGCACATTTGTTCAGATCTCGCACTCGCGTATCAATGCTGGTTTTCCCTATGATGGGCCCATGAGCCCGACCAATAACCCGCTGGCAGGAACCAAGCTGATCTACTTCCGAGCGACGCCGACGCAGCTGCGTCCCTTCGAGCGCTCCAAGCTCGAGTGGAGCGCCGTCCTACCTGACGGCGTGCTGCTGTCTCTCTCTGGCGCGGACGTTCCTTCCGACGGAACGCTCGAGGTCGAGCCGTACACGACGCAAACGTACGTGTTGACGGCGCACGCGGGTTCGGCGCGCTCGCCGCTCGGCGAGGTCGTCGTCAACGTGGACACGCGCGGCTGCTCCACGCACGCGACGCCGGCTTACGTGAAGCTCGTCGAGGGATCGTTTCTGGACAAGCTGTCGGATCCGACGCGCGATCCGCCACTGCAGTTCATCTCCGACGCGAACAAGCCGAATGCGGCGCTGAAGGACGGCCTTACCGAGATCACGTTCGCGGTGCGGGCGCTGACGGGCCGCGCGCTCGGGCTCGGCGATCCGGAGATCGACGTCGATGTCACGTTCTATTGGGCTGCGGCCAATGACGCCGACGACGACATCGTTCCGGTGTTCACGAGCACGCATATCGACGTCTCGTTTCCGCCGATCATTCGGCTGGTGCCGGGATTGAACCTCGATCAAAGGGCAGAGAAGGCGCGGCAGGACATGTGGCAGGGCATCGTGGGCGGATTGTTTGAGCTCGGCAACAAAGTGTTCTGGCCAAAGAACGCGCGCCCCGCGCGCACGCATGTGACGACGGTGCAGGTGAAACCGGACGAGTCTGGAACGATCACCATCGGGTACTGTCCGGCGCTCTCGCCGCGCCCTCCCGTCGGTCCGCCCGTGGCGATCAGCGCGGGATGATGGTGAAGGTCGTCACGACAGATCGTTTGTAATTCCCAAAATTCGCGCAAGGGGTCGCTCGCCTGCAGGGTCAGCTCAACGGCGCGATCCAGA
>DATFCW010000168.1:0-6585 GCA_035252665.1 Casimicrobiaceae bacterium | reverse complement strand
GAAGGCACCGAGGGTGACGGGCGTGTAGGGCGGCCGGAACGTCGTCGTGCCGATCGACGTCACGGGTGCGCCGACTTCGCGCGCGAGCAGCGCGAGGCCGAGCACGTTCGACGTCTTGCCCTGGTCGGTGCCCATGCCGAGCGTCGTGTAGCGCTTCAGGTGTTCGCTCGCGTCGTAGCCTTCGCGCGCGGCGAGTGCGATGTCGCCCACCGTGACGTCGGTCTGCAGGTCGACGAAACGTTTCGTGTGAGCCGACGCAGCGACGGACCACAATGGCTCGACGGCCAGGCGATCCGAGCGTTCGTGAGCGCGAGTCGATGAAGCGTGCCGCGACGGTATACCGGCGCGCGCGAGCGCCGCGTCGGCAGCCGCTTCGCCATCGGCAATCGCGCGTTCGACGTCGCAGTGGCCGTTCACCGCGCCCGCCGGAAAGATCGCCATCGGGGAAGCGTCGGGTACGAAGCTCGCGGTGGTTTCGTCGTACCGAAGCGTTCCGCGTGCCTGCGAGAACAAATGCACCGTCGGGCTGTAGCCGCCGGAAACCGCGACGATGTCGCAGTCGAGCGTTGCCCCGTTGCCGCCGTCGCGCGAAACGATTTTGACGCGCTGAACGCGGTGGCGACCGTGCGCACGCTCGATGAGCGCGCCGGTGCGTACGTCGATGCCGCTGTAGCGCGCACGCGCTCGCCACGAATCGCTCGACGGCGATTCGCGACGCGCATCGACGATTGCCGCGACGGGAATCGTCGCATGATGAAGCGCGAGCGCTGCCATGTATCCGCTGTCGTTGTTCGTGAATACGACGGCGCGGCTGCCCAGCCGCACCGCGTAGCGCGTGACGTATCGATGCGCGGCCCCTGCCAGGAACGTCCCGGGCAGATCGTTGTCGCCATACGCGATGCCGCGCTCGATTGCGCCGCTTGCGAGCACGACCGCCTTCGTGCGAATCATCCAAAGCCGCTGCCGCGGGTTGCCGTCGCTATTTTCCGGTTGGTGATCGACGATTCGTTCGAGCGCGGCAACGAGATTGCCGTCGTAATAGCCGAACGCCGCCGTGCGCGGAAGAAGCGTTACGTCGGCATGCGCAGCGAGCGCATCGACGCTCGTGTCGCCAAAATGCGTCGTTTGCTGGCACACGATCACGCGCACGCCGGAATCCGCGGCGCGACGCGCGGCGGCGAGGCCTGCCGGTCCTCCTCCGATCACCAGTACGTCGCAATGTGCATACTGATGCTCGTAACGATCGGGATCGGGCGCGCTTGCCGCGCGACCCATCCCGGCGGCTCGGCGGATGAAGTGCTCGTAGCGCATCCACCATCGTGGCGTCGGCGGCCACTTGAACGTCTTGTAGTAGAAGCCCGCGGGCAACAGCGGCGACAACATGTTCGCGATTTCGCCAAGATCGAAGCGAACCGATGGCCAGCAGTTCTGGCTGCAGGCGACGAGACCGTCGAAGAGCTCGATCGTGGTTGCACGCATGTTGGGCTCGCTTCGCGCGCCCTCGCCGAGTTGCACGAGCGCACATGGCTCTTCGACGCCGGCCGTGACGATGCCGCGCGGCCGGTGATACTTGAAGCTTCGCCCGACAAGATGAACGCCGTTGGCGAGCAAAGCCGATGCGAGCGTATCTCCGGCATAGCCTTCGTAACGCACACCGTCGTAGGTGAACGCGAGCGGACGCGAGCGGTCGATCGCGCCGCCATCGGACAGGCGCCAGCGCTGCGTCATCGGACCGGTTCGCTGCCGAGGATGTCGTGCGTGCGCGTATCGCGACGCACCTTGAACCAGCTTCGGCAACCGGCGCCGTGGAACCAGAGCTCATCGATCGGACCGGCAACGTTGTCCCGGAAGTAGACGTAGTCGATCCACGCGGCTTGCGGCGCGTCGGGCGCGGGACGCGAGACGCTCGCATCGCCACCGTAGGTGAACTCGATCTGCGCGCGCGGCCCGCACCACGGGCAGGGGATCAGCAACATGATGGTCTCAATGCGCCCATGCGTAAGGGCCGGCGCCTTTCTCGTCGATGGTCCGGCCCTCCGCAAATCGCTCGAGCGAGAACGGCGCGGCGAGCGGATGCGGCGCGTCGTTCGCGATCGTCGACGCGAGCACGAAGCCCGAGGCCGGCGTTGCCTTGAAGCCTCCGTAGCACCAGCCGCCGGTCATGTAGAGATGACCCACGGGAAGCTTGCCGATGATCGGGCTGCCGTCCATCGTCATATCCATGATCCCGCCCCAAGTGCGCATCAGGCGCAGCCGGCCGAAGCTCGGAAAGAGCGCAAGGCACGCGCTCACGACGTGCTCGATGCGCGGCAGGTTGCCGCGTTGCGCGTACGAGTTGTAGAAATCGAGATCACCTCCCATCACGAGCTCGCCCTTGTCCGACTGACTGACATAGAAATGCACGGCGCCGGAGGTGACCACCGTGTTGAGCACCGGCTTCACCGGCTCCGAAACCATCGCCTGCAGAACATGCGACTCGATCGGCAGGCGAACGCCCGCCATCGCCGCGACGCGACTCGAATTGCCGGCGACCGCGATTGCCACCTTCGATGCGCCGATGTCGCCTCGCGTCGTTGCGAGCCCCGTCACCGTACCGTTGTCGATCCGCATTCCGGTCACTTCGCACTGCTCGACGACGTCCACGCCGAGTGCATCAGCGGCGCGCGCGTAGCCCCATGCGACCGCGTCGTGTCGCACCGTTCCGCCGCGGGGCTGCAGCAAGCCCCCGACGATCGGAAAGCGCGCGTTCGGCGAGCAGTCGAGATTCGGAATCCACGCTGCGATTTCGTCGCGCGACAGGAACTTCGCGTCGATGCCGTTCAAGCGCATCGCGTTGCCGCGCCGCATCGCCCCGTCGGCTTCAGCGGGCGTGTGCACGAGATTGAGCACGCCGCGCGGGCTGTACATCACGTTGAAGTCGAGCGTTTGCGAGAGCCGCTCCCACAGTTTGAGCGATAGCTCGTAGAAGTGCGCGTTCGGGTCGAGGTGATAGTTGGAACGCACGATCGTCGTGTTGCGGCCGGTATTGCCGAGGCCGATGAAGCCCTTCTCGAGCACGGCGACGTTTCGGATCCCGTGCTCTTTCGCGAGGTAGTACGCGGTCGCAAGGCCGTGGCCGCCGCCGCCGATGATCACGACGTCGTAGCTCTTGTTGGGTGATGCGCGGCGCCACGCGCGCGGCCAACGCGTGTGGCCGCTCAGCGCGTTGCCGATCAGCGAGAAGATCGAGTAGCGCTTCACCGCTAGAGAATCTGTGACAGGAACGCCCGCGTGCGTTCCTTCTGCGGACGGTCGAAAAGCTCCGCCGGCGGCGCCGCCTCGACGATCGTTCCGCCGTCGGTGAACAGCACCCGGTCGGCGATCTCGCGTGCGAAGCGCATCTCGTGCGTGACGATGATGCACGTCATCCCCTCGCGCGCGAGCTCGCGAATCGTGTTCAGCACTTCCTTCACCGTCTCGGGATCGAGCGCTGCCGTGACCTCGTCGAACAGCATCACTTCCGGCCGCATCGCAAGCGAGCGCGCGATTGCAACGCGCTGCTGCTGTCCGCCGGAAAGCTCGCCGGGATATGCGTCACGCTTCGCAGCGAGGCCGACTTTCGTCAGCAGCGCGATCGCCCGCTCTCGCACCTCGTCGCGCGGCTCGTGCAGCACGTGAACCGGCGCCATCATCACGTTCTCGAGCGCCGTCTTGTGCGGAAAGAGGTTGTACTGCTGAAACACCATCGACACTTCCTTGCGAAGCGCGATGCGCTCCTTGTCGGTGCGAAGCGCGTTCACCTGGAAGTCAGCGACGCGAATTGTGCCCTTGCTGATCGGGACGAGACCGTTGATGCAGCGAAGCAGCGTCGACTTGCCCGAACCCGACGGACCGATGATGCAGACCACACCGCCCTTCGCCACGTCGAACGAGATGCCCTTCAGCACCTCGAAGTCGCCGAACGCCTGGTGCACGTCGCGAAGCTCGACGATGGGGGTGTGATCCCCCCACGCTTGTGGCTTCGCCACTGCGCTGCCCCCCACGGGGGCGGAATGAGCGACTCGGGGCGGCCCTTCGCTGCTCATGTCACTGGTTCACCGCGTAGCGCGCCTCGAGACGCACCGTCCAGCGCGCGATCGGGTAGCAATAGACGAAGAACCATAACAGCACGTACGCATAGAACGCGAGCAGCAGCCCTGGGCGATTCTCGGCGGACAGCGCGCGCTGCGTGAGGGTCATCATCTCGTTGACGCCGACGATGGAGGCGAGCACCGTCGACATCGTGAGGATTGCGTACAGGTTCATCCAGGGCGGCAGCATCCGCTTGATGCATTGCGGAAAGACGATCATCCACATCGTTTGTCGACGCGTGAACGCCAGCGACGCGGCCGCTTCCCACTGGGTCGTCGGGATCGATTGCACGGCGCCGCGGACGATCTCCGAGACATTCGCCATGACAGGAAGCGCAAGGCCGAGCGTCGCCTTGGTCCAGTCGGGGATCGGAATCGTGACGCCGAACAGCGTCACCTGGAACGGCAGCAGAAACATGCAGTAGAAGAGCAGCACGAGCCAGGGCGCATTGCGGAAGAAATGCGTGACGAATACCGCGACCTTTCGTACCGGAACGAGCAGCGAGATCTGCGCGTAGCCCAGGAAGAAGCCGGCGATCGTGCCCGCGCCCATCGCGATGAAGCTGATCGCGAGATTGAAGACGAAGCCGCGCGCGAGCAACGGCGACCACTTCCAGATCGTCGCGAGAATCGGCAAATCGCCGGCAACGGCTTGCGCCTGTGCGAACGCGCATCCGGCGGCGAAGAGCACGGCCAGCGCGATGCCATGCGCGAGCGTCAAACGGAACCGCGGCCCTCCCGCGCGGCGCTCGTCGCGCGCTGCCAACGCGAGGCGCGCTGCCGAAGGAAGCAGCACCGGCATCGTCATACGCCGAATCCCGGCACGCGCATTACGTGCTCCAGACGGTGCATGAAATAGACGAGGATACCGACGAGCAGCAGATAGCAGATCAAAAGCACGTTCATCATCACCGGCACGTTGAGCTCGTCGGACCAGATCTGACTCGACACGTACAGCATTTCAGGCACTGCGATCGCATACGCGAGCGTCGTCGTCTTGACGAGATTGACGAGGTTGTTGTTGAGTGCCGGCAGGCTTATCCGGAACGCCAGCGGAAACACGATTCGCAGATACGTCGAAAGGCGACTGAAGCCGAGCGATTCGGCCGCCTCGACCGTCGTTCGCGGAACGGCCTCGATGCCCGAGCGAAAGATTTCGACGTTGAACGCGCCGGCGAAGAACGACAGCGACACGATCGCCCACGCGACGTTGCTGACGATCGGATGTCCGCTCGCCGCGGTGATCACGCTCCCGAGCCCGAAATAGAAGAAGTAGAGCTGGACCAGCGGCGGCGTGTTGCGAAACGCCTGGATGTACCAGTAGACGACCGTGCGTGCGACGCGAAAGCGCGAGCCCTGGATCCACGCGCCGACGACGCCGATGACGAGCGAGAGCAGGATGCAGACGACGGACAGCATCACCGTCGTCACGAAGCCGTGCGCGAAGCGCGTGCGGTCGAACGCGTCGTAGAAGATCGTCAGGTTGATGCCGGTCGTGTCGTACAGCCACCGGAACCAGTTCCAGACGAACTGCATCGGCCGCTCTCCCGTCAGCGGACTCGTGCGACGGCGCCCGGGCTATGCAAGCGCCGCCGCACGTTGCGCGATCGAGCGCGCGCTATTTGGCGTACTTGTCGTGCATCTCCTGCGCGAACTTCGTCGGCTTGATGCCGTACTTCTTCTCGAGCTGCTCGATGAAGCCCGTCTTGTGCCAGTCGATGATCACCTTCGACATGAAGTCGGCGAAGTCCTTCTCGCCCTGCTTCACGGCCAATCCCCACGGCTGCACGAGGATCGACTCGAGCGGCATCTCGTAGTCCTTCCATTCGGGCTTCTGCAATTCGCCGACGATCGCCGTGTCGTCGTACGCGAACGCGATGCAGTTTCCGTTGCGAAGCGCGGAATAGGCTTCGGCCGTGCCGGGGAACGCGACGCCTTCGATGCCGTACTTCTCCTGCAGCTCCTTGTTGTAGAACGAGCCCTGGATCAGGCACACCTTCTTGCCGCGCAACTGGTCCCAGCTTTTGAGGTGCTCGGACTTCTTCGCCATCACGTTCGTGCCCGACGCGTAGTAGTCGGGCTTCACGATATCGACGATCTTGGCGCGCTCGGGCGTGTCGCTCATCGTGGCGATCAGAAGATCGATCTTGCCCTGCTGCAGGAACTGGATGCGGTTCGACGCGACGACGGGCACGAGCTCGAGCCGTACGCCAAGTCGCTTCGCGACGTCCGCGGCGAGATCGGGCTCGAAGCCGACGATCTTGCCCGACGGATCGAGATAGCCGAACGGCCGGTAATCGGCTTTCGTGCCGACGACGAGGACGCCTTTCTGCTTGATGTTCTGCAATTCGTCCGCCCGGGCGATGCCCACGCTCAGCATGCCGAGCAGAACTGTGGATGCCGCGATGGCAAGCCATCCTTTGCGCATATGATCTCCTCCGTCTTCGTGTTGGTGAACGAGGGACGCGGCGGGGCG
>DATFCW010000167.1:0-3070 GCA_035252665.1 Casimicrobiaceae bacterium | reverse complement strand
GTTGCGGTGGGACAACACGACGCCCTTCGGCTTCCCCGTGCTGCCGGACGTGTAAAGGATGGCGAGAACGTCGCTGTCGATGACGCGGTGGCCGCCGCTCGCCCGAGCGTCGATGAGCGCGCTCCAAGACGATATCGCGGTGTGCGACGGCCACGCGAGCGCCGGATCGGCGTCGACGAGCACGAGTTGGCCAAGCTCCGGACAATCCATGATGGCGTCCTTCGCGAGGCGCGCGCGTTCGCCCGACGTCACCAGAATGCGCACGTCACAGTCGCGAAGGATGTATGCCACCTGAGCGGGCTTGAGAATCGGATTGATCGGAACGAACACCGCGCCCGCGGCCGCGGTGCCGAACGTTGCAACGACGGCTTCGATACGCTTCTCGAGAAATACGGCGACGCGCTCGCCGCGACGAAGGCCGAGGCGAACGACTGCGCCGGCAAACGCTTCGATCGCTTCGTTCAGGCTGGCATAATCGAGCGCCGCTCCCGCACAGGAGAGTGCGCTCGCACCCGGTGTGCGATCGGCGGCAATCCTGACAAGGTCGGGGAGAAGCACGGCCTGCGTCATTGCGGCGTTTCGAAAAAGATCATCCAGGAAATCGTCTGCACTCGGGCGTAATCATAGTGGGTTGCTCAAGGGCGCGGCACGCGTTCCTTCCCCGCGTGTGCGATACCAGGAGCGCAATGGGCTTTAGGAAGCTTCCGTGGCGTGGGCTTCGTCAGCGTCGGTGAGCACGGGGACGACCGCTCGCTGGCGGGTTTATTCGCCCGGTGAGTTCCCGCGCTTCGTATCGGCGTGGAATGCGCTGAACGACAGCCAAGGCGGTGTATGCGTGCTCGATGCGATGTTCGTCGCTTCGGCGCTCGATGCATTTGGCGACGGCAGGGAGCGCCTCGGCGTTCGCTCGCGCGGCGACGACGTCGACGCGATCGGCCTCTTCGTTCCCGAACGGCTCGCCGCCTGGCGGACATTCCAGCCCTCGCAAATGCCGCTCGGCGCCTTCGTAGCGCGTCCCGGTGTTGATATCGATGAAGCGCTCGGTTCGCTTCTCGGGGCGTTGCCGGGATTCGCGCTGGCAGTATCGCTGACGCAGCAGGATCCCGCCTTGACGCCACTGCCGCCGACATCGGGCACGCTCGCGAGCATGCCCTACATCGAGACTGCATGGGTCGCTGTCGACTCTTCGTTCGACGATTACTGGGCGAAACGCGGCAAAAACCTGCGGACCAATGTACGTCGGCAACTCGCGAGACTCGATGCCGAAAAGACCGTTCATCGTCTCGATGTCGTCCGACGAGCGGACGAAGTCGCCTCCGCCATCGCGGATTACGGTACGCTCGAAAGCGCAGGCTGGAAGGCGCAGGGTGGGACCGCCGTGCACGGCGAAAACGCACAAGGGCGCTTTTATCGAGAGCTTTTCGAGGATTTCTGCCGGGAAGGTTCGGGCCGCATCTACCGTTACTGCATTGGCGAGCGCATTGCGGCGATGGATCTTTGCGTCGAAGCAAACGGCACGCTCGTAATCCTGAAGACGGCTTATGACGAGTTCTTCAAGGCCGTCTCGCCGGCGTCGCTGATGCGCTTCGAGTATTTTCGTCCGCTGTTCGATCGACGCGAGGTGCGACGTATCGAGTTCTACGGACGGCTGATGGAATGGCACACGCGCTGGACGGACGAGAAGCGCACGCTCTACCACGTCAATCGCTATCGCGGACGATACATTCGGCACGCGCATCGGGTCGCGAACGCGCTGTCGAATCGTATTCGCTGATACGCATGCCGAGCCTGTCGACATCGAGCGCCGCGAGCCTGGGACTCGCCATGGGCCGCATGGCGATCGCGGCGCTCTCGCCGGCCGGTTCGCGGGCGCGCCTTTCGATCCTGATCTACCACCGTGTCTTGCGCGAGGTCGATCCTCTCTTTTGCGATGAGCCCGATGCCGCGTGTTTCGACATGCAGCTTCAATGGATCAAGCGGTTGTTTCGCGTGCTCCCGCTCGACGAGGCGATCGATGCGCTGCGCCGCGATGCGTTGCCGGCGTGCGCGGCGGCGATCACGTTCGACGACGGCTACGCCGATAATGCCGAGATCGCATTGCCGATTCTGCGTCGCCACGGAGTCAGTGCAACGTTCTTTGTCACGACCGGATTCCTGGACGGCGGCCGGATGTGGAACGACACGATCATTGAAGGCGTACGGCGGGCGCGTGCGGACACACTCGATTTGACGCGGTGGAAGCTTGGTGAGCGGGAGATCGCCACGCCGGCCTTGCGCCGTGCGGCGATCGAGGCGGTGATCGACGCACACAAATACTTGCCGGCCGCGCAACGGGATGCGCGCGTGGCCGAGCTTGCCGCGGCGATTTGCGATTCGCCGCTGCCCGACGATCTCATGATGCGAAGCGACCAGGTGCGCGCGCTCCACGATGCGGGCATGGGGATCGGCGCGCACACTGTAACGCATCCGATCCTGACCCGACTTGACGCGGCGAACGCAAGACGCGAGATTGCGGAGGGACGCGCGGCGCTCGAGCACATCATCGACGCGCCGGTGACGCTCTTCGCGTATCCCAACGGAAAGCCCGGCGTGGACTACACGGCCGAGCACGTGCACATCGTTGCCGAGTCGGGGTTTTCCGCCGCGCTTTCGACCGCGTGGGGGGCCGCCACGCGAGCTAGCGATTTCCTGCAGCTTCCGCGCTTCACGCCATGGGACCGTACGCCGGCGCGGTTCGCCGCGCGGCTCGCTCGGAACCTTCGACTGACTCCGGCGCCCGAACTTGCGTAGCGATGATGACCGACGTCGCGATCGTCATACCGTATTTTCAGCGCGAGCGGGGCATGCTATTGCGCGCGCTTCGCTCGGTGCAACGCCAGGTCTACACCGGTCGAAGCTCGATCTTGGTCGTCGACGATGCGTCGCCGATCCCGGCGTTGGATGACATCGCGGCCTTGCCGTCCGATTTTCGCGACGCGATCCAGGTCATCGCGCAATCCAACGGCGGCCCCGGCAGTGCGCGGAACCGCGCCCTTGCTGCCCTGCCGCGCGGGACCGAATACGTGGCATT
>DATFCW010000166.1:0-3752 GCA_035252665.1 Casimicrobiaceae bacterium | reverse complement strand
CGCATCCATGTACGCCGAACCGACGATGCCGAAGACGTTCTTGACGCCCTGCGCAACGAGGGTTTCGACGAACGCTTCGGACGGCGTCATCGATTGGCGGCCTTGCACGGCGAGATTGCGGGATTCGGTCATGGTGTTCATCGGTTCAGTCCTGTACGAATAACTCGAGATTGTGCGGCACCGCGCCGCCACGTCATCTTCACCCGAGCAAAGCCGCCGGCTCCGTCCACGCGTAGCCCTGGGCCTGCGCCACCGGCTCGCACGTCACCTTCCCGAACGCGACGTTCAGGCCTCGCAGCAGATGGACATCGTCGGCGAGCGCGCGTTTCCATCCCTTGTCGGCGATCGCGACGACGAAAGGCAGCGTCGCGTTGTTGAGCGCGAACGTGGACGTGCGCGGCACCCCGCCTGGCATGTTGGCGACGCAATAGTGCACGACCCCGTCGACGACGTACGTCGGCTCCGCGTGCGTCGTGGGGCGCGAGGTCTCGAAGCATCCGCCCTGGTCGATCGCGACGTCGACGACCACCGAGCCCGGCTGCATCTTCGCGATCATTGCGCGCGTGACGAGCTTGGGGGCCGAGGCGCCGGGAATGAGCACGCCGCCGATCACGACGTCGGCATTGATGACATGGCGCTCGATCGCATCGCGCGTCGAGAAGACGGTGTTGAGGGGACGACCGAACTGCGTCCAGAGGCGCCGCAGCACGTCGACGCTGCGATCGAGCACCCACACGTCGGCGCCCATGCCGAGCGCGATATGGATCGCATGCGTGCCCACCACGCCGCCGCCGAGCACGACCACCTTCCCGGGATCGACCCCAGGTACGCCGCCGAGCAGAATGCCCTTGCCGCCGTGCGCTTCCTCGAGAAAATACGCGCCGGCTTGCACCGCCATGCGCCCGGCGACCTCGGACATCGGCGCGAGCAAAGGCAAACCGCCATTGGCCGACGTCACGGTCTCGTAGGCAATGCATACGGCGTCGCTCGCGACGAGCTCGCGTGTCTGCTCGGGGTCGGGCGCGAGATGCAGGTACGTGAAAAGGATCTGCCCGGGTCGAAGCATCGCGCGCTCGACCGCCTGGGGCTCCTTGACCTTCACGATCATCTCGGCCGCATCGAACACTTCGCGCGCCGTGCCGACAACCGTGGCGCCTCCGCGGCGATAGTCGTCGTCCGACATGCCGATGCCCTGGCCAGCGTTGTGCTCGACGATCACCTGATGATGGTGCGCGACGATCTCGCGAACCGACTCGGGCGTGAGTCCGACGCGGTTTTCGAGAACCTTGATTTCCTTCGGGACGCCGATCCGCATGCGCTTCCTCAGTCGGAATAGGACGGGCGCAAGGTTACCTGTGCCGGGCGGCGACGCCAACAGGCGACAGGCAACACGTAACAGGTAGCAGAGGCGGCTCCGCGTGGCGCGAGCGGCTTGCGCTGGAAAGGCATATGATGAAACCTTCAAGGACAGCGCGCACGCCGGCTGCCCCCAGCTCTGTTACCTGACCTCTGTTACCTGAGACCTGATATGGGCCACTCCGAATTCACGCTACGCAATCAACCCGCGCAAAAGCCGCTCTCGCTCGACGAGCTGTGGATGCCGTTCACCCCGAATCGCGAGTTCAAGTCCGAACCCCGGATGATCGTCCGCGCGGAGGGCATGTACTACTTCAACGACCGCGGCGACAAGATCATCGATGCGTCGTCGGGCCTCTTCTGCGTGGCGGCCGGCCATTGCAGAAAGGAGATCGCTGAGGCGGTGCATCGGCAACTTTCCGAGCTCGACTTCGCGCCGTTCCTGCGCGGGCATCCGAAGAGCTTCGAGCTCGCCTCGCGCGTCGCGGCGCTGACGCCCGGCGATTTGAATCGCATCTTCTTCGTCAACTCGGGCTCCGAAGCCGTCGACACGGCGATGAAGGCCGCGCTCGCCTATCACCACGCGCGCGGAGAAACCGGCCGCACGATGTTCGTGTCGCGCGAACGCGCGTATCACGGGGTCAACTTCGGCGGCGTCGCGCTTTCGGGCATCGTCAACAACCGGCGCCGGTACGGCCCGGGCATCGCGGGCGCCGTGCACATGCGCCACACGCATCTCGACGCGAACCGCTTCAAGCCCGGCCAGGGCGATACGGGCGCCGAGCTCGCCGACGATCTGCTGCGCTTCGTCAACCTCTACGGCGCGGAGAACATCGCCGCGTGCTTCGTCGAGCCGATCGCCGGATCGAGCGGCTGCCTGGTGCCGCCCAAGGGATATCTCGAGCGGCTGCGCAGCATCTGCGACACGCACGGCATCCTGCTCGTATTCGACGAGGTGATCACCGGTTTCGGACGCACCGGACAGCCGTTCGCCGCGCAAAGCTTCGGCGTGACGCCCGACATTATGACGATGGCGAAGGCGCTCACCAACGCCGCGCAACCGATGGGCGCCGTTGCGATTTCCGAGCGCGTGCACGATACGGTGATGGCCGCAGCGCAGGAAGGCGCCATCGAGTTCTTCCACGGCTATACGTACTCGGCGCATCCGGCCGCATGCGCCGCCGGCCTCGCCACGCTCGACATCTACAAGAACGAGGGGTTGTTCGAACGTGCACGCGAGCTCGCGCCGTACTTCCAGAACGCGATGTTCTCGCTCAAGGGAACGAAGCACGTCACCGACATCCGCGGCTACGGCATGTTCGCGGCGATCGACGTTGAATCGGATGGCGTGCCGGGACGCCGCGGCAACGCGCTGCAGAAGAAGCTCTTCGACAACGGGTTGAATCTCAAGAACACTGGCGACAGCGCGCTCGTGGCGCCGCCGCTTATCGCCGAGCGCCAGCACGTCGACACGATCGTCGACATTCTGCGCAAGACCGTTTCGTCGCTCTGATCACCCGTACGTGACCGTCGGCGCCGCCGGCGGTCACGCAGGCCTACGACACCGCCTGGTAGTAGAGATTCTGCGGGTGGTTCGCCTGCGCAAAGAAGAACCAGCGCTCCGCAATGAGGCCCGCGTACTGAACTGCGAATGCAGCGGCGAGCAACGTGGCGGAGGCAAGCGCGAATCCGCTCGCGAGCAGCATTAGCGGTACGGGAAACGCCAGCACGAGGAAGATCCATTTCACGGAACGCACGAACGACGCGCGCTTGCCGTGAAAAAACTCGCGTGTGTTGAACGAGCCGCCCATCGCCCCCTGCGCTTTTTGCACGATCTTGGGATGGCGAACGCCCGTGGCAGTTTGCAGCGTCGACTTCGGCCTGATCCGCGCGTTGCGATAAAGCGACGCCGCGCGCGAGACGAACGCGAAGACCGTCAGCGCCGCCGCGACGGCCGCGAAGATCGGCCATGGATCGGCGACGAGGAACAACGCGAACGCGGTCGCGAGCATGAAGCCCGATGCGCTGCCGAGCAGGAAATAGTTCACGAGCGTGAGCGGGCTTGCCCATTCCTGCATGAACCTGATGCACGCGTAGATCATCCCCGTGCATACGAAGAGCGTCAGGCACAGCAGCGTCGCGATGCCGCCGAGCGCGAGCGTGATGCCGCGCGACGCCGCAGCGCCAAAGACGTAGTGCGCCGCGCCGTAGAGAAACACCGTTCCGATGAACACCGGCAGCACGATCACCTCGCGCGACAGCCACGACGTGCGCCACATCGCGGCCGCGCGCCATGCGCGTTCCGGATGACCGAGGTGCAGGAACGACGCGGCCAGGCCTGCAACGAGGAAGACGAGCGCAATCGCGCTTCCCAGCGCATAGAAACCCGACGCGGG
>DATFCW010000165.1:0-6130 GCA_035252665.1 Casimicrobiaceae bacterium | reverse complement strand
AGTTCATCACGATCACCGGCTTCCTGGCGTGGGTCTCGGCGATGTAGCGCTCGTGCTCGGATTGCAGGTCCATGCCCCAGTGCACCGGGAACTCGAACTTCTGCTTGGCGCGCTGCAGGATGTCGACCGCTTCCGCGTAATCCATGCGCACGAACTCCGAATCGACGATGCCCTGGAGCTTGGCGATCACGCCCTTCTCGATGCGTTGCTCGAAGAACGCCATGTCGTCGGCGCGTTCGTCGAGCACCGTGCGGAAAATGTGCTTGAGCAGCGCCTCGGCGAGCGTCGCATCGTCGCCCAGATCGGCGAACGCGATCTCGGGCTCGATCATCCAGAACTCGGCTAAATGCCGGCTCGTGTTCGAGTTCTCGGCGCGAAACGTCGGCCCGAACGTGTACACCTTCGAAAGCGCGAGGCAATAGCTCTCCACGTTGAGCTGCCCCGACACGGTCAGGAAGGTTTCGCGTCCGAAGAAATCCTGCGCGTAGTCGACGCCGCCTTGTGGCGTGCGCGGCAAGTTGGCGAGATCGAGCGTCGACACGCGAAAGAGCTCCCCGGCGCCTTCCGCGTCCGACGACGTGATGATCGGCGTGTTGATCCAGAAGAAGCCATGCTCGTGGAAGAAGCGATGGATCGCGAACGCAATCGTGTCGCGAACGCGGCTCGTCGCGCCGATCACGTTCGTGCGCGGACGAAGATGCGCTACGTCGCGCAGGAATTCGAGCGTGTGCGGCTTCGGCTGGATCGGGTACGTATCCGGGTCCTCGACCCAGCCGATCACTTCGAGCGCGGTCGCCTGCATCTCGTACGGTTGTCCCTTCGCCGGCGAAGGCACGATCGTGCCGGTAACCTCGATCGCGCATCCGGCAGTCAAGTGGAGCACCTCGCTTTCGTAATTCGGCAGCGAGCTCGGAACTACCGCCTGCACCGGATGAAAGCACGAGCCATCCGACACGTGCACGAACGAGATGCCGGCCTTCGAGTCGCGGCGGGTGCGCACCCACCCGCGAAGCGCAACGCGCGCGTCGGCGGGCGCCTTGCCCGCAAGAATGTCGACGCACGACAGGAGATTCATTGCCATCCCTCGATCGCCGGCACGCGCAGCGATTCGACCTCGGGGAGATCGAAGCCGAAATGCTCGGCGAGAAGCGATCGCAATGCGGCGCGGTCGGTTAGCGTAGTCGAACGAACCGTGCCGTCCGTGCGAAACGTCACGTCGCGATTCATCACGCTGACGCGCCCATCATCCGTCAGCGCGCGCAGCATCAGCAGCTTTCGAAACGACGACGACGGATGCGTCGACGTGTAGTGATTGGCGACGACGAAATCGATCGGGTTCTCCACTTCGAGCGTCGATACCCAGCAATCGACGATCTTGCCATCGTTGCGCGCACGCAGTATCCACCATACGCCGTCACGCGCCATCCAGTGCGAGTCGTTCGTGGCGGGCTCCTCTTCCCGCAACGGCAGCGGCTTCCCGGGTGCGAGGCTGCCAAAGCCGGGATCGACGACGAACGCGCCTTCGGCAAGCGGTACCGTGAGGAACATGTGCGTGCGCGGCACCTCGCTGCGCGGCGAGATGAGGACAACGCGCGCCGCGTGTCGCGACGGCGCAAATCCGAGCGCGTCGAGCGCTGCGGCGAAAAGCGTCGCGTGCTCGAAGCAATAGCCGCCGCGGCGCGCGTCGACGAGCTTCTCCTGCAAGCTATCGATATCGAGACGGACCTCGCGCCCGAGCAGCACATCGATATTCTCGAACGGAATGCTGCGCATGTGTGCGCGCAGGAGGCCGCTCAATGTCGAAAGCGTCGTCGGCGCCGCGCCGGTCCAGCCGATGCGGGCAAGATAGCGGTCGAGATCGATTGGATCGTTCACGTCCATCGTCGTATCGTAGCGCAGCCCTGTTCGGGGCCAATGGCTTCGGCGACGGTTGAAGTAACATCGCGAGCGTGCGCTCTATCGGTGCTCGCTGATGAAATGCATCGCTGTGGCCATGTTGTCGCTCGCGCTGCTTTGCGCGTACGGCGGCGCGTTCGCGGATGTGCGGGTGAGCGTCGCCGCGACCGATCCGCCCGCCGAGGCCACGCTCGGGCGCGACGAGCCGTTCTATGTGCGCATCGAGTTTTCTTCCGACGAACCAATCCAGATCTGGGCGAGACCTTACCTCGACGGCAAACCGGCCGTGAAGACCAGATCCAACCCGTCGTTTCCGCATTCCGGCCATGGTTACGCGCTCGGCTGGTTCTCGCTCGATGACGCAGAGCGCGTCGACGAAGTGCGGATCAAGGTTGGCGGCGGAAAACCTTATCGCGAATGGATCGCGGCTACCTACCCAGTGAATGTCATCGCCACGAGCGTCCCCGCCGTTGCGCACGAGCGCCAGGAGTGGGTCGACGAAATGCGCCGCGCCGAGGACGAGGCGCAGCAGCAGGCTTACCGCCAGCGAATGAACGAGCCGGTCGGAGCCGGCACGTCGCTTTTGATGATGCTGTTCGGCTTCGCGACGCTGGCGCTGCTTGCCGGTGGGATCGCGATACCGCTGCGCGCAATATGGAAATGGCGCGGTGGATGGCGAATGGCGGCCGTGATTCCGATCGCGTTGATGGGATTCGTGGTGCTCCGCATCATCATCGGCACGTCGATCGACCCGACATCGCACAATCTGTGGCCGTTCGAGATTTTGATGTGGGGCAGCGTGAGCCTGTTGATTCTCGGCGGCATTGCCGTGGTTCGCCGCGTGCGCGGCGGATAAGTTGCATGGATCGACTGCTCTCTTCGCTGGCGGTGATCGCGCTCGGCATCGTCCTTCTCGTCCTCGTGCGACGCGGCTGGCTCGCAGGTGAAGTGCCGGCAGGCGTCGCCTACCTCCGGCCGTATCGCCCGAATCGCGACGAGAACGCCGTCGCGTTCCATTTCTACGTGGCGCTCTATTTCGTTGGCGGCGTTGCGTTGATCGTGTGGGGCATCCTCGCGCTCTTCGGTGCGGTCGCCCCCATACCGTTACGCTCGCACCCATGAACGCGGACATTCGTGACTGGATCGTCGCGCGGGCGCTCTCCGGCGAAAGCGAGATCGACATCCTGACGGGTCTCTGCGAGCGGCTCGATGCGAACGGCTTGTCGCTCGTGCGCGCATCCCTCGCGTTCGATCTGCTCGATCCGACGTACGACGGACGTGGCGTGCGCTGGAATCGCGGTGAAGGCGGCGTCGAGGAGGTGTTCGCGCGTGCCGCGGACGAAGTGATCAATGAGTCGTGGATCCGAAGCCCGTTCTATGCGTTGGTCGAAGCCGGACAGACACGGCTGCGAAGGCGCCTCGACGAAAGCTACAGTCGCGGCGAATTCCCGCTGCTCGACCGCTTCGCCGATCAGGGTGCGACCGATTACGTCGCATTCGCGACGCCAATCGACGAAAACGTGCGCTTCGGCGAAGGTCAGGGCATCGTGTCGTCATGGCTCACTGACGCGCCGGGCGGCTTCGACGAAGCCGCGATCGACATGCTCGCGCGTTTGCTGCCGACGCTCGCGCTCGCGTTCATGCTGCACACGACGCATCGCACCGCGCGCACGGCGATCACGACGTATCTCGGCAGCGACGCCGCGGTGCGCGTGCTCGCCGGCAACATCGTCCGCGGAAGCGCGACGCCGATTGTCGCAGTCGTCTGGTACAGCGACCTGATCGGCTTCACGCGGATCGCCGACAACGTCAATCCGGACGCGTTGCTCGCGCTCCTGAACGATTACGCCGAGGCGCAGGTCGAGGCGATCGAGATGCATGGCGGCCACGTGCTGAAGTTCATCGGCGACGGCATCCTCGCGATCTTCCCGGATGAGGACAGAACGCGCGCATGCGAGCGTGCGCTCGACGCTGCAACCGAGCAGAGCCGTCGAATCGCCGAGCTCAACGCGCGCCGTGAGGCCGATTCGCAGCCGGTGACCGGAGCGCATCTCGCTTTGCACCTTGGCGAGTTGCTCTACGGAAACGTCGGGAGTCCAAGGCGCCTCGATTTCACGGTGCTCGGTCCCGCCGTCAACGAAGCGGCGCGCATCGAAGCGCTATGCGGCTCGCTCGATCAGATGGTGATCGTGTCGACAGCGTTCGCCGATGCGGCAGGACAGGCTCGCGAGCGATTGGTGAGCCTCGGCCGCTACGCGCTGAAGGGCGTCGCGCGGCCGCAGGAGTTGTTTACGCTGGATCCTGAGCGGCTCCAGACATAGGTTACAGACGTACCGGACACATAGGTAACACTTTCCCGCTTTCGCTGGCACAGGGGGCCGGAATGATCTCTCACCCATGTGACCGGAACAGACCTCGCTGTACGGGTCGGGGTGAGAGGATTCGAACCTCCGACATCTTGCTCCCAAAGCAAGCGCGCTACCGGGCTGCGCTACACCCCGACCGTTCCATTATGACACTCGACGCCGATCGGCTCGCTCGATCTCCGCCGGAACTTTCGACGCGCACGATCCCTCGTATCGCGATACGAAGCGGGACTGGCGCTTCGCTAGTCATTGTCCAACGTCACAGGAGCCCACGATCATGAGCCAGGAATGGAACGTCGCGGTAGTGGTCGGGAGCCTGCGCAAGGATTCGTACAACCGCAAGATGGCGCACGCGCTTTGCAGAATGGCGCCGCCATCGCTTCATTGCGAGATCGTCGAGATCCGCGACCTGCCGCTCTACAACCAGGACGACGACGCGAACCCGCCGGCCCCGTCGGTCGCGTTCAAGGCGCGCATCGAGAAGGCGCAGGCAGTGCTGTTCGTCACGCCCGAGTACAACCGCTCGGTGCCGGGCGTGTTGAAAAACGCAATCGACATCGCGTCGCGCCCGTACGGCAAGAGCGCGTGGAACAGCAAGCCGTGCGCGATCGTCAGCGTATCGCCCGGTGCGATCGGCGGCTTCGGCGCGAACCACGCGCTCCGCCAGTCGCTCGTGTTCCTCAACATGCCGGCGCTGCAGCAGCCCGAGGCCTACATCGGCGGCGCGGCGGAGCTTTTCGATGCGCAGGGCAATTTTGCGAAAGACTCGACGCGCGAGTTCATGAAGAAATTCATGGATGCGTTCGTCACCTGGATCGACCACAACGCCATCGCGCCGGCGACCCGCTGACGTACGCGCCAAGCAGTCAGCGGCCGAAACGCCGAATGACCGCGAGCGCCTCGTCGATCGCCGAAGCGCCGTCGCCCGACTTGATCGCCCGCGCGACGCAGCCGTGCAGGTGATGCTCGAGCAGTGCTCGCGCGAGCGCGTCGAGGGCCGACTGCACGGCCGCGACCTGCGTCAGGATGTCGATGCAGTAGCGGTCCTCGTCGAGCATCCGCGCGATGCCGCGAACCTGTCCCTCGATGCGATTGAGGCGCTTCGCAAGCGCCGCGCCCTCGTACTGATCGCGCGGGGCGACCGGATGCGCCCGCCTCGGCGACTTTCGCGCAGGCGCTTTGGCGGTCGACCTAGCTGACGACGTCATAGCCCGCGTCCTCGATGGCCTTCGTCATCGCTTCGAGTCCCGTCTGGGCTGGATCGAAGCTGACCGTCGCCGAGCCCGGATCGAGCGCGACCTTCACGTCGCGAACGCCGGGAAGCGCCGAAAGGACGCGCGTCACGCTGGCGACGCAGCCTTCGCACGTCATCCCCCGAATGTCGATTATTGCCGATTGCATGACCACTTCTCCTAAGTTCATGCCGTCGCGCGAAAGCGCCGCAAGCGCAGTGCGTTGCCGACCACGGAGACGGAGCTCGCCGCCATCGCCGCCGCGCCGAGCACCGGACTCAGGAAGCCGAACGCCGCGAGCGGAATGCCGAGCACGTTGTAGACGAACGCGAAGAACAGGTTCTGGCGGATGTTGCGCATTACCGCCCGGCTGAGGCGCCGCGCTCGGACGATCCCGCCGAGGTCGCCCTTGACCAAGGTGACGGCGGCGCTTTCCATCGCGACGTCGGTGCCGGTGCCCATGGCGATCCCGACATCGGCCGCGGCGAGCGCGGGCGCATCGTTGATCCCGTCGCCGGCCATCGCCACTCGTCGTCCCTCGCTGCGCAATTGCTCGACCTTGGCCTGCTTCTGGTCGGGCAGGACCTCCGCCATCACTTCGTCGATCCCGATGCGCCGGGCGACCGCTTCGGCGGT
>DATFCW010000164.1:0-6924 GCA_035252665.1 Casimicrobiaceae bacterium | reverse complement strand
CGGTGAGTCTCACGCGGATGAAGGCGAGCCTCGACGCCGAAGGCCGGATGACCGGCTGGCATACGAGAATCGCGTGCGGCTCGATTACCGCGTCGATGGCGCCTAGCCGGATGAAGAACGGTGTCGACATGCAGGCGTGCGGAAGCTTCGCCGATTCACCTTATGCGGTGGCGAATCAGAAAGTCGACTTCTCGTTACGCAATACTCATGTGCCGATCGGCTACTGGCGGTCGGTGTATCACTCGCAAAACCCGTTCTTCCGCGAATGCTTCATCGACGAGGTCGCGCAGGCGGCGGGCAAGGATCCGTACGCGTTTCGCCGCGCGCTTTTGTCGAGCGAGCATGCGAAGCGCGATCTCGCAATTCTGGACATCGTTGCGAAGGCGGCCGGCTGGGACACGCCGCTTGCCCCCGGCATGCATCGCGGCATCGCGGTCGCCGATGCATACGGCAGCTACACGGCCGGCGTCGCCGAAGTGTCGGTCGACTCGAAGAACCGGATCAAGCTGTCGCGCGTGGTGATTGGCGTCGATCCCGGTCATGTCGTCGACGTCGACGCGGCCAAGGCGCAGATCGAGGGCTCGATCATCTTCGCGTTATCCGCAATCGTCTACGGCGAGATCACGATCGAGAACGGCCGCGCCAAACAGCGCAACTTCAACGACTACCAGATGCTGAAGCTGCGCGACGCCCCGGTGATCGAGGCGATTCTCGCGCCGAGCGGCGGTTTCTGGGGCGGCATGGGTGAACCGCCGATGGCGTGCGTGGGGCCGGCGCTCGTCAATGCGCTTGCAGCCGCGACCGGCAAGCGCGTGCGGGCACTGCCGCTGATCAATGCGGGGTATTCGCTGGCGACGGCGGCGTAGCGCGTTCCCATCACAGGACGGCGTCGGGACGCGGGTCGTCCTGCGCCGTCGTGCGCTTCAGCACCTTCATCGGCCCGCGCTGAACGTCGTTCTGCGGTCGATAGATCGCGTACACCGCGCGCACGAGCCGCACGTACTCGCGCGTCTCGGCGAAAGGGGGAACCCGGTTCGCATGCATTGTGACTGCGCCCTCGCCGGCGTTGTAAGCGGCAAGCGCGAGCGACAGATCATTCTCGAAGCGCGAGAGCAGATCGCGCAAATATCGCGTCCCGACGCGCACGTTGGTCGCCGGATCGAATAACTTGTCGGCGCGCGAACGGCGTTTGTCGCTGCGCACGCCGTAGCGCTCGGCTGTTTCGGGCAACACCTGCATCAGTCCGATCGCGCCCTTGTCCGACACGGCACGCGGATCGAACGCCGACTCCACAGCCATCACCGCCTTGACGAGCGCCGGATCGAGGCCGTTTGCGCGCGCGTTTGATTCGATGATCGATGCGTAGCGCTTCGTTCGTGCAGGATCGGTCGCGTGCGCAAACAGAGGCGTTCCCGCAAGCGACTCGATCGCCTTTGCACGATCCTCATCGCGAGCAGTCGGCACATCGAGTGTCGTCTTTCCTTTATAGAAGAGTTGATAGCGCGAATCGACGCGGTGGTCGGCGACGTGGGAGCGACCCTGCGCATCGACGTACGCCCAGATGTCGGCGAAGACGAGCTTCGCGTGCGCAAACGCAGCGAGCGCGATCACAGGAGCCAGACGAAGAAGAATGCTGCGAATCACGGCAATGATATGGATGGACGGAAATTCGACACGGCGCTCACCAGCAAGTGCCGACGAATGTGTCATCTTCACAAATGGTTACGATCCCAATCGCACTGGCGTCGCGAGCAACGACTCGACGGCCTGCCGTGCCGCTGCCTCGGGCGCGCCGCCCTCGATGAGCGCCGCCACCATCGCCTCGCGATCTCCGCGACGCGCTGCGTCCTGAAACCGTTCGAGAAGTGGCCCTTCGAGCTTATGCTGGTTGATCGTGAGCGACGTCGTCGTCGTGACGCGCGCCGGCCCTTGTTTCATCAATTGCAACGAGAAGCGGTTGCTCGCGACTGTACCCGGCGGCGTGGGCGTGCTCAAAGCGGTGCGGCGCTTCCGACTCCGCATCGCCCCCCATCCGATGATCACCACAAGCGCCAGCGCGAGCCCGCCGAACACCCATTCCTGCCGGTTCGCCGAGCGGCGATGGGCAGCGACTGCCTGCTGGTAGTCGAGCAGCAACTCGCCTTCGTGGTTCAACTGCCAGATGTGCGTGCCCGCCGTCCACAATCGAACGCGATCGCCGCTGCGCAACGCCGCAACGGCAGGCGGAAGCGTGCAGTTCCATAGGAAGCAGAGATTGTCGATCGTCGCTGCGCCGCTGTCCGTCGAGACCACCGCGTAGACCCCGCGCGACGCGCGTCCTGATTCGTGCTGAACGAGTATTGGCCGGGTGAGGACAGCATCGCGCGACGCGAGCGTGGCGAGCTTCGGCGGGTCCTGCGTCGTCACTGCCAATCGCCATAGCGTGATCGCGGCAACGAGCGTCACGATCAAGACCGCGTACGAGCGCTTGAGCGTCGAGTTCGCCATTTGCCCTCCCGTTCGGAAACCAAAATGGGGTCAGACACCACTTCGTGTAGCAGCGCAAAACCAAAATGGGGTCGGAGACGACTTTCCCGCGACGTCAACGCAATGCCGTCACCCTTCAGGGAAACTCGTCTCTGACCCCTGCGGAAGCATCCGCTGCAGCACTCCGTCGCGGCGCACGAAGTAATGATAAAGCGCAGCCGCGACGTGCAGCCCGATCGGCACGAGCAACGCCCACGCGAGGAACGTGTGCACGTCGCCCGCCATCATCCCGATGCGCGCGTGCGGCGCGACGAGGTGCGGCAGCGCGATCACGCCGAAGACGTCGATCGAAAAATCACGGGCCGACGCGTTCATCCAGCCAAGAATCGGCGTGATCACCAGCAGCGCGTAAAGCGTTACGTGAGTCGCACGCGCGAAGCGCTGCTCCCATCGCGGCATGTCCGTCGTCGCGATCATCACCGGATGATCGGTACGCCACAGCCAGCGAATGACGACGACGATCAGAATCGTCGCGCCAAGCGACATGTGGAGATTGATCAGCGTATCGGGCCGCGTGTTGCGCCCGATGTCCGGCATCAGGATCGCGACGATGTATTGCGCAAATACGAGCGCGAAGACGAGCCAGTGCAACGTCTTCGCGAGGGCGCCGTAGTTGCGGACTGGCGGCCGCAAGTGCACATCGAGCCTTGCGAACGCTACTTGTTCGCGGGCAGCTTGCCCTGCACGCCCTCGACGTAGTAATCCATCGTCGAAAGCGCATCGTCGGCGATCGCCTTGCCGGCGGCGAGGCGCTCCTTGCCGTCGCTGTCCTTCATCGGACCGGTGAACGGATGAAGTTGGCCGGATGCAATCGCAGCTTCCGCCTTCTTCATCGTGTCGCGCGCATCTTCCGGGACGGCCTTCCCGAACGGGCCCATCGCGATCATGCCCTCCTTGATGCCGCCCCACACGTGATCGGGCGCCCATTTGCCGTCGAGCACCGCCTGCGCACGCTCCGTGTAGTACTTGTCCCAGACGTGCGTCACGGCGGTGATCTGCGCGTCGGGCCCGTACTTCGACATGTCGGAGTGATAGGCGACGGCGTACACCTTCTTCGCCTCGGCGGCCTGCACGACCGCCGTCGAATCGGTGTGATGCGTCAGCACGTCGCAGCCTTGCGCGACGAGCGTGTTCGCCGCTTCGCTCTCGCGACCCGGATCGAACCACGTGCTGACCCACACGACCTTCGTCTCGGCTTTCGGATTGACGCTTCGCATCCCGCGCGTGAACGCGTTGATGCCCATGACGACCTCGGGAATCGGGAACGCGGCGACATAGCCTGCGACGTTCCCCTTCGTCATCCGGCCCGCGACGATGCCCGCCAGATAGCGCCCTTCGTAGAAGCGCGCGTTGTACGTGCCGACGTTCTTCGCGGTCTTGTAGCCCGTCGCATGCTCGAAGTAGTTCGCGGGAAACTGCTGCGCGACCTTGATCGTCGGGTTCATGTAGCCGAACGATGTCGTGAAGATCAGCTTGTGACCCGATTGCGCGAGCTCCCGGATCACGCGTTCCGCGTCGGCGCCTTCCGGCACGTTCTCGACGTATTTCGTCGTCACCTTCCCCGCGAGGTTCTTTTCCATCGCGATCCGCGCGATGTCGTGCTGATGCGTCCAGCCGGCGTCTCCGATCGGGCTCACGTAAATGAAGCCGATCTTCACCGGCTCCTTTCCCTGCGCCCATGACGGCAGCGCGAGGGCGAGAGGGGATGCGGCAAGCGTCGCCAGCGTGCGTCGGCGGGTGAACGGCGGCATGGGAGCTCCTCGGCGGGTCGTTGCGAACGGGCGGGCATTGTACCCGCGAGTCACTCCGGATGGTACGGTCTGCCGAGCGACGCCGGCGCATTGAGCCGGATCATCGTCGCATCGCGCGAAATGATCGCGAGCACGACGATCGTCGCGACATAAGGAAGCATCGCGAGAAGTTGCGACGGCACGGCAACGCCCGCCGCCTGCGCCTGGAATTGCGCGAGCGTCACGCTGCCGAAGAGGTACGCGCCGATCATCACGCGCCACGGCTTCCAGCTCGCGAAGACGACCAGCGCCAGCGCGATCCACCCGCGTCCTGCCGTCATGCCTTCGACCCACGAGGGCGTATACGCGACGGCGAGGAACGCGCCGGCGAGCCCCGCGCACGCGCCGCCGAACAGCACGGCCATGTAGCGGATTGCGATGACCGGATAGCCGATCGCATTCGCCGATTGCGGAGATTCGCCGACCGCGCGAAGCACGAGCCCGCTTCGCGTCTTGTACAGGAACCACTGCACGACGATGAAAAGTGCGATCGACAGGTACACGAGCGGGCTGTGACTGAAGACCAGTTTGCCGACGACAGGCAGCGTCGACAGCCCGGGGATCGCGAGCGGCTTGATGCCTTCGATGACGACGCTCATGAAGGGACGCCCGATGAACGCCGACAGCCCGATGCCAAAGAGCGACAGCGCGAGACCGGTCGCGACCTGGTTGGCGCGAAGCGAAAGCACGATCACCGCGAAGATCTGCGACAGCAGCGCGCCCGCGAGTGCGCCGACGGCGACGCCGAGCCATGGCGCGTTCGTCTTCGCCGCCACGATGAACGACGCGATCGCGCCGACGAGCATCATGCCCTCGACGCCGAGATTGAGCACGCCGGATTTCTCGACGACGAGCTCACCGAGCGCGGCGAGCACGAGCGGCGTTCCGGCAGCGAGCGTCAGCACGACGATTTGCGCGAGCGTGTCCATCACGCCATGCCAAAAACGATGCGCGGTCGGTAATTGACCAGCACATCCGCCGCGAGCAGGAAGAAGAGCAGCGTTCCCTGGAAGAGTCCCGTTACGGCCGAGGGAAGCGCGAGATTCACCTGCGCCGACTCGCCACCGAGATAGAGCAGCGACATCAACAGGCTCGCGAGCGCAATGCCGAACGGATGCAAACGTCCGACGAAGGCGACGATGATCGCCGCGAAGCCGTATCCCGGCGACATCGAGGGCAGCAATTGGCCGATGGGCCCCGCCTCTTCACCGACACCTGCAAGTCCTGCACATGCGCCGCCCGCCAGCATGCCGAGCCAGATCGTTCGCCGCCAGGCAATGCCCGCATACGTCGCGGCGCCGGAGGATAGACCCGCGACGCGCATCTCGAATCCGACGATATGGCGGCGCACGAAGAGCCAAGCCACGCCGACGATCGCGAGCGCGAGCAGGAACGATGCGTTGAGTCGCGTCTGCGCCAGCAGTATCGGCAGCATCGCGCTATCGACGAAGAGCTTGGACTGCGGGAAGTTGTAGCCCTGCGGATCGCGCAACGGCCCATGGACCAGCCACGAAAGGAAGAGCGTCGCGACGTAGACGAGCATCAGCGACGTGAGAATTTCGTTGGCGTTGAAACGCGTGCGCAGAAGCGCCGGAATCGCGGCCCACAGCATGCCGCCAGCGGCGCCCGCAATGAACATCGCCGGAAGCAGTGCGGCCGCCGGCCATGTGTCGCCGAAGACGAGCGCAAGCGTGCCGCCCGCGACCGCGCCGAGCGACAACTGCCCTTCGGCGCCGATGTTCCAGACGTTGGCGCGGTAACCGATCGCGAGGCCGGTCGCGATCATCATCAACGGGCTTGCCTTGAGCAAAAGCTCGGCGACGCCGTAGAGGTTCGCGATCGGTGCGACGAAGAACGCTTCGAACGCCGCAAGCGGGTTCTTGCCGAACGCCTCGAAGACGATGAAGCCGACGCATAGCGTCGCGAGCGTCGCAACGAGCGGCGCCGTCCAGATCGCGACGTGCGAGGGCCGCGGTCGCGGTTCGAGAAAGACTCTCATCGCTTGCCTAACGCGCGGCGAACGGTACGCTCAGCGAAGACGCGCCTGCGCAGCGCTCACCGCACGCACGTCGCCGGACACGGGTTGCGGAACGCGTTGCGCCGGCGTGACGCCCGCCATCAAAAGGCCTATCTCCTCGGCGCTCGTCTCGCGGATCGGTTTCGCCGGCGAAAGACGGCCGTGGAACAGCACCGCGAGCCGATCGCAGACCTCGAACAGCTCGTCCAGCTCCTCGGAGATCACGAGCACGGCGACGCGCGCGTCGCGAAGATCGATCAGCGCCTGTCGGATCTGCGCAGTTGCGCCGACGTCGACGCCCCACGTCGGCTGCGCGGCGATCAGCACCTTCGGATGCTGGCCGATCTCGCGACCGACGATGAACTTCTGCAGGTTGCCGCCCGAGAGGCTGCGTGCGGGGGCGAGCGGTCCGCTCGCCTTGACGTCGTACGCGGCGATCGTCTGCTCGGTGAACAAGCGCACGCCACGCTCACAGATCCAGCCGCGTGCGAGCGTCGCGGCGTTGCGCGTCGTCAGCAGCGCATTGTCCGCGAGCGACATCTCGGGCACCGCGCCTCGGCCGAGACGATCCTCGGGGATGAACGCGAGCCC
>DATFCW010000163.1:0-26467 GCA_035252665.1 Casimicrobiaceae bacterium | reverse complement strand
CCAGTCGAGGAAGAGCTCGCGCAGCCTCGCACTCGGATACGGCTCTTCGACCCCGTCGCGCACGCCCGAATGCGATTTCGAGAAGAGCAGCGTGTTCTCGTACACGTTGAACGCGCCGGTCTGCGTCAGCTCGTCGACCGTCATGCCCTTGCCATGCGTGAACGAAGGCAGCAACAGCACGTGGCGATCGACCGAGATCGCGGCCAAATCCCATAGCGCGATGACGGGCCACATGTTGACGCGCCGCACGACGAGCGCACGGTCGGCCGCAAAGCCGATAGTAACCGTCACGAAGACGAGCGCAATCGCGCCGACGAGTCCCTTGGCCGTCGGACGCAACGACGAGCTCCACGCACCGATGGCGATGGATGCGGCGAACGGAAGAGTCGCAAGCGGCGCGTTGTGACGCACGCAGCTCGCATAGATGACGAGCGCGAGACAAACCCAGAGCGGCGCGCGTCGATTCGTGGCGATCCAACGCGAGGCGAATCCCGTGGCGAGCACGAGCACGGCGGCAAGATGCGCATCGGTCAGCAGATGCGCCATCAGCACCAGCAGAAGCGGGCCAAGACCGAGCACGGCGAGAAGCCCGACGCGCAAGAGGGCGCGCTCGCAGATCGATATCGCGCACAGAACGAGGCCGAGCCAGAGCATGGCGATGTTGAGACAGAAGAGCGCCGCGGGATTGCCGGTTGCGTGAATCAGCAGCGACCAGAGCGCGGTCATCACGACCGGCGACTGATTGCTGAATACGCCGGTCCGCGCCTGCCATATCTGGTACGCAGCATCGAACGAGTACATGCCCGGATACAGGACGACGATCGTCGCGAGCGCGAACACGGCGACTGCGATCCACGGGATCGCGAGCGCCATGGCGTGCAGCGGCGAGCGATCGCCGACGTCGACGGAAATTGCGGCGGCGCGCACGGTCAGCGAATGCCGGCGCGCATGAACGACTGGACGAATTGCCGCTGGAAGAGCAGGAATGCGATCAGAAGCGGGCCCGTCGTCATCAACGTGGCCGCGCTGATGATCGACCAGTCGATGCCCTGATCGGTGGCCGAGAACACCTGCAGGCCGACCGTCACGGGACGCGACTCCACCGAGTTCGTGATGATCAGCGGCCAGAGGAAGTTGTTCCAGTGGTAGGACACCGACACCAGCGCGTAGGCGAGGTACGTCGGCCGCGCGAGCGGCACGTAGACCTTCCACAGCGTCTGCAGCGGCGAGCAGCCTTCGACGCGCGCCGCCTCGTCGAGCTCGCGCGGCACCGTCTTGAACGTCTGGCGCAGGAGGAAGATGCCGAACGCGCTTGCCATGTAGGGCAGGCCGATCGAGAGGATCGTGTCCTTGATGCCGAGCTCGGTCATCGTCCGGTAGTTCTCGACGATCAGCACGTCGGGCATCACCATGAGCTGCACTAGCACCAGTGCGAACGCGATGTTGCGGCCGGGGAAGTCGAAGCGCGCGAACGCGTACGCGGCAAGCGTGACGAGCACCAGTTGAGCGGCGAGCACCATCGTGACGAGGACGACGGTGTTCACGAAGTAGCGTGCGAACGGCGCTGCCTGCCACGCCTTGACGAAGTTCGCGAGCGTGAGCGGCGCGGTGAGCGTGAAGTTCGTCGAATAGGCGGGCGGATGGAATGCCGTCCAGAACGCGTAGACGAGGGGCATCACCCACAGGATGCCAAGCACCCATGCGCCGAGGGTTTCGAGCGCGCGTGTAACGCCGTGCGGCGCGCGCATCGCCATCGCGCTCATCGGTAGTGAATCCGCCGCTCGAGCACTGCGAACTGGAAGATCGCAAGCGCGCCAAGCAACGCAAGCAGCACCATCGTGAGCGCCGCGGCGTAGGAAGAATCCCAGAAGCGAAAGCCGATTTCGAAGATGTAATAGAGCAGGAGCGCGGTCGCGTTGTCGGGGCCGCCGCGCGTCATCACCACGATGTGGTCGACGACCCGGAACGCATTGATCACGGCGTTGACGAGCACGAACAGCGTTGTCGGCATGAGTAGCGGAAACGTGACGCGCCAGAAGAAATAGCGACGCGACGCGCCCTCGATCGCCGCGGCCTCGGCGAGATACGGCGACATCGATTGCAGCGCGGCCAGGTAGAAGATCATGAAAAAGCCGGCTTCCTTCCAGATCGTGACGACCATCAGCGCCGGAAGCGCCGTGCTTCGACTGCCGAGCCAGTTGTGGCTCGGTAACCCGAAGAAGCCGGTGACCTGCTCGAGGAGCCCGTAGCCGGGCGTGTAGAAGAATAGCCAGATGTTCGCGACGGCGATCATCGGCAGGATCGTCGGCGTGAAATAGGCAAGCCGCAGGAATCCTCGGCCAGCGAGCTTACGGTTCACCCAAATCGCCATGACGAGCGCGAACGCGATCGAAAGCGGAATCGTGCCGATCGCGTACCAGATATTGTTGGTGAGCGCCTGCCAGAAGATCGGATCGTCGATGAGCGCGCGGTAGTTGTCGAGTCCGATGAACTTCGCGGGCCGTGCGCCTTTGGGCGTCGAATGGAAGCTGTGCCAGAGATTGGCGATCGCCGGATAGTGCGTGAAGAGCGCGAGCAGGCTCGCCGCGGGCAGCAGCAGAAGCCACGCGTAGATCCACTCGCGCGTGCGGGTCATGAGCAGTTCGCCTACTTATAACTCCTCAGCAACCGATCCGCCTCGCGCTGCGCGTCCTTGAGCGCCTGCGACGCGCTCTTCGTGCCCGTCAGCGCCGCCTGCAGGCCGTCGTTCAACGCCTTCGTCACCCGCTGATTGTCGTGCGTCGAAAGCTCGGCCTTGGCGAACGGAAGCTGATCGCGCGCAACGGCCGCCGCGGGGAAACCTTCGACGTACTTCTTCATCGCCGGGGTCTGCCACGCGTCCGGACGCACGGCGACGTAACCGGTGTCGATGCCCCACTGCGCGGCGCGCTCCGGCGTCGTCATCCACTTGATGAACTTGAACGCCGCTTCGCGCTGCGCGGGCGTCGACTTCTTGAAGATGTAGAAGTTGCCGCCGCCGGTCGGACTGCCGCGTTGCTTTTCAGCGGGCAGCATCGCTACGCCGAAGTCGAACTTGGCGTTGTTCTTCACGTTCGTCAGGTTGCCGGTCGTCGTCCACATCATCGCAACCTTTCGCTCGAAGAAGTCCTTCGGCGTCGTGCCCCATTCGACGATGCCCGGCGGATGCACCTTGTACTTGTTCACGAGGTCGAGCCAGTACTGCAGGGCTCCGATCACCTCCGGCTTGTCGTAATAGACCTCGGTGCCGGCCTGGTTCATCAGGTTGACGCCGTTCTCGATCGCCAATCCCTGGAACAGCCAATACGGAAACCCGGACGACGGAATTTGCACGCCCCACTGCGTGACGTTGCCCGAGCCGTCGCGCTTGGTGAGCTTTTGCGCGTATTCGCGCATCTCGGTCCATGTCGCGGGCGGCCGATTAGGATCGAGACCCGCTTCCTTGAACGCGTCCTTGTTGTAGAACATGACGACCGTCGAACGCTGGAACGGAATGCCCCACGTCTTGCCGCCCGTCTGGCTGTTCTCCATGAACGCCGGGTAGAAGCTCTTCAACCACGCCTTGTCGTCCGCAGTCTTGATGAGATCGTCGAACGGAATGATCGCGTCCTCGTCGATCAACGTGAACATGTCGGTCGAGAGCAGGATCGACGTCACCGGCGGATCGCCGCTTTTCACCGCCGTCAGCGCCTTCGCGATCGATTCCTGATAACTGCCCGAGTAGATCGGCCGCAGCTTGATGCCAGGGTTCTCCTTCTCGAAATCGGCGGCGAGGCCATCGATGATCTTCGTGATCGGCCCGCCTACCGCCACGGGATAGAAGAACGGCACTTCGACGCTCGCTTGCGCCATCGCGGCGCTCGCGACGAGCGCCAGGACCGCACCCGCAAACGCCATCCACATCGCTTGCAACAGCTTCATTTCGCCCCCTCCTCACGCAAGAAATCCTCATCAGGCCATCATCGTGACCGGCGCTTCGCGTCGACCGTCAGCGGCGCGAAGCCCGTTCGCATCGAAATAGTGTTGCGCGCCGACCGCCCATCGCAGCCAGACGGCATCGCCACGCGAAAGACCGACGCTACCCGGCACGCGCGCCGACATCGGCTGCCCGCCCGCCCGGCAACTCACGAGCGAATCGCCGCCGAGATACTCGACGTTGTCGACGACGCCCTTCACGCCGCGCTCGAACGCGATCTCGATGTGCTCGGGACGTACGCCGAGCTTGCCCGAAGCGAAGCGCTCGTCGGCGAGCACCGGCCCGTCCGTGCCGGCAATGACGGCACCATCTTTCGCGGCGGAAAGCTGAAGCAGATTCATCGGCGGCGTGCCGATGAAGCGCGCGACGAAGGTGTTCGCCGGCTGCTCGTAGAGCTCGACCGGCGTGCCGTTCTGCTCGATCCGTCCTTCGCGCATCAGCACGATGCGATCGGCCATCGACATCGCCTCGACCTGATCGTGCGTGACGTACACCATCGTGATGCCGAGCTTGCGCTGCAACGCACGGATCTCCTGGCGCATCTCGGCGCGAAGCTGCGCGTCCAGGTTCGACAGCGGCTCGTCCATCAAGCACACGGGCGCCTGCGCGATGATCGCGCGCGCGAGCGCCACGCGTTGCTGCTGCCCGCCGGAAAGCTGCGAGGGCTTGCGTTGCAAGAGCGGCGTCAATCCGAGCAATTCGGCGACGCGCGCGAGACGCTCGCCGCGCTGCTCAGGTGGCGTACGGCGCACGCGCAGGCCGAACACGATGTTCTCCGCGACGCTGAGATGCGGAAACAGCGCATAGCTCTGGAACACCATCGCGATCGATCGCGCGGCGGGCGCGGCGGTGGTCACGTCGCGATTCGCGATCAGAATCCGCCCGGTGTCGCACGCCTCGAGCCCGGCGATGAGCCGCAACGTCGTCGACTTGCCGCAACCCGACGGGCCGAGCAGCACGTTGAGCGTGCCGGCGTCGAACGCGAACGAAACATCGTCGACGGCGCGAACCGATCCTTCGGCCGTCGTCCAGACCTTGCTTACGTGCAGAGCGGCGATCGCCGACATCGGGATGCGTGAGGCGACGGTCGTCAGCCGCCGAACAACGCCGCGAGCGCCGCGCCGGGATCAGGCGCGCGCATGAATGCTTCTCCGACGAGAAACGCATTCACGCCATGCCGTCGCATCTGCGCGATGTCACGCCGCGCGACGATGCCGCTTTCGGTGACGACGATCCGATCGTTCGGCACGCGCGCAAGGAGATCGAGCGTCGTCGAAAGCGAGACGTTGAACGTGCGCAGATTTCGATTGTTGATGCCGATGAGCGGCGTCGAAAGCGTCAATGCGCGGTCGAGCTCGCGAGCGTCGTGCACCTCGACGAGCACGTCCATGCCGTAGTCGCGCGCGCACGCTTCGAGCGCCGCGAGCCGCGCATCGTCTAGCGCGGCAACGATCAGGAGGATCGCGTCGGCGCCTAGCGCTCGCGACTCGGCGACCTGGTACTCGTCGATGATGAATTCCTTGCGAAGCGCCGGAAGCGTGCACGCCGCGCGCGCGTT
Source organism: Casimicrobiaceae bacterium (assembly GCA_035252665.1). Lineage (GTDB taxonomy): Bacteria > Pseudomonadota > Gammaproteobacteria > Burkholderiales > Casimicrobiaceae > VBCG01. The sequence goes on along the minus strand of DATFCW010000163.1, from coordinate 20,915 downwards.
GACCAGATACTCGGGCGCACCCTGGAAGAACGGACGATCGGTGAGCACCGACAGGCAGGTCGCCTCGGCGCGTTCATACGATCGCGCGATCGATGCGGGATCGAATTCGGCGCGAATGACGCCCTTGCTCGGGCTCGCACGCTTGATCTCGGCAATGACCGCCGCGTGTCCGCGATCGATTCGCGCGCGAATCACTTTCGCGAATCCGCGTGGCCCCGATGCCGCCCGCGCGTCCCGATCGACCGCCTCGAAGGGCCGCGCCATCTGCGCGGCAATCACCTCTTCGGCCTTGGTCGTCAGGATCTTCGCGAGGATGTCGCCATCGGCGAGGGCGGCTTGCGAAGGCTGCGGCTTGGATCCGCTCATGCAGCCTTCGCAAGCTTCTGCGTTGCCGCCACAAATGCTTCGAGCTTCCGCACCGCGGCGCCGCTCGCGATCGCCTCGCGCGCGCGTGCGATGCCGTCGGGGATCGACGCCGCGATCCCGGCCGCGTAGAGCGCCGTACCCGCGTTCAGCGCGACGATCTCGCGCGGCGTGCCTTCGACGTTGCCAAGCGCCTCGAGCACCATCTCTTTCGATTGCAACGCGTCGCCAACCTTGAGACCGCGATTCGATTTCATGTGCAAGCCGAAATCCTCGGGATGGATCTCGTACTCGGTCACTTCGCCATCCTTGAGCTCGCCCACCATCGTCGCGGCGCCGAGCGAGACCTCGTCCATTCCATCCTTGCCGTAGACGACGATCGCGCGGCGGCTGCCGAGACGCTGCAGCACGCGCACATGAATGCCGACGAGGTCCGGATGGAACACGCCGACGAGACTCGCGCCCGCGCTTGCCGGATTCGTAAGCGGCCCGAGAATGTTGAAGATCGTGCGGACACCGAGCTCCTTGCGCACCGGCGCCGCGTGCTTCATCGCGCCGTGATGGCTCGGTGCGAACATGAAGCCGATGCCGGTTTCGTCGATGCAGCGCGCGACCTTCGCCGGCGACAGCATGATGTTGGCCCCGAGCGCCTCGAGGACGTCGGCGCTGCCTGACTTCGACGAGACCGAGCGGTTGCCGTGCTTCGCGATGCGCGCTCCCGCGGCCGCAGCGACGAACATCGACGCGGTAGAGATGTTGAACGTATGCGACGCGTCGCCGCCGGTGCCGACGATGTCGAGCAGGCCCTGCGCGTCGGCAACGTCGACCTTCGTCGCGAACTCGCGCATCACCTGCGCGGCCGCCGCGATTTCTCCGACGGTTTCCTTCTTGACGCGCAAGCCCACCGTGAGCGCGGCGATCATCACCGGCGACACGTCGCCGCCCATGATCCGGCGCATCAGCGACAGCATCTCGTCGTGGAAGATCTCGCGATGCTCGATCGTGCGTTGCAGCGCGTCCTGGAGCGTGATGGTCATTCGTTTTGAAGAGCCGCGACGAAGCTCTTGCGATTTACGCGGCGAGAAAGTTCTGGAGCACCTTCTTCCCGTGCTCGGTCAGGATCGCTTCGGGATGGAACTGTACGCCCTCGATCGGCAGCTCGCGGTGGCGAATGGCCATGATTTCGCCGTCGTCGGCGGTCGCCGTCACGTCGAGCGCCGCGGGCAGGCTCGCGCGCTCGATGGCAAGCGAGTGATAGCGCGTCGCGTTGAACGGCGACGGGACGTCGGCGAATACGCCGCGCTGATCGTGGACGATCGACGAGAGCTTGCCGTGCATCACGCGCTGCGCGCGGATGATCCGTGCCCCGAACGCCTGTCCGATCGCCTGGTGACCGAGGCACACGCCGAGAATCGGAACGCGCCCGGCGAAGCGACGCACGAGGGGCACGGCAACGCCCGCCTCGCTCGGCGTGCAGGGCCCGGGCGAAATGACGATGCGTTGCGGACGAAGCGCCTCGATATCGTCGAGCGACATCGCGTCGTTGCGCACGACCTTGACCGCCGCACCGAGCTCGCCAAGATACTGGACGAGATTCCAGGTGAAGCTGTCGTAGTTGTCGAGCATCAGGAGCATGCGCGCTGCCCGTCCGGAATTCGTCGCTTTGCGGTGTCGCCATTCTATCGCGCGCACGAAAAAAGACCCCCCGAACTCGCCGTTCGAGGGGCTTCGAGGTAACCGGTCCCGCCGGTTTCGGGTGTTTCTATTTCGAAATCAACTGAACTACCGGTTACGTCCTCACGGCGAACGCCTAAACATGCCGACGAGGAGCGAGATGACGAACAGCACGAGGAAGATGAAGAACAGCACCTTCGCGATTTCCGCGGCGCCGACGGCAATGCCGGTGAAGCCGAACACGGCCGCGATCAACGCGATGACGAAGAACACAGCGGCGTATTGCAACATTTCTGTACCTCCCGATAGTTGGTCACGGATTTCCGCGAACGCCCGCGAAACGCGAGGCTCCGCGAGCACTACTCGTCATACGATGTGCGAAGACCGATGCGGTCGAAACGGTCGAGGTCCGGCTCGAAATCCAGCGAGGCGTCCGCCACGGCGTGAATCGACTCGAGCAGCGTCCAGTCGTCATCCGATGGCAGCGAGCTCGCATCGAGCAGCGGAATCGGATGTTCGGCATGCGTGCGATCGTCAGGATGGACGTGAGTGCGCATCGTCATTCCTCCTCGTGGCCGGGACGCGGCTTGCTCGGCGACTCCGGTGGCTGGCGCGACGGTCCGCGAGTGAGCGCAGGATCCTCGCCTTTGGAGTGGCGCTTGCCTTCCTGCTCGGCCGCTTCCATTTCGCGCGCTTCTTCGTCGGACTTCGGCGCAGCACTGCGCGCCGCGGATTCCACGCGACCCGATTCGGCGAAGTCCTTCACGTCCTTGTCGTACTCACGCGACGCAGCGTAGTTGCCTTCGCCGTAGACGTTCTGCCCGCTTTGCTGACGATCGGGCTGCTTGCCTTGCGAAGCCTGCGCGCCTTGCTGGCGGTTCATCGCCTGCTGCTCGCGGTTCTGCTCGCGGCCTTCGTTCTCCGTCTTGTGGGCAAAATCGCGTCCACCGCCCTGCTGGCTTTGCTGGCGCTCGGCCTGCTCGTCCTGCCGATTCGTTGTGCCGCCACTTCGCTGTTGCGAAGATGCATTGCTTTGCTGCTGCCCGCGCGAGCCCGAATCGGATTGCTGCTGTTGACTGCGATCGCTCTGCTGCTGGTGCTGTCCGCGATCGCTTTGCTTGTTACGCTGCAGATCGCGATCCTGTTCCGGGCGCCGGTCGATCCGCTCGCTCGGATCGCGCGTGCCTTGCTGGCCACGACCGGATCGGCTTTGCTGTGTACCCATGAAGCCTCCTCGTTTTGATGCCGTGCGGGCTTGCTTTACCCGGCGGCGTCGACGTGGGGCATTGTGAGGCGGCGTCCCAGACGACGCAGTCGGAGTGCGGCCGATTCGCGGCGTCGGCGCAGGGGCAGTATCGTGTCCCCTGTCGTCCTACGCTTTTTTCATGGGTACGCGCACGAGATGGATCACGCGCCGCTCGAAGCGGCGCGTTCCGACGCGCGTCGAAAGCGGACCGGCGATTAGCCGGCCGGAAGGTCGTAGTAGGGGTTGAAGCCGTGCGGCATCGGCGCGCAATCTTCCGCGCTCACCGCCGGGTCGAAATCGACGAGCGCGACAGGCCGCATCGCCTCGGCATCGACCAGCACTTTGCAGCCCGGCGTCAGGTCGAGGCCCGCGGCCGAATATTGTGCGGAGACGGCGGGATCGGGATCGACGATGTACCACGTGCGCCGGCGCTTCCGCGCATCGACGGTGATCGCGATCGACAGCAACGTGCCCATCGGCAGGCACGCCTGTCGCGCGCGCGCCTTGTCGAGCGGCGGCGGCGTTCGTGCGTGCGTGACACGCCCGTCGTCGCCGGCGCGCATCCGCGCCTGCTGCTCGCGCGAGGTGCGGGGAGGACGTTCATCGAGAGAGGGAACCGCGCCTTGCGAAGCGCGGATGAAAGCGCGGGCCGCCGCGCGCATTTGCATCTTGTCCATGGGAAGCTCGCAGTCGGTGATTCCTTCGATCGAGCAGTCGGCGTGCCAATGCGCGCGCCTTTGAAACATCCGACAAATCAATGCGACGCGACGCAAGCCTGCATCGCGCGCAGGCAGGAATTACCTGCGACTCGTAAAACCTTCGGACGCGACGAGAAGCAAGCTACGCCTCGGCGTCGAGACCCAGTTGCACGAGCTCCGCCGCGCGTAGCACCGCACGGGCCTTGTTGAGCGTTTCCTGCCATTCGGTCTCGGGCACCGAGTCGTGCACGATCCCCGCGCCGACCTGCACGTATAGCATGCCGTTTCGCACGACCGCCGTGCGAATGGCGATCGCGAGGTCCATGTCGTCCTGGAAGCTGATGTACCCGACCGCGCCCGCGTAAACGCCGCGCGCCGACGGCTCGAGCTCGTCGACGATCTCCATGGCGCGCACCTTCGGCGCGCCGCTCACCGTTCCGGCCGGGAAGCTTGCGGCGAGCACGTCGAGACTCGTCGTGCCTGCCGGCAGGTTGCCTTCGACGTTCGACACGATATGCATCACGTGCGAGTAGCGCTCGATCGCCATCTGCTCGGTGACGCGAACGCTGCCGATCGCGGCCACGTGGCCGACGTCGTTGCGGCCGAGGTCGAGGAGCATTACGTGCTCGGCGATTTCCTTCGGATCGGCGGCGAGCTCGGCGGCGAGGCGTGCGTCCGCCTCACGCGTCGCGCCACGCGGCCGCGTTCCCGCGATCGGACGAAGCGTCACCGTGGAGCCTTCCTTGCGCACGAGGATCTCGGGGGAGGCGCCCACCACGTGAAAATCGCCGAAGTCGTAATAGAACATGTATGGCGATGGATTGAGCGAGCGCAACGCGCGATAAAGCGAGATCGGGGACGCGGCGAACGGCAGGTGCATCCGCTGCGACAGCACGACCTGCATGATGTCGCCGGCGGCGATGTAATCCTTCGCGCGGCGCACCGCAGCTTCGAACGCGTCGGCGCCCATCTCGCTTTCGGCGCGCGTCACTTCGGTCGCGGTTTGATAGGGGATCGGGACCGGCGTGCGCGAAGCCCGGCGAAGCTGCAGCAGCCGTTCCTGCGCACGCGCGTACGCATCGGCTTCGCCCGGATCGGCGTAAACGATCAGATAGATCTTGCCGGCGAGATTGTCGATGACCGCGAGTTCGTCGGTCATGAGCAGCAGCATGTCGGGAAGATCGTCGAGCGCATCGTCGGGCGCGCGTCGCCGCGCGCCGAGCTTCGGCTCGATGTGGCGCACGGTGTCGTAGCCGAAATAGCCCGCGAGGCCGCCGCAAAAGCGTGGCAGGTTCGGCTGCGGCGCGGCGCGAAAGCGTGCGAGGAATTCGCGCAGGAATGCGAGCGGATTGCCTTCGTGACGCTCGATGATGCCGCGCGCGTCCTCGACCTCGACGTCCTGTGCCTTGACGCGGATGCGCACCTTCGCCGGCAGGCCGATGAACGAGTAGCGGCCGAAGCGTTCGCCGCCGACCACCGATTCGAGCAGGAACGTGTAACGTTGATGCGCGAGCTTCAAATAAAGCGAGAGCGGCGTGTCGAGATCGGCGAACGATTCGAGCACGAGCGGAATGCGGTTGTAGCCCTGCACTGCGAGCGCCCGGAACTCCGCTTCGGTGATCATTCGATCTCCCGCCCGAGCTCGGCGCGCATCGCGGCGATCGTCGCGCGGTAGTCGTGATTGCCGAAGATCGCGCTGCCCGCGACGAAAGTGTCGGCGCCCGCGTGCGCGATCTCACGGATATTGTCGATCTTCACGCCGCCGTCGATCTCCAGAAAGATTTCGCGGCCGGTGCGCGCGATGGCCGCATCGACGAGCTTGCGCGCCGCCTTCAGCTTTTCGAGCGCGTGGGGAATGAAAGACTGTCCGCCGAAGCCGGGATTGACCGACATGATCAGCACGAGATCGAGCTTGTCGAGCGTGTGCATGAGCCAGTCGAGCGGCGTCGCCGGATTGAACACGAGCCCAGCCTTGCAACCATGGTCGTGGATGAGATCGATCGTGCGATCGACATGCTCGGACGCTTCGGGGTGAAAGCTCTGGAACGCCGCGCCCGCCGTTGCGAAATCGGACACGATGCGATCGACCGGCTTGATCATCAGATGCACGTCGATCGGCACGGACGAATGCGGCTTGATCGCCGCGCACACGAGCGGACCGACCGTGAGGTTCGGCACGTAATGGTTGTCCATCACGTCGAGATGCACCATGTCGGCGCCGGCATCGACGACGGCGCGCACTTCGTCGCCAAGACGCGCGAAGTCGGCGGACAAGAGCGACGGGACTATGCGATGAATGCGCTGCATCGGGGTCTATAATCGCAGAAAATGCCGGGCAGTAGAGACATGGCGGAGCGCAAGCGCTACGAAATCAAGGTCGCGCCGAAAGTCACCTTCCTGCCGGATCAATCCGATCCGGACAAGAATCATTTCGTGTTCGCGTACACGATCACGGTCACCAATACCGGCGACGTCGCGGCGCAGCTCGTAAGCCGCCACTGGATCATCACCGACGCCGAGCATCGGGTCCAGGAAGTCAAGGGTCAGGGCGTCGTCGGCAAGCAGCCGGTGCTCAGACCGGGCGAGAGCTTCGAGTACACGAGCGGCGCGAGCATTCCGACGGCAGTCGGGACGATGCGCGGCTCGTATCACATGGTTGCCGAGGACGGGCTCGCGTTCGACGTGCCGATTCCGACGTTCACGCTGTCGATCCCGCGAACATTGCATTGATCGGGAAATCGGTGCCAGAGATGTATTTCCCGGTACCGACGTCGAGAATCGCTGCGCCTGCTCGGGAAATACATCTCTGGCACCGATTTCCCTCCCCTCGATTTTCAATCCTCGTCTGACGGCGGCGGTCGGCGTTTGCTCGACGGCCCCATCGTCCACCAGACGATGCCGACCAGAAGCAGGAATGCGACGCCAGATTCCAGCAGTAGCCATCCCATCGATTCGACTCCTTCGTCCGCCCGGCATGGTGACATTGATGCGCGCGCTACGCGCCGCAAGCGTAGCCGCAATCGTCGCGCTCGCCGGCTGCGTACCGCCGCCCACGGTGAAACCACCCACGGGGCCCGCGCATCCGATATTCACGCCGACGAGCTTCGACCAGCTTCCCGGCTGGAACGCCGACACGCAGATAGACGCATGGCCGGCGTTCCTCGTCGGCTGCAAAGCGCTTGTTTCCGCGACGCGCACTCAGCCGATCTGGCAAGTGCCATGCAGCGCGGCGGAAACGATCGATGCGCACGATGCAATCGCGATCCGACGTTTCTTCGAGGACAATTTTACGCCGTACCACGTCACATCCAGCGACGGCGCCGAGCGCGGACTCGTCACCGGCTATTACGAGCCGCTGCTTTACGGCTCGCGCACGCAAAGCGACCGCTATCCGATACCGCTCTTCGCGCGGCCGGATGATCTTCTGATCGTCGAGCTTTCGGATCTTTATCCCGAGCTCAAGGGCAAGCGCGTGCGCGCAAGGCTCGACGGCCGACGCGTGGTGCCGTACTGGCCGCGCGCCGACATCGAAGCTGGCAAGGCCGCGACCGATAACAAGGCGATCGTTTATGTCACCGATCCCGTCGATGCATTCTTTCTGCAGATCCAGGGCTCGGGGCGCGTCGCGCTCGACGACGGCACAGTGATCCGTGTCGGCTACGCGGACCAGAACGGCCAGCCGTTCCGCTCGGTTGCTCGCGTTCTCATCGATCGCGGCGATTTGGCGGTCGGCGAAGCCTCGATGCAAGGCATTCGCGAATGGACGCACGAGCATCCCGAGCAATTGCGCTCGCTCCTCGATGCGGACCCGAGCTACGTGTTCTTTCGCGAAGTGCCGCCACCGGCACCGGGGTCCTTGGAGGCATCGATCGACGGACCGATCGGAAGCCTTGGCGTGCCGCTTCTTGCCGGTCGCGCGATCGCCGTCGATCCACGCGCGATTCCGCTCGGCACGCCGGTTTTTCTCGCGACGACGGAGCCACTCTCGGACGTTCCGCTCGCGCGACTCGTCATGGCGCAGGACACGGGTGGAGCGATCCGCGGACCGATACGCGCCGATTTCTTCTGGGGCTTTGGCGACGAAGCCGGCGCAAAAGCCGGGCGAATGCGCCAGCAGGGAGAGGAATGGCTGCTGTGGCCGAGAGGCGCGCCGCTGCCGAGTTCCGCCTCTTGATCTACCGCGCGAGCGCTTCCTCGGCCTGCCGATCGGCGTGATACGACGAGCGAACGAGCGCGCCGACGGCCGCGTGCCTGAATCCCATCGCGTACGCCTCGCGCTCGAAGCGCGCGAATGCATCGGGATGCACGTAACGCAGAACGGGCAGATGCCGCGCTGATGGCTGCAGGTATTGCCCGATCGTCAGCATGTCGATGTCGTGTGCGCGCATGTCGCGCATCGTCTGAAGGATCTCGTCGTCGGCTTCACCCAGACCTACCATCAGTCCGGATTTGGTCGGCAGATCGGGAAAGCGCGCCTTGAATTGCGCGAGCAGACGAAGCGAATGCGCGTAATCGGATCCGGGCCTGGCCTGCCGATAGAGGCGCGGCACGGTTTCGAGATTGTGATTCATCACATCGGGCGGCGCCGCTTGCAGGATGTCGAGCGCGCGATCGAGCCTTCCGCGGAAATCGGGCACGAGCACTTCGATTCGCGTCATCGGCGAGCGCTCGCGCACCGCGCGGATGCAATCGACGAAGTGGCGTGCGCCGCCATCGCGCAGGTCGTCGCGATCGACGCTGGTGATCACGACGTAGCGAAGACGAAGCGCGGCGATCGTCTTCGCGAGATTCTCCGGTTCCTCGGCATCGAGCGGCAGCGGACGGCCATGCCCGACGTCGCAGAACGGACAACGGCGCGTGCAGATGTCGCCCATGATCATGAACGTCGCCGTTCCCTTGCCGAAGCATTCGCCGATGTTCGGGCACGACGCTTCCTCGCACACCGTGTGGAGGCGATGCTCGCGAAGGATGCGCTTGATCTCGTAGAAGCGCGGCGACGATGGCGCGCGGACACGAATCCATTCCGGTTTGCGCAGCCGCTCGGCCGGAACGATCTTGATCGGGATGCGCGCGGTCTTGGCGCCGCCCTTGTGCTTAACGCCGGCGTCGTTGGCGTGGGTGGGGGAAATATCGCTCATGCGAACGCGGGGGACGGGATGCCGGGCACGGCCGATTTTTCCTCGGTCAATGCGAATTGTGCGGCGAGCAGCGGCGCGAATCGGCGACCGGCTTCGTCCAGGCTCAACTTCACGCCGAAGTCCGCGAGCTGCGCGACTTCGAGTCCCGGATAGCCGCACGGGTCGATGTCGCGAAACGGTTTCAGGTCCATGTCGACGTTCATCGCGACGCCGTGGTACGTGCAACCGTTGCGCACGCGCAAACCCAGCGCGGCGATTTTCGCTTCGGTGCCGTCGCGATCGACGTAAACGCCGGGCGCCGATCGTTTGCCGTAAGCGCTGACGCCGAATGTTGCGAGCCAGTTGATCACCGCCATCTCGATGCGGCAAACCATCTCGCGCACGCCGAGCTTCGCACGCCGAAGATCGAGCATCAGATAAGCGACCATCTGTCCTGGCCCGTGATACGTGACCTGACCGCCGCGGTCGGTCTTGATCAATGGAATGCCGTTCGAGCGCACCGTGTGCTGCGGCCGTCCCGCGAGTCCGAGCGTGTACACCGGCGGATGCTCGGTGAGCCAGATCTCGTCGGATGTGTTGGCGTCACGCGCCTCGGTGAAGGCTTGCATCGCGCGCCAGGTGGCGACGTAATCGGTTACGCCGAGGAAGCGGATGCGAGGTTCAGTCGTCATCGCAGTGCTGGTTCCAGGCCCCAAAAGGTCCATCCCTGCTCGTGCACCAATCGCGCGAATCTACAGCACCATCGCCACCATCGGGTGCGCGACGAGCTCACGATAAAGATCGTCGAGCTGCTCGCGCGAGGTGGCATTGATCGTCGCCGTCATCGACAAATAGTTGCCGGCGCTCGACGAGCGCATCTCGAGCGTGGACGGGTCGAAGTCCGACGCGTGCTTCATGACGATCTCGACGATCGCCTGCGCAAAGCCGTCGCGCGTCCGTCCCATGATCTTGATCGGGAACGAGCAGGGAAATTCGAGCAGGCTGACCTGCGCGACGACGGGTACTCCAACGGGGGGATTCATGGGCGGCTCCGGATGGCGAAATGCGATTCCAACCGCATCAATATGCGGCCGCCGCCCGCGCAATGCAACCGACCGGGTCGCGGCCTACGACGTCATCGCCAGCGCGGTAGCCTGCGCGTTCTCGTAGATGTACTCGCGCGTCAACGGATGCGGCAGGCGGCCATCCGCGAGCGGCTTGCCGGCGAGAAGCTGCCAGAGCGACAACCACCCGCGATCGAACGCGTGCGCCGACCCTGCCATGTAGATGCGCCAGACGCGATACCGCTCCTCGCCGATCTCGGCGCGTGCAGCGTCGGCATTCGCTTCGAGCCTCTCGACCCAGTGCCAGAGCGTCTTTGCGTAATGCTCGCGCAACGCTTCGCCGTCGACCACCTCGAGACCCTCGGACGCCAGCCCGGACATCACGCGCGATACGTGCGCGAGCTCGCCGCCGGGAAACACGTATTCCTCGACGAATTCGCCGATGCCGCTGCCGAGCGCGCGGCCCGCGATCTGATTGTGCGTGATGCCGTGGTTCAGGACGAAGCCACCCGGCATGAGAAGCTTGCGAATCTTGCCGAAGTAGCGGCCGTAGTTGCGCGGGCCGACATGTTCGAACATGCCGACGCTCGCGATCTTGTCGAACGATTCGCGGTCCGGCAGGTCCTTGTAATCGCGCAATTCGACGCGCACGCGATCGGAAAGCCCGCGCACGCCGATCTCGCGTTGCACGTGCTCGAACTGATTGCGCGACAGCGTGATCCCCGTCGCGTCGACGCCGTAATTCTCCGCCGCCCAGAAGATCAGGCCCCCCCAGCCGCAGCCGATGTCGAGAAAGCGCTCGCCTTTCGCGAGGCGCAGCTTGCGACAGATATGATCGAGCTTCTGCGCCTGCGCATCGTCGAGGCTGTCGTCGGGACGATGAAAATACGCGCACGAATACACCATCCGCCGATCGAGCCACAGCCGATAGAACGCGTTCGATACGTCGTAGTGATGCGAGATGTTGCGGCGATTGCTGCGCCGATGGTGGACGAACGACAGCACCTTCGCGCGCGCGCTTTCGTGGCCATGCGCGATCTCGCCGACCATCCGCTCCGCGATGCCGAGGACCCGACGCGCGCTGCCGGTGAAATCGACGTCGCCATGCACGTACGCACGCGCGAGCCGACCCATCGCGGGCGTGGCGAGCGCCGTCAGGCCTTTGAGCGTTCGCGCGATGACATCGACTTCGGGTTTCGGCGATAGCGGGACGCGCGCGCCATTGGGAAGGACCAGGGCGATCGGCAGTCCGCGATTGGCGTAGCGATTGGCGATGAGCTTCTGCAGGGTGTCCGGCATCTTGTTTGGACGTGCGGGTTCACGACTGACGAGCTTGCAGTGTAGCAAGCGCCCGCATGCCAACCGGCCCGCGGCTTGGCGGGCGACGGGAAAGCCGGATTACTGCCCGTACTTGCGCGCCTGGAAAGCTTCCCAGATCTGGCGGAACACGGGGCCGGGCGCGCCGCCTCCGAAGGGCTTGCCGTCGACCGTGGTGACCGCGAGCACTTCCTTCGACGACGACGAAAGCCACATCTCGTCGGCGGAGAGCGCCTCTTCACGAGGAACCGCGCGCATCTCGATCGGCACGCCCGCCGATTGCGCGATCTCGAACGTCGCGTCGTACGTGATGCCGGGGAGAATCAGGTTGTCCTTCGGCGGCGCAACGATCTTTCCGTTGCGGACAACGAGCACGTTCGACGCGGACGCTTCGGTCAGATAGCCGTTGCGGAACATCACCGCCTCGATCGCGTCGTTGTCGGCGGCGAGTTGACGCATCAGCACGTTGCCGACGAGCGAGACCGTCTTCAAGTCGCAGCGCAGCCACCGGTTGTCCTCGGCGGTGACCACCGCAACGCCGCGCTCGACCTGCTCCCGAGAAGGCAGCGCGAGCGGATTGCTCATCATGAAGACGGTCGGCGTGACGCCTTGCGGAAACGCATGATCGCGCTTGGCGACGCCGCGCGTCACCTGCAGATAGACCGCCTGGTCGTCGAACGGCTGGCGCGAAATCACATCGGCGATCAGCGCTTCCCACTTTCCCGCGCGCGGATCGGCGAGACGGATGCCCGCAAGGCTATGCGAAAGACGCGCGAGATGATGCGGCATCCGGAACGGCTTTCGACGGTAGACCGGGATCACTTCGTACACGCCATCGCCGTAGATGAAGCCGCGATCGAGCACTGAAATCTTCGCGTCGCGCAGCGGCAGGAACTCGCCGTTCAGGTAAACGGTGCGATCGAGATCGCTCATCACTTCCCCTCGTGGCTCGTGAACCAAAGTCGGACCGTATCGACGGCGCGTCCAAAGAGATTTGCGAGCGGATCCTCTTCGAGCGCGATCAGCGGAAATTCCGCGACGGGATGGCCTTCCAATGCCACTTTGACGGTGCCGACCGGCTGACCGTTCAGCACCGGCGCGATGAGCGGCTCCTTCGATTCGAGCGTCACCGCTAGCTTGTCCGCCTTGCCCTTGGGCAGCGTCAGGTAACGGTCGGCGCGAAAGCCGGCGGTCACCTGTGGCTTCGCGCCCTTGTACACGCGAAGCGTGGTCACCGGCTTGCCCGATTGATAGAGCGACACCGTGTCGAACGCCTGGAAGCCCCAGTTGAGAAGCTTCTGGCTTTCTACCGCGCGCGACGAATCGGATGCGCCACCGAGAACGACCGACACGAGCCGCCGATCGCCCCGCTTCGCCGACGCAATCAGGCAGAAGCCGGCCGCGTCGGTGTGACCCGTCTTGACGCCGTCGACATACGGATCGGTCCAGAGCAGCCGATTGCGGTTCGCCTGCGTGATGTTGTTGTAGCGATATTCCTTGTCGGCGTAGAGCGGGTAGTACTCGGGGAAATCGTGGATCAGCGCGACCGTGAGCTTCGCGAGATCGGCCGCCGTCGAGTAATGCTGCGGATCGGGAAGGCCTGTCGCGTTGGTGAAATGCGTGCCGGTCATCGAAAGGCGCACGGCCTCCTGATTCATCTTGTCGACGAACGCTTCCTCGGTGCCTCCGACGAGCTCGGCCAGCGCAATCGACGCATCGTTGCCTGACTGCACGATCACGCCGTGCAAGAGCTCGTCGACGGTGACCGGCTTGCGCGGCTCGATGAACATCCGGGAGCCTCCGCTTCGCCATGCACGTTCGGAAACATTCACCGGCTGCGTGAGCGAGATCGTCTTCGCGCGAAGCGCGGCGAATACGACGTACGCGGTCATAAGCTTCGTGAGCGACGCGGGATCGCGGCGCTCGTCCGCGTTCGCTGCACCGAGCGTTTGACCCGAAAGCGTGTCGACGAGCACCCACGCCGCTGCCGCGATCGCAGGGGCAGCCGGTGCGCCCGGCTCCTGCAGAACGACCGGCGGACTCGATGGCGCGACGGGTTGCGCAGCAGGCGCCGCACGTCGCGATGGCGCATGCGATTTCGCCGCGGCGACGAGCAGCGACTGTGCAGTGACGGGAACCGAAACGGCGAGGATCGCCGCGACGAGCGCGCGGAAAAACGTGAGCGGACGCATGAACGGCGAAGCGGGAAGGCCGCATTATACTGAAGCGATCATGAAATTGCGCATGCGAGCGATGTGCGCGTTGCTGATCGTTGCGTCGATGTTCGTCGCATCGCTCGCGATCGCGCACGAGCCCGATGCCGAGGAGATCGCGCTCGGCTCGCTCGTCGACGCGGAGCTTGCGTTCGCGAACATGGCCCAGCGCGAAGGGGTCACGGCGGCGTTCGTCGCGAACTTCGCCGACGACGGCGTCGCGTTCCAGCCAGCGCCGGTGCGCGTGCGCGAGGCATGGCGCAATCGTGCGAACGACACGAACAACGCCGTACATATGGACTGGAAGCCGGCGCAAGCGGGCGTCGCACGAAGCCACGACTTCGGCTACACGACGGGTCCGTTCACCGCATGGCGCGAATCGGCGCCCGACCGGAAGCGCGAGGGCGCGTTCTTCTCGGTGTGGAAACGCGACCCCGGCGGCACGTGGAAAGTGATCGTCGATATCGGAATCGCATCGGCGCAGCCCGTCGACTTCGCCGCGCTGGGTGCGGCGCCTCGCCCATCGTTCGGGCATCGTGGTTCGATCGCGTCCGCACGGGCACGGCTCGTTGCGCTCGAGGCGAACACCGGGCTGACGCCAAACGACTACGCGAAGCTTCTCGCCGACGATGCGCGGCTTTACCGAAATGGAGGATCGCCCATCGCCTTGCGTGGCGCGATCGCGCGCGAAGTCGCGGAGCACACGCGGCGCACCCTGTGGTCGCCTGTCGACGCGCGCATCGCGACGTCGTCCGACATGGCGGTCACGTGGGGCCGATACAGCGAAACCGAGCGCGCCGCGAACGAGCAACGTGGCTACTACGTGCATCTTTGGATTCGCGACCGCAGCGGGGACTGGCGCCTCGCCTACGACGTCGCCACGCCGGAGAAGTGACCTCGGCTTAGCGGTAGTGCGCCCGACCTGACGAAAAACTGACGCGGAATAGCGGCCGCAAGCCTCGTGTTTGCGGGCCATGGCTTGTCTCGTACAGGAATTGCCATGAGCCGCTTCCGTGTTATCTCCGCGCTCTCGTTTCAGCGCGTCTTCGCGCTACTGATCTGCGCCGCCGTTGCCGTCCCTTCGTACGCGGCGTTTCATTTGTTTCGCATCGACCAGATCTACTCGAACGCCGACGGCACCGTGCAATACGTCGTGATGCGCGAGTCGACGGGCTCCGACGGCGAGAACTTCTGGGCGGGCAATCTTTTCACGGCGACAAGCGCAGCCGGCATGCAGCAATTCCAGTTTCCGTCGAACCTGCCCTCGTCGAATACGGCGAGCAAGCGCGTGCTGATTGCGACGAGCGGATTCGCCGCGCTCGGCCTCGTCACGCCCGATTACACGGTCCCGAACGGCTTCGTTCCGATGGCGGGCGGCACGATCACGTATGCATCGGGCGTCGACCACGTGACGTTCGGCGCATTGCCGTCCGACGGCGGCACCGCCATCGATCGCTTTGGCAACCATGTGCCTGCGACGCCGACCGATTTTGCCGGCGCAACGACGACGCTCACCGCTGCACCTCCACCCATGGCTGGGCCGGACATCGACCAGCAGGGATTGACCGGCTCCTGGTTCAAGCCGGCATCGAGCGGGCAGGGCATCGAGCTAGAAATCTTTCCGAATCTCGTCGGTGCGGGCGTCGCGCTCGTCGACGGCGCATGGTTCACGTTCGACGTTGCGCCGGCAGGCGGCGCCGATCATCAGCGCTGGTACACGTTCAGCGGGAACGGGCAAAGCGGGCAATCGAGCGCACCCGTCACCATCCTGCAGAACACGGGCGGCAATTTCGATGCAGCACCGATCACGAACGCAGTGCCGGTGGGAACCGGCATGCTCTCGTTCGGCGATTGCGGCAACGGCAATTTCTCGTACGCGTTCACCGACGGCAGCAATCGCAGCGGCTCTATGGCATTGACGCGCATCACGCCGAACGTCACGTGCGTGATGAGCGGCACACCGACGACCAACGCCGATTTCGGCTTGTCAGGCAACTGGTTCGATCCCGCCACATCGGGCCAGGGCTTCGTGTTCGAGGTGAACCCGCTCGTGCCGGTCGTCTTCTTCGCCTGGTACACGTACGCGCCGACGGGGCAGACGGCCGGCGCCGCGGGACAGCGCTGGTTCACCGGGCAAGGCGCATTCACGGCGGGCACGCATACCGCGCCGCTGACGTTGTTCGAAACGACCGGTGGCGTCTTCGATACACCGACGCCCGCATCGCAGGCGACGGTGCCGGTCGGCACGGCGACCGTCACGTTCGGAAGCTGCTCGTCGGCGCAATTGCAATTCAATTTCACTGGCGGGACGAGCGCCGGACATGCTGGGATGATCAATCTGAGCCGCGTCGGCCCGGTGCCGCCAGGATGCGCGGTGACGGCAGCCGATCCGCCGCCCATGATGCCGCCGGGCTATGGCGGCGGGCCTTACGGGCCGTAGGTAGCGATTAGGCGACCGCGGTTTCGGCCGGCGTCTTCGTTTCGTCGACCGGAATGCAGCTGCAGAACAGATTGCGATCGCCGTAGACGTTGTCGACGCGCGCGACGGGGCACCAGTACTTGTTCGCGCGTAGCGTCGCGACGGGCCATGCGGCCTGCGCGCGCGTGTATGCGTGCGACCAATCGTCGGTGGTAACGGCGATGGCGGTATGCGGCGCGTGCTTAACCGGATTGTCCTCGCGGTCGAATTCGCCGCGCTCGATCGCACGCACCTCGTCTCTGATCGCGGCCATCGCGGCAATGAAGCGATCGAGCTCGACGAGCGGCTCGCTTTCGGTGGGCTCCACCATCAGCGTGCCGGGCACAGGGAAGCTCATCGTCGGTGCGTGGAAACCGTAGTCGATCAGGCGCTTCGCGACATCCTCCACTTCGATGTTCGCGAGCGCCTTCAGCGGGCGCAGGTCGAGGATGCATTCATGGGCGACGAGCCCGCCCGGCCCGCTGTAGAGCACCGGGTAATGCGGCGCGAGCCGCTTAGCGATGTAGTTGGCCGCGAGAATGGCGCTCTCGGTCGCGTCGCGCAGTCCCTTCGCACCCATCATCGTGATGTACATCCACGAGATGGGAAGGATCGAGGCCGAGCCATAGGGCGCGGCGCTGACGGGCGCGCGGGAAGCGCTCTCGCGCAAATACCGATGCCCCGGCAGGAACGGCGCGAGATGCGCCTTGCACGCGACGGGGCCAACACCGGGACCACCGCCGCCGTGCGGAATGCAGAACGTCTTGTGCAGATTGAGATGCGACACGTCGGCGCCGAACGCGCCGGGCGCCGCGAGACCGACGAGTGCATTGAGATTGGCGCCGTCGACGTACACCTGCCCGCCACGCGCGTGCACGATCTCGCAGACGCGGACGATGCCCGGCTCGAACACGCCGTGCGTCGACGGATACGTGACCATGATCGCCGCGAGCCGGTCGCGATGCTGCGTCGCCTTCGCCTCGAGATCGACGAGATCGACGTTGCCTTCGCGGTCGCACGCAACGACGACCACCTTCATCCCCGCAAGCTGGGCCGAGGCGGGATTGGTGCCGTGCGCGGATGCGGGAATCAGGCACACGTCGCGACGCGCTTCGCCGCGACTGGCGTGATACGCGCGAATCATGAGGAGCCCCGCGTATTCGCCCTGCGAGCCGGCATTCGGCTGCAGCGACACCGCGTCGTAGCCGGTCACCGCGCAGAGCATCCGCGCAAGATCGTCGATCAACTGCGCATAGCCTTGCGCCTGATCGGCCGGCGCGAACGGATGAAGGTTCGCGAACTCGGGCCATGTGACGGGCAGCATTTCCGAGGTCGCGTTGAGCTTCATCGTGCACGAGCCGAGCGGAATCATCGTGCGATCGAGCGCGAGATCCTTGTCCGCGAGGCTTCGCAAGTAACGAAGCATCTGCGTCTCCGAGCGATGCCGGCGAAAGACGGGATGCGTGAGGAAGGCCGACGTGCGTGACAGCGTCGGCGGATACGCGTCGTCGATTTCCGTGTCCAGCGACCCCACGTCGAACGCGGGCCGTGCTCCACCGAAGATGCGCCACAGCATCTCGACATCGGTGCGCGTCGTCGTCTCGTCGAGCGAGATGCCGACCGATGTCGAATCGCGAAGCCGAAGATTGCAGCCCGCGGCCCCGGCGCGCGCCGCTATTTCCTGCGTTCGCTCGCCGGTGGCGATCGTCAGCGTGTCGAAGAAGCATTGCGTGTCGACGCGAAAGCCCAAGCGAGTCAAGCCTTCGCGAAGAATCGCCGTCAGCCGATGCACGCGGCGTGCGATCGACGTCAATCCTTCCGCGCCGTGATAGACGGCATACATGCTCGCGATGACGGCGAGCAGCACCTGCGACGTGCAGATGTTCGACGTCGCCTTCTCGCGACGGATGTGCTGCTCGCGCGTCTGCAGCGCCAGCCGATATGCGGGCGCGCCCGACGCATCGACGGTCACGCCCACGAGCCGTCCGGGCAGCGCGCGCTTCATCGAGTCGCGCGTGGCCATGTACGCCGCGTGCGGTCCGCCGTATCCCATCGGCACGCCGAAGCGTTGCGACGAGCCGACGACAGCGTCGGCGCCCCATTCGCCGGGCGGCGCAAGCAGCGTGAGCGACAGAAGATCGGCCGCGACGACGACCAGCGCGCCCTTCGCGTGCAGCGCATCGACGAGCGCGCGGTAATCGCGCACATCGCCGTCCGCGCCCGGATATTGCAGCAGCACCGCGAACGCATCGGCCCTCGCCGCATCGGCCGCCGAGCCGACGACGACGTCGATGCCGAGCGGCGCGGCGCGCGTACGCACGACGTCGATCGTCTGCGCGAATGCGTCGTCGGCAACGAAGAATATGGGGCTCTTCGAAGCGGATACGCGACGGCAAAGCGTCATCGCCTCGGCGACCGACGTCGCCTCGTCGAGCATCGACGCGTTCGCGATGTCCATGCCGGTGAGATCGCCGATCATCGTCTGGAAATTGATGAGCGCCTCGAGCCGGCCCTGCGATATCTCCGGCTGATACGGCGTGTAGGCGGTGTACCAGGCAGGGCTCTCGAAGACGTTGCGACGGATCACGCCGGGCATGAAGGCGCCGTAGTAGCCCTGGCCGATGAACGACTTCAGCACGCGATTGCGCGACGCGATGCCGCGCAGCTTCGCGAGCGCCTCGCTTTCCCCAAGCGGCGGCGGCAGCGGAAGCGGATCGCGCCGACGAATCGCGGGCGGAACGATCGCATCGATCAATTCCGCGCGAGACGAAAACCCGAGCGCCGCAACCATCTCGCGCTGCGCGTCCGCGTTCGTGCCGATGTGTCGCGCGAGGAACGCATCGTGCGCTTCGAGCGATTGCAAGCGGGCCATCGCGGCGATCGACTCGTCGTTGTCCCGCGCCATCACGCTTGCGCGATCAGTTTCTTGTACGCGTCCGCATTCATGAACGCCGACAGCGCGTTTGCATCCGTGGGCCGAATGCGAAAGAGCCACGCCGCGTAGGCGTCCTCGTTGACGGTCTCGGGTGAGCCTGCGAGCGCGCCGTTCGTCGCGACGATCTCGCCCGCGATGGGTGCGTAGACATCGCTCGCGGCTTTCACCGACTCGACGACCGCGCAGGTCTCGCCGGCCGCGACGATTCGACCAACGATCGGCAGGTCCACGTACACCAGATCGCCGAGCGCAGCCTGCGCGTGGTCGGTGATGCCGATGGTGACGCTGCCGTCGCCTTCGCTACGCAGCCATTCGTGCGTGTCGGCGTATTTGAGGCCCTCGGGGACGTTCATGGATCGCTCCTGTTCCGCAGTCGTTGTTTCAGGTAACCAGCACGCGCCCGTTGCGCACGAACGGTGGCTTGACGACGCGGGCGTCGAGCAGTTTTCCGCGCACGTCGACGCGCACGCGCTCGCCGTTGGCGATCGCTTCAGGAATGCGTGCGAGCGCGATCGACTTGCGCATCGTCGGCGAGAAACTGCCGCTCGTGACTTCACCGTCGCCCTGCGCGGTCTGGACGCGCTGATGCGCGCGCAGCACGCCGCCCGTGCCTTCGAGGACAAGACCCGTGAGACGATGCTTGGGAACGTGCCCTTGCAGCGCGGCACGTCCGACGAAATCGCGGTCGTGCTTCGACTCCACCGTCCATGCGAGACCCGATTCGAGCGGCGACACGGATTCATCCATGTCCTGCCCGTAGAGATTCATTCCCGCTTCGAGCCGTAGCGTGTCGCGCGCGCCCAATCCGCAAGGACGAACGCCGACATCGCGCAATGCCTGCCATAACTCGACGGCATGCGTCTTCGGCAACATGATCTCGAACCCGTCCTCGCCGGTGTAGCCGGTACGGCCCACGAAGATCTCGCCAAAGCGCGAAGCGAACGACGCCGCACTGAACGGCATGAGATTTCGCGTGGCCGCTTCGCTTCCGGCGATCGCCCGCCACACTTTCTCTCGCGCATGCGGGCCCTGCACGGCAATCATCGCGAGATCGCCGCGCGGCTCGACCGACAATCGCGGCGCGCGCTTCGCGGCGAGGCTCGAAAGCCATGCGATGTCCTTGTCCGCCGTTCCGGCATTGACGACGAGGCGAAAGAAATCGTCGCCGACGAAATAGACGATCAGGTCGTCGATGACGCCCCCATCCTCGCGAAGCAGGCACGCGTAAAGCGCCTTGCCGGGCGTGGCGAGCTTGTCGACATCGTTCGCCAGCGCGTAGCGCAGGAAGCTTCGCGCCGAAGCTCGATCGTTGCCGCGCACGTCGACGACGCGCATGTGCGACACGTCGAACATGCCGGCGTCCGTGCGCACCGCGTGGTGCTCGTCGATTTGCGATCCATAATGCAGCGGCATGTCGTAGCCGCCGAAATCGACCATCCGCGCGCCTTCGGCGCGGTGTGCGGCATTGAGGACCGTGGTCTTGGGCACGCGATCGGCAAGTGACAGCGACAGTTGGCGACGCGGTCATCCGCATCGCCCCGTCTGTCCTTTTACCTGAGAGATTGCAGCGAGCGATGAAGCGGACCCGCCTGTGCCCCTTCGGTGGACCGCACGAATCAGCGCGGCCGCTCTCCAGATCGTGACTGCTCTCGCACGCAGCCCTTTTGCCTGAGCGGTTTCGGGGTTACGCCTTCGGCGGCGCTCATTGCATCGAACGAGCGCTCTCTCCCGCGTGCAGGGCGAAGCGTAGCACAGACCAAAGTAGGATCAGAGACGGTCTCCGACCGTACTTTGGTTCAGCCTTGCTTATTTCTTGAGCGACAGGATGTA
>DATFCW010000162.1:0-10307 GCA_035252665.1 Casimicrobiaceae bacterium | reverse complement strand
CTTTGTACGGCGAGCGTGGCCGGTTCAGGCTCGAGCCGCTGTCGCCGCGCGGCACGCGCGCGACGATCGAGCTGCCGCTTGCGCCCGAGTTCTCGAACCACGAAGCGCGAGATCGCGAACGCGTGAAGCGCGAAACGACGCCATGACGCGCGCGCTGATCGCCGAGGACGAGCCGATGCTGCGCGCACAGCTTCGCGCGCGCCTCACCGATGCATGGCCAGACCTCGCGGAAATCGTGGAGGCGGAAAACGGCGAGCAGGCGCTCGCGCTCATCAGCGAACGCTTGCCCGACGTCGTGTTCCTCGACATCCGCATGCCACGCAAATCGGGTCTCGACGTCGCGCGCGCGATCGATGGACGCTGTCACGTCGTATTCGTCACCGCATACGACGAATACGCGGTCGCCGCCTTCGACGAGGGCGCCGTCGACTATCTGCTGAAGCCGGTTGCCGCCCAGCGAATGGCGAAGGTCGTCGCGCGCGTCAAGGCGCGTCTCGCGTCGCGCCCGCTCGACCTCGATAGCCTGCTGCGAAGGCTTGCCGAGCGCGACGATGCCGGCGGTCCGCTCAAGTGGATCCGCGCGTCACTCGGCACCGCGATGCAGATGATTGCCATCGCCGACGTCATCTACTTCCGCGCCGAGGACAAGTACACGAAGGTCGTCACGCGCGACGGCGAGACGCTGATCCGAAAGCCGATCAAGGAACTGTACGACGAGCTCGACCAGGAAGCGTTCTGGCAGATCCATCGCGGCACGATCGTCAACCTCAACGCGATCGCGCGTATCGAGCGCGACTTTCGCGACCAGCCGGTGATTACGCTCAAGTCCCGACCCGAGAAACTCACCGTGTCGCGAACGTTTGCACATCGCTTCAAGTCGATGTGATCACGGGCAGTTCGTCTGCCCGGGCGAACATCGGCGCACGGCGATGGGTCATAGTCCGATCATGGCCGCTCGAAGCGCGCGCCACCTGTCGACATTGATCCTCGTCGCCGCCGCCGTGGCGGGGTGTGCGGAAGCGCCCGCCACCCGCGGCGCTTCGGCCAATTTCGATCCGGCGATGATCACGAAAGGCGCCGAACTGTCGGCGCTCGGCGACTGTCGCGGCTGCCACACGGTAGAGGGCGGTGTCGCATTCGTGGGTGGGCGCCCGGTGGACACACCGTTCGGCATCGTCTATTCGACGAACATCACGCCGGATTCGGAAACGGGGATCGGCCGCTGGAGCATCGACGATTTCCGCCACGCGTTGCACGAAGGCATCGATCGCGAGGGCCGTCGCCTCTATCCGGCGTTTCCGTACGATCATTTCACGCGGATGACCGACGCCGATGTCGATGCGCTCTACGCGTTCGTCATGACGCGCGAGGCGGCGAAGGCGCGTGCCCCAGGCAATCGGCTCGTCTTTCCGGCGAACGTGCGTGCCCTTCTCGTTATATGGAACGCGCTGTTTCTCGACGATCGCCGCTATGCGCCCGATGCGACGCAAAGCGCGCAATGGAACCGCGGCGCGTACCTGGTCGAGGGCGTCGGTCATTGCGGCGCCTGCCATACGCCACGCAACATCGCGGGTGCGGAGAAGAAGTCCGATCGCTTCGAAGGCGGCCAAGCCGAAGGCTGGCATGCGCCCGCGCTCGGCGCTCGCTCGCCCGCGCCCATCGCCTGGACGAGCGACGCGCTTTTCCGCTACTTGCGCCACGGCTTCGATCCCGATCACGGGCTTGCCGCCGGTCCCATGTCGGAAGTGGTCGACGGTCTCGGAACCGTTCCCGAAGAAGACGTGCGCGCGATCGTCGTGTACTTGACGAGCCTTTCGGCACAGTCGCCACAAACAGCGAGCGAAACCGTTGCCGCCGCGGAACGGCGTGAGTTCGACGCCGCCGGCCATCACGCGCGCGATCGCGCGAGCGAAACGGGCGCTAAAGCCGCGAAGACGCAGGATGCGGGCGAGACGATCTTCGAAGGCGCGTGTGCGACCTGTCACTATGCCGGCAATGCGCTGCCCGAGCAAAAGCCGGTGCCGCTCGCGCTCGCCACGAGCGTCAATTCGACGACGCCGCGCGATATCGTACGAATCATTGCCAATGGCCTGCATCCCGATGCCGGCGAATCGGGCCCGATCATGCCGGGTTTCCGGCATGCATTGACGGAAGCGCAACTGGTCGCGGTCGTCGAATATGTTCGCGCGCGTTTCAGCGATCGCTCGCCGTGGAGCGATGTCGAGCGCACCGTTCGCGATGTCGCGCAGGAGAAGCAGCCGTGATCGAGCTCATGATCAACGATCAACGCCACGGCATCGACGCCGATCCCGATACGCCGCTTCTGTACGTGCTGCGCGACCATCTGCAAATGAATGGCGCGAAGTTCGGCTGCGGCCTCGGCCAATGCGGCGCATGTACGGTGATCGTCGACGGCAAGGCGGTGTTTTCGTGCGTCACGCCGATTTCGGTGCTCGCCGGACGCCCGATCCGCACGATCGAGGGCTTGGGCAGTCCCGACAATCCGAATCCGCTGCAGCGCGCGTTTCTCGACGAGCAGGCGGCGCAATGCGGCTACTGCATCGCCGGCATGATCATGCGCGCGCAGGCGCTGCTCGATGCGAATCCCTCGCCGAGCGACGCCGAGATTCGCCGCGGCATGGCGCCCAACCTGTGCCGCTGCGGCACGCACATGCGGATCCTGCGCGCGATCCGTCGCGTAGCGCAACGCAATCCGAGCGCTCGCGTACATTCGCCGGCGAAGTCGACATGATTGCGGCCACAGCGCTCGGCAATCCGGCACGGCGCGCGTTTCTCGCGCGAAGCGGCGCACTGGTCGTCACGTTCTCGCTCGGTCCGCTCGATTCCATCGCGCAGACGAACGAGAGCTCACAGCGCCTTCCGGGAAGCCTGGCGAAAGCGCCGCTGCTCGATTCGTGGATTCGCGTGGCGTCCGATGGCAGCATCACCGTTTTCACCGGCAAAGCCGAGCTCGGCCAGGGCGTGAAAACAGCGCTGATCGCGCTCGCGGCGGAGGAGCTCGGCGTCGCACCCCCAAGCATCGCCCTCGTCACCGCCGATACGCGGCGCACGCCGAACGAGGGCTACACCGCAGGCAGCAACTCGATGAAGGACAGCGGAACGGCGATCCGCGATGCCGCCGCGCAGGTACGCGAGCTTCTGATCGAGCGCGCGTCGGCAAAGATTCACGTGCCGGCCGAGCAACTGCGTGCGAAGGATGGAAGCATTGTCGCAAGCGATGGACGACGAATGAGCTTTGGAGAGCTCGCCGCCGGAGGTTATTCGGAAGTGCGCGCGCAACCGGCGTCGAAGCTCAAGGATCCTCGCAGGTACACGATCGTTGGCAAGGCGTTGCCGCGCGTCGACATTCCGGCGAAGGTGACCGGAGGCGTCGCTTACGTTCAGGACCTGCGGCTGCCGGGCATGCTGCATGCGCGCGTCGTGTTGCCGCCACGCTATGGCGCCCGATTGCGCAATGCGGACATGGAGCGCGTGGCGAAAATGCCCGGCGTGGTGAAAGTGGTTCGCGATGGCAGCGTGCTCGGCGTAATCGCAGTGCACGAATTCGAGGCGATACGCGCGATGCGCGCGCTTGGCGCCAGCGCGCAGTGGGAAGGCGGCAAGGCGCTGCCGCAAGGTGACCTGTTCGCGGCGCTGCAGGCGCTTCCTTCGGAGCTCATCGTCGATGCCGATCGCCATGGCGACGCGGCGCCCGCCGCGCATACGCTCGAAGCCACGTACACGCGCGCGTATCAGATGCACGGCGCGATCGGTCCCTCGTGCGCGATCGCGCTTTGGAAGGATGGCGCGATGACCGTATGGACGCATACGCAGGGCGTGTATCCACTTCGTGCGTCCATCGCGGAAATGCTTCGCCTGCCGATCGATCGGGTGCAATGCATCCATGCCGAGGGATCGGGATGCTACGGCCACAACGCCGCGGACGATGCCGCGGCGCACGCGGCGATTCTCGCGCACGCTCTGCCCGATCGCCCGATTCGCGTGCAATGGATGCGCGAGCAGGAGCACACGTTCGAGCCGTACGGTCCGGCAATGATCGCGAAGCTAGCCGGGGCGGTCGATGGGCAGGACAACATCGTCGATTTTCGCGTCGAGAGCTGGAGCAATTCGCACAGCACGCGGCCCGGTGGCGCCGGCAACCTGATGCCGGCGTGGTATCTGCAGTCGCCGTTCACGCAGCCGGTGCCGAAGCCGATTCCGATGCCCGAGGGCGGCGGCGACCGCAATTCGGTGCCGTATTACACGATTCCCAACGTGCGCGCGGTGCATCACTTCATTCCCGACATGCCGATCCGCGTGTCGGCACTGCGATCGCTCGGCGCGTACGTCAACGTATTCGCGATCGAAAGCTTCATCGACGAGCTTGCAAAAGCGGCGAGTGCCGATCCGGTCGCGTTTCGCCTTCGACATCTCACCGATCGCCGCGCACGGGACGTGGTCGGCGCGGCCGCCACGCGCTTCGGCTGGGAAGGATTCAATCGCCACCGCGACCGTGGGCGCGGATTCGCGTTCGCGCGCTACAAGAATCTCGCCGCGTATTGCGCGGTTGCCGTCGAGGTGTCGGTCGACCACGAGACGGGACGCGCGCGGGTCGTACGTGCGGCGGCAGCGATCGACAGCGGACAGGCGGTGAGTCCCGATGGGCTTCGCAATCAGATCGAAGGCGGCATCGTTCAGGCGATGAGCTGGACGCTCTTCGAGGCGGTGTCGTTCGATGCGTCGCGCATTCGCAGCGTCGACTGGGGCAGCTATCCGATCGCACGCTTCGCCGACATCCCCGATCGCGTCGACGTGGAAGTGATCGATCGGCCGGGCGAGCCGTTTCTCGGGACCGGCGAAGCCGCGCAGGGGCCGACGGCAGCGGCCATCGCCAACGCCATCGCCGATGCGGCCGGCGTGCGGCTGCGCGATGTGCCGTTCACGCGCCAGCGGATCAAGGCCGCGATCGGCGTGTAAGACCAGTTTGGGGTCAGAGACGAAACTCGCGGATCGTCGTACGGTTGGCACTGACCCGGCCGCGAGTTTCGTCTCTGACCCCAAACTGGTCTCCTGCGACGCCGTGTAAAATTTTGCCCTTTTGGGCGTTTCGATGGCAAGCCTGCAGTCCACGATCGACGCGGCATGGGACATGCGCGGCGATTTGTCGCCCTCGTCCGCATCGCCCGATACCCGCGAAGCGGTTTCGCGCGTGCTCGACGAACTGGATGCGGGACGGTTGCGCGTCGCCGAGAAGATCGCCGGCGAATGGACGACGCATCAGTGGATCAAGAAGGCGGTGCTGCTGTCGTTTCGGCTCGCCGACAACGCGCCGATCGGCATCGCGGGCCCGCAGGCGCCGTTCCGCTTCTACGACAAGGTGCCGACGAAGTTCGCGTCGTTCGACGCCGCGCGATTCGCGGAAGCGGGCGTACGCGTCGTTCCGCCCGCGGTGGCGCGCCACGGCGCGTTCATCGGCCGCAACGTCGTGCTGATGCCCTCGTACGTCAACATCGGCGCCTATGTCGACGAAGGCACGATGGTCGACACGTGGGCGACCGTCGGCTCGTGCGCGCAGATCGGCCGCAACGTTCACCTGTCCGGTGGCGTGGGCATCGGCGGCGTGCTTGAACCGCTGCAAGCGAACCCCACCATCATCGAGGACAACTGCTTCATCGGCGCACGCTCCGAGGTGGTCGAGGGCGTGATCGTCGAGGAGAACTCGGTATTGGGCATGGGCGTGTTCCTCGGGCAGAGCACGAAGATCCTCGACCGCGCGAGCGGTGCGATTACCTACGGTCGCGTTCCCGCGGGCTCGGTCATCGTGGCTGGGAGCCTGCCCGCCGCCGACGGAACGCATTCGCTCTATTGCGCGGTGATCGTGAAGAAGGTCGACGCAAAAACGCGAGCGAAGACCAGCATCAACGACCTGCTCCGGTTGTAAAGCAATGTCCGTCCAACTGAAAACCGAAGCCGACATCGCCGGCATGCGCGTCGCCGGACGTCTCGCCGGAGAACTGCTCGACTATCTGACGCCTATGGTCAAGCCCGGTGTGACGACCAAGGAGATCGATCGCGCGGCGCACGAGTACATGGTGAACGTGCAGAAGACGGTCCCTGCGACGCTCAACTACGCGCCGCCCGGACATTCGCCTTACCCGGCGTCGCTTTGCACGTCGGTCAACCATGTCGTCTGCCACGGCATTCCGGGCGAGAAGAAGCTCAAGGACGGCGACATCATCAACATCGACGTCACCGTGATCAAGGATGGCTATCACGGCGACACGAGCCGGATGTTTTTCGTCGGCAAGCCGTCGATCCAGGCCCGGCGACTGGTCGAGGTCACCTACGAGGCGATGTGGCGCGGCATTCGCGTCGTGCGCGCGGGGGCGCATCTCGGCGACATCGGTGCGACGATCCAGAGCTTTGCCGAAGGCCACGGCTTCTCGGTCGTGCGCGAATTCTGCGGTCACGGTATCGGCAACCAGTTCCACGAGGACCCGCAGGTGCTCCATTACGGACGTGCCGGCACGGGCCTCAAGCTTCTGCCGGGCATGATCTTCACGATCGAGCCGATGATCAACGCGGGACGTCCCGGCATTCGCAGCCTTGCCGACGGCTGGACGATCGTCACCGCCGACCACTCGCTGTCGGCGCAGTGGGAGCACACGGTGCTCGTTACGCACGACGGCTACGAGATCCTGACGCAATCTCCCGGCACGCCGCCGCCTCCGCCGTTGCAGTAATTCCGCAAAGCGGCGCGTCGCAAATCATGTCGACTGCAACCGCCGAAGCAACGAACGTTTCGTCCCCCGATCACGCCGAAGCGCGTTGGCGCGCCTCGCTCACCGAAGGGCGAACGCGGCTTCGCGAAGCGTATTTCGCGCGGCCCGATCCCGCGAGACTCTTGCGCGGTCTTGCGCGCCTCACCGACGGCATCGTCGTCGACGCATTCGCCCATGCGCGATTGCCGCGTTCAGCCGCGCTCGTCGCCGTGGGCGGCTATGGACGAGGCGAGCTCTTTCCGCACTCGGACGTCGACCTCCTCGTCCTTCTTCCCGACACTTCGGAACGCGACTGCGCCGCGGCCGTCGAGCGCCTTCTGACGTCGCTCTGGGATGCCGGCATCGAGCTTTCGCACGCGGTGCGAACCGTCGCCGAATGCGAGACCGAGATGACCAGCGATGCAACGGTCGCAACGAGCCTGCTCGAGCACCGGCTGCTGGCCGGATCGCGGACGCTCTACGCGACCTTCGCCCAAATGCACGAGGCGCGTCTCGACCCACGAACGTTCTACGACGCGAAATCGCTCGAGCAGCAGCAGCGCCATCTCAAGTATCACGATGCCGCCTACGACCTCGAGCCCAACGTCAAGGAAAGCCCGGGAGGCTTGCGCGATTTGCAGACGGTGATCTGGGTCGCGCGCGCGGCGAAGCTCGGTGGCTCGTGGCGCGAGCTTGCCCGAAACGGGCTTGTCACGGCGACGGAGGCTCGGGCGCTCGCGCGCGAGGAGCGCACGATCGCGGATCTCCGCATTCGGCTGCACTATCTCGCGCGTCGCCGTGAGGATCGACTCGTATTCGACCTGCAATCGGCGCTCGCGGCCGCGCTCGGTCTCGTCGACACGCAGTCAAAGCGCGCGAGCGAGCAGTTGATGCAGCGGTACTACCGCGCCGCCAAGGGCGTCCGGCAGCTCAACACGCTGCTGCTGCAAAACGTCCATGCGCGCCTCTACCCGGCGGCAACGTCGCCGGTTGCGATCGACGAGCGATTTTCGCGCGTCGACGAGCTGCTCGACATTCGCGACGAGGCATTGTTCGAACGCGAGCCGTCGGCCATGCTCGATTCATTTCTTACGGTGCAGCGCCATCCCGAGCTTCGCGGGATGAGCGCGCGCACGCTTCGCGCGCTATGGCGCGATCGGCACAGGATCGACGCGCGATTTCGTCGCGATCCGGAGAATCGGGCCCGCTTCATCGCCATCTTCCGCGAGCCGCGTGGCGTCACGCACGAACTGCGGCGGATGAACCTCTACGGCATCCTTGGAGCGTATCTGCCGGCGTTCGGCGCGATCGTCGGGCAGATGCAGCACGACCTCTTCCACGTCTACACGGTGGACGAGCACATTCTGATGGTGATCCGCAATCTGCGCCGCTTCACCGAGGCGCAGCATGCGCACGAGTATCCGCTGTGCTCGCGGCTCATCGCCGACTTCGAGCGCAAGGAGGTGCTCTACCTCGCCGCGCTCTTCCACGATATCGCGAAGGGTCGAAACGGCGATCACTCCGCGCTTGGCGCGCGCGATGCGAAGCGCTTCTGCGCGCAGCACGGGCTTGCGAAGGAAGACGCCGATCTTGTCGGCTGGCTCGTGACCGAGCACCTGACGATGTCGCTGACCGCGCAAAAGCAGGACATCACCGACGCGTCGGTCGTCGAAGCGTTCGCCGCGAAAGTGGGCGACGAGCGGCGCCTTATCGCGTTGTATCTGTTGACGGTCGCAGACATCCGCGGCACGAGCCCGAAGGTGTGGAATGCATGGAAGGGAAAGCTCCTCGAGGACCTCTTCCACGCGACGCGCGCCGTGCTGACCGGTAACGCAAGCGAGCGCGCGAGCCACGACAGCGTCGCGTTGCGTCAGCGCGAGGCTCGCAGGCTCCTGCGCTACTACGCGGTTCCCGAGGGCGCGGAAGCGCGATTGTGGCGCGAGCTCGACACGCCGTACTTTCAGCGGCACACCGCCGACGAGATCGCGTGGCATGCGCGCCATCTGTACTGGCGTGTCGATCGCGAAGCGCCGGTGATCAAGGCGCGGCTGTCCGAGGGCGGCACGGGCCTGACGGTGCTCGTCTACCTGCCCGACCAACCCGCGCTCTTCGCGCGCCTATGCGGCTTCTTCGGACGCGTCGGACTTTCGATCCTCGACGCGAAAATCCACACGACGCGCCACGGCTATGCGCTCGACACGTTCGCGGTTCATGATCCGTTCAATGCGTCGCCCGCGTATCGCGACACGATCCAGTTCGTCGAATACGAGCTGATGCAGGCGTTGTCGGCGCCGGGTGCGCTCGCGCCGCCACGCGAAGGCCGGATATCGCGCCAGCTTCGTCATTTCCCGCTGACGCCCGAAGTGCAGATCTTTCCCGACGACAAGGGCACGCATTTCATTCTCGAGATAGTCGCCGGCGATCGGCCGGGCTTACTCGCCCGGATCGCGTACGTGCTCGCGCAGGCGAACATCAACGTCGCGAGCGCCAGGATCAACACGCTGGGCGAACGCGCGGAAGACGTATTCCTGATCGATGGCGCGCGCCTGCATGACGAGCAGGCGCTGTTGCGGCTCGAGACGACGCTGTACGAGCAGCTCCGCCTGCCGGAGCGCGAGGGACCGCAAGCAACGTAGCTCGGCGATCCGCGCGCATTGGACAACGTCACCCACACGCTGATCGGCGCGCTGCTCGGGGAAACCGCGGATCGCATCGCCCCGCGCGCCACGAGCAAAACGCTAGCAAGAGCACGCCAGACGCTGTTCCTCTCGGTGATGGTCGTAGGCAGCAATCTGCCCGACTGCGACATCCTCTATTCGTGGTGGACCGGCAACAAGCTCGACTACCTGCTCGAGCACCGCGGCTACACGCATACCATCATTGGCGCATTGACCGGTTCCGCATTGATGCTCGCGGTATGCGAGGCGTGGCGATGCTGGCGGCGCATCGAGCTTTCGGCACGCGACCGCGCTTGGCTCGTTGCGCTCGCGATTCTCGCGCCGCTTCTGCACATCGCGATGGATTGGTTCAACACGTATGGCGTGCATCCGTGGTGGCCGATCGACGATCGATGGCAATACGGCGACGCAGTGTTCATCGTCGAGCCGCTCTTCTGGGCGGCAGTCGCCCCGCTCGTCTTCCTGCTGCGAAGCATCGCGGCGCGCGCGTTCGTCGTGCTTGCACTCGTGGCTGCCATTTATCTCGCGGTGGTGACGCAAATCGTCACGGCCGCTTCGATGGCGGTCTTCGGCGTGCTGACGCTTGCGATGTTGGCGCTGGGTCGATATGCGAAGCCGATCGCGGCGCTTGGCGTCGGCATCGCCGTCTGGCTCGTCACCACCGCGGTATTCACGATCGAGAGCGGACTTGCACGCGAACGCGTCGATGCATACGCCGCGGCGCAGTTTATTCACTGGACGACGCTCGATCGCGTCCTGACGCCCCTGCCGATGAATCCGTTCTGCTGGGAGGTGATCCTGATCCAGGCGGAAGGCGACGACTATGCGCTGCGCCGAGCGATCCTGTCGACGGCGCCGGCGATGCTTC
>DATFCW010000161.1:0-4729 GCA_035252665.1 Casimicrobiaceae bacterium | reverse complement strand
GGACAGACGAGCCACGTGTTGCCGAGCACGAGGTGTGTGCGTTCGCCGGGAGCGCTTCGCACGAGCGCGATCGCGGCAATGATCCACATGCACGCGATGACGCCGCCGATCGCACGCTCGATCGAGCGTTCCGTGCCCCCGGGGATCGACGTTCGCCACGCACCGATCAAGCCCAGGCACGCGAGCGCGCCGACGAACGCAAGCTTCACCCAGAACATGGGCAAATCGATCGCGACGGCCAGATCGCGGCGAGGACCGAGCAGCATCAGCATCGCAACGAGCGCGCAAGCTGTACCCAACGCGAGCGCAAGGCCGTAACCTCGCGCGGGCGCCCCTCGGGCGATTGGCTGAGCGCGCGTCGCCAGCGTGTCGATCAGCGCGTCGGTCTTCATCGTTCCGCCCGTACGATCGCGGCAAGCGCCTTGAGGCCGCGGTGAATGCCCACCTTCACCGCAGACATCGACATCCCGGTAATGCCGGCCGTTTCGGCAACCGAAAGCCCCTCGATTTTCACGTGCACGATCGGCAGTCGCTGCTTCTCGGGCAGCCGGCCGAGAAGCTTCGCGACGTCGCGTTTCGCGTCGGCGGCGTCGTTCGCACCTTCGGCGAGGATGTCGAGCGCTTCTTCCACGTCATCGCTCGCAACCTCGATTCGCGCGCGGCGCCAATGGTCGGCGAGCTTGTAGCGCGCGATCGCCTGCAGCCATGGCGTAAGAGGTTGCGATGCATCGTAGGTATGGCGCTTGTCGTGTACGGCGATCAGGCATTCCTGCACGAGATCCTCGATATCGTCCGGTCGATCGCGAAATCGCCGTCGCAGGAACTGCCGAAGATGCACCGCGAGTTCGCGCAGGAACGCGCGGTACGCCGGCGCATCGCCGGCGAGCGCGTCGATCAGCAATGCGCGAAGGCGCGTTTCCTTCGCATCGAGCGTCGCCTTGCGGTCAGTTCGGAACATCGGGTTGTCCGGTTACACCGATGGGGGCCTGCCTCGCGAAAGCGCTATTGTGCGGCGTTCCCATGTAACCGTCGGACCGGCGGCTCCGAACTAACGCTCGAGCCGGTCGTTTTCGAGTCTCGCGAATTTCATGCGGGCGCGACGCCGGCGCTCATCCTTTTCAACCAAGCGAGGAGTCGATGATGCGGACGACGGGCAGAGTCGCGGCCATGGCGATTTCGATGGCAATGGCGATCCATTTCGGCATGGCGTACGGAACGGACGACATGAAGAAGGACACGATGGCCAAGGACGGCGCCAAGGCCGGCATGATGAAAAAGGACGGCATGGCGGGCGATTGCCCCGACAAGGGCGCGATGGGCAAGGAAGGGATGAAAAAGGATTCGATGGGCCAGACCGCCATGGCCGGCGATTCGATGAAGAAGGAAGCCGGCAAGGACTGCATGGAGGACTCGATGAAGAAAGGCGGCAAGGACTCGATGAAGGACAGCGGCATGGCGCACGAGCCGATGGGCAAGGACGCGATGAAGAAGTAACCCTAGTTCAGGGTCGGAGACGAAACTCGGTCCGAACAGTTTGGGGTCAGAGACGAAACTGGCTTCGCACTTTCACGCTGCCTGTTCCTACCAGTTTCGTCTCTGACCCTTAACTGTCTTCTTCCGTTGCCGGGCCAGCGCCCACGCGACGTGCTCGCGCACGAGTGGTGAAGGATCGTTTTCGCGACGCTCGAGCGCCGCAACGATCGTGCGATCGGCTGCGGCATTGCCGAGCGCGACGGCGATGTTGCGCGACCAGCGTTCGTAGCCGATGCGTCGGATCGCGCTCCCTTCGGTGTTGTGCGCGAACTCGCTTTCGCTCCATGCGAAAAGCGTCGTGAGCGATGCGCCGTCGAGCCCGTTTCGCACGACGTCGAAATCCTTCGTCGTCGTCGGCACCGCATAGCGGTTCCAGGGACACGCGAGCTGGCAATCGTCGCAGCCGTAAACGCGATTGCCGATGAGCGGCCGCAGCGCTTCGGGAATGCTTCCCTTGTGCTCGATCGTCAGGTACGAAATGCAGCGTCGCGCATCGAGCTCGTAAGGCGCCACGATCGCGCCTGTCGGGCACGCGGAAATGCATGCGCTGCACGTTCCGCAATGCGCGCTCGTCGCGGGCGTCACGGGCAGCGGCAGGTTCGTGTAGATCTCGCCCAGGAAGAAGTACGACCCGACGTCGCGCGAGAGCAGCAGAGTGTGCTTGCCGCGCCAGCCAAGGCCTGATTTGGCGGCGAGCGCGACTTCGAGCACCGGCGCACTGTCGGTGAAGACGCGATAGCCGAACGATCCAACGTCGGCTTCGATCCGCTTCGCGAGTTGCGCGAGACGTGCGCGAAGCACCTTGTGATAGTCGCGCCCGAGCGCGTAGCGCGCGACGTATGCGCGACGGGAATCGGCCAGAACTTCGTGAGCAGGCGTCGCATGCGCCGGCCAGTAATTGACCCGTGCGGTGATGATGCGCACCGTGCCGGGAACGAGCGCGGCTGGTCGCGCGCGAGTTGGCCCGTGTCGCGCCATATAATCCATTTCGCCATGGCGTCCCTGCGCGAGCCAGTTCATCAGATTCACTTCTTCGGCGGAAAGATCGGCGCCGGACACGCCGATCGCATCGAAGCCGAGCTCGCGGCCCCATTGCGAGATTCGCGCAGCGAGCGCGGTTAGGTCGCTCTCGCCGACTTGTCCCGGCTCGCCGTCGGCACTTTCCTCAGGTGTCAACGCTGACCCTCCATCTTCCCGATGCCGATGCGACCGAGCGCGCCGGTGCGCGCCTGGCGCCTTGTCTTCATGGGGGGATGGTGGTGAGCCTCGGCGGCGACCTCGGCACCGGAAAGACCACGCTGGTGCGCGGCCTGTTGCATGCACGCGGCGTTCGGGGGCCGATCAAGAGTCCGACCTATGCGCTGGTTGAACATTACGAACTTTCGAGCTTATACTTTTATCACTTTGATTTTTATCGGTTCATGAGCACCGATGAATGGGACGCTGCCGGCATGTCGGATTACTTCCGCGACGATTGCGTCTGCATCGTCGAATGGCCGGAGCGCGTCCGCGATCGGCTGCCGCTTCCCGACATCGAATTATCGTTGTCGTACCCGGCAAGCGGGCCGGGACGACAACTCGAGGCGCATTCGCGTTCGCCAGCAGGTGAGCAATGCCTGAAGCGCCTCGCAGGCGCATCGGGCTGACGCGCGTTTCGCTGTCGCGCCGTCGCGCCTTCCGCTTCCTGCTGCTGCCCGCCGCACAATTGGCACTGCCCTCGGCGTGGGCGAGTGCGTCGGCGATTGCTTCGACGCGCCTGTGGCCCGCGCAGGAATACACGCGCGTCATCTTCGAATCGTCGACGCCGATCGAGCATCAACTCGTCGTGCTGCGCGATCCCGATCGCCTCGTGCTCGATCTTGCGCGTATCGCGCCGTCACGGGCGCTCGACGAGTTGCCGTCGCACGTGCAGTCGTCGGACCCGTACATCGCGGCCATACGCATCGGACATCCGTCGGACGGATTCCTTCGCGTCGTGCTCGATCTCAAGACCGAAGTGCGCCCTCAAGTCTTTTCGCTCGCGCCTGTCGCCGAGTATGGCTATCGGCTCGTCATCGATCTCTATCCGCTGGTCGCCCTCGATCCCCTGATGGCGCTCCTTGCGCAGGACGGCTTCGATGGAGACGCCGAAACGATGCCGCCCAAGCCGTCGAGCGCGCCATCAAGAGACGCGCGAAAGCGCGAGACGCCGGCAGCGCCGCGACGACGGATCACCGTTGCGCTCGATCCTGGCCACGGCGGTGAAGATCCGGGCGCCATCGGGCGGCGCGGGACGTGCGAGAAGAACGTCGTGCTGGCGATCGCGCGCAAGCTCTCGCGGGTGCTCGAAGCCGATCGCAGCATGCGGGTCATGCTCACGCGGAACGACGACTTCTACGTGCCGCTCGCCGAGCGCGTGCGCAAGGCGCGCCGCGTGCAGGCGGATTTGTTCGTGTCCATCCATGCCGACGCGTTTCGCGATGCCAGCGCGCGCGGCTCGTCGGTGTTCGCGCTCTCCGAGCACGGCGCGACGAGCGCGGCCGCGCGATGGCTCGCACAGAACGAGAATGCGGCCGACCTGATCGGCGGCGTGAACCTCGACGTCAAGGATCCGATGCTCGCACGAACGCTCCTCGACCTGTCGCAAACCGCTCAGATCAGCGACAGCCTGAAGGTCGGGCAGGACGTGCTCGACGTCATCGGCACGCACAGCGTGCTGCACAAATCGACCGTCGAGCAGGCGGGCTTCGCC
This sequence comes from Casimicrobiaceae bacterium, assembly GCA_035252665.1. Classification (GTDB taxonomy): domain Bacteria; phylum Pseudomonadota; class Gammaproteobacteria; order Burkholderiales; family Casimicrobiaceae; genus VBCG01. The sequence goes on along the minus strand of DATFCW010000161.1, from coordinate 465 downwards.
GTGCTGAAGTCGCCCGACATTCCATCGATCCTGGTCGAAACGGCGTTCATCTCGAACCCGGACGAGGAGCTCAAGCTGCGCAGCGCGCGCGAGCAGCAGCGCTTCGCCGATTCGATCGCGGACGGGATTCATCGCTACTTCGCGCAGAGTCCGCCGCTGGCAAGGGCGTGAGCTGTCGGTGAAGGATGAGCCGTTGCAGACACGCGGGTGCGCTGCGATGACGCGACGCGGTTAAAATTCGCGCGATGCGAAAATTCCTCGTCGTCTTCCTCGCGCTCCTCGCGGTCTCGTTCTGCGTCGAATTGACGCCGCTCGCGCAGGCGTGGCTCGTCGATCCGTGGACGGATACGGTCGCGCGCATGTCGGGCGCGCTGATGCGGATGTTCGACGGCAGCATCGTCGCCAACGGCAACGTGATCGGTTCGCGCGACGGCGCATTTGCGGTGTCGATCGAGGCGGGATGCA
>DATFCW010000160.1:0-22160 GCA_035252665.1 Casimicrobiaceae bacterium | reverse complement strand
TTCGTCGACATCGAGACGACGGGCACGCGCGCCGGCGCCGACCGGATTACCGAGATAGGCATCGTCCGCGTGGACGACGATGGCCGCGACATTCGCATCACCGAGTGGGAGAGCCTCGTCGATCCCGAAGTGCCGATCCCGCCGGCGATCCAGGCATTGACCGGCATCACCGACGCGATGGTGCGAAGCGCGCCGTCGTTTTCGACGATCGCGCGCGATGTTCTCGACCTCCTCGCCGGCTGCGTCTTCGTCGCGCACAACGCGAGGTTCGACTACGGCTTTCTGAAGCACGCATTCGCACGACTTTCGCGGTCGTTCTCGGCGCGCGTGCTTTGCACGGTGCGGCTGTCGCGCAGGCTTTTCCCGCAGGCCGAAGGCGGGCATGGCCTCGACGCGCTAATTGCGCGCCACGCGCTTCCCATCAGCAATCGCCATCGCGCGCTCGGCGATGCGCGGGCGATCTGGGCGTTCGTGGAGCTCCTTTATCGCGAACAGCCTGCGGAGAGCGTCGATGCGGCCATCAAGCGCATCCTGCGCATGCCGAGCCTTCCGCCACAGCTTGCGCCCGATGCGATCGACGCGCTGCCCGAATCGCCCGGCGTTTACCTCTTCTACGGGGACAATCCGCTACCGCTCTACATCGGTAAGAGCGTCAATCTGCGCGAGCGGGTCGCCGCGCATTTCTCGCAGGACTGGCGCACCGAAACCGATCTGCGGATGTCGCGCGAGATCCGACGCATCGAGTACGAGAAGACCGCCGGGGAGCTGGGCGCGCTGCTGCGCGAAGCCGTGCTCGTCAAGGCGCGGCTGCCTGCATACAATCGGGCGCTGCGACGCAAGGAAGACGCCGGCGTCGCGCACATTCGCGACGGCGTGCCGCGATTCGTTTCGGCGCAGTGCCTCGCATCGCGCGATCTTGCAGGCGCGTACGGGCCGTTCACCGGGCGCGCATCGTTTCGCGCGGCACTTCGCGCGATTGTTCGAGAGCATCGACTTTGCGCGCGTCGCGTTGGCCTCGAGCGCGGTACGAATGGACCATGTTTCGCGCGCCAGCTCGAACGCTGCAACGGCGCGTGCACGGGCGAGGAATCGGCGCAACAGCACGATGCTCGCCTCGCGGACGCGCTCGCGCCGCTCGCGATTCCACGTTGGCCAATGCAAGGCGTCGCCTACGTTCGCGAAGCCGAGAGCGATGGCGAACGCGTCGACGTGCACGTGTTTCGCGACTGGTGCTGGGTCGGCACGGCTCGCGACGAAGCCGAGCTCACGGCGCTATGCGAATGTCCGCCGAACGCGACGTTCGATCTCGACGTTACGCGCCTTTTGCTGCGGCGCCATCGCGCCCGTACGCTCGATCTGCGGCCGCTCGCTCGCGAATGAACCGTCATCCCGCCGCATGCGCGGCGATGACATGCGCAACGCAGGCAGTCAGCCGCTTCGCGTAATCGATGTGCAGAAACTCGTTCGGGCCGTGCGCATTCGAGTGCGGGCCCAGCACCCCGGTGATCAGGAATTGCGCGTTGGGGAATCGCTTGCCGAGCATCGCCATGAAGGGAATCGTGCCGCCCTCGCCCATCGCGGCCGACGGCTTGCCGTAGAACGCCTTCGACGCTTCGTCGATCGCCCGCGAAAGCCAGGGCGCCGTTGCCGGCGCGTTCCATCCGGTTGCGCCCTGCACCGGCTCGAAGCTCACGTGCGCACCGTACGGCGGATCGGCTTCGAGCAGCGATTTCATCGCTCGCGTCGCCTCGCTGCCATCGATTGTCGGCGGGATGCGTAGCGACAGCATCAACGACGTCGACGGTCGCAGCACGTTCCCCGCATTGGCGATCGCCGGAAAGCCGTCCGCGCCGATCGTCGACAATGCCGGGCGCCACGTGCGATTGAGAAGCGCCTCGGCGCCGTCGTCCGCCATCGGGTGCATGCCATCACAAAAAGGATACTTGCGAATCACGATGTCGCCCAGAATCGCGGCTGCCGTCGCGGCCTGCTCGATGCGCTCCTGCGGAATCTGCGCGTGAAATGCCGACGGAAGGATCCATCCGGTCGCCGAATCCTCGAGGCGGTCGAGGAGCTTTCGCGCGATGCGAAACGACGACGGCACGACGCCGCTCGCGTCGCCCGAATGCACGCCTTCGGTCAGCACGTCGACGCGAAGCGTGCCCGCCGCGAGGCCGCGAAGCGACGTCGTCATCCACAATCGCTCGTAATCGCCACAGCCGGAGTCGAGCCCGACGACCAAGTCGACTTCGCCAATCCTTGGTGCCATTGCGTCGAGATACGCGGGCAGGTCGTAGCTGCCGCTCTCCTCGCACGTTTCGATGAGCCCGACGCAGCGCGCATGCGGAACGCGTTGTGCCTTGAGCGCACGCAATGCGGAGAGCGCGGCGAAGATTGCGTAGCCATCGTCGGCGGCGCCGCGCCCGTAGAGCTTCCCCTCATGGATCAGCGGCGTCCACGGACCGCCGTCGGGCCGCCACCCGATCATTTCCGGCTGCTTGTCGAGATGCCCATACAGGAGCACCGTGCGATCGCGCCCGCCCGGCACCTCGAATATCACGACGGGCGTGCGCCCCGGCAATCGCACGACCTCGATCGTCATGCCCTCGATCGGCTGCGCCTTCGCCCATGCTTCCGCAAGCGCCACGACGCGCTCGATGTGACCGTTGGCTTGCCACTCGGGATCGAAATGCGGCGATTTCGCGGGAATGCGAACGTAGTCGACGAGCTGCGGAACAATCTCGTCGTCCCATTGCCGATAGATGCGGTCAGTGGCGATCATTTGCGGTGCTTCGCGTGATGGAGCGGACGGGAATGGCGAACAATAGCAGACCGATCGCGCCGCGCTTTTCGCATGGCGAGACGCAGGGCAGCGCGCATGTCGATGCGCCGACGTCGAACGATGCCATGTCGATTCCCTACGCCGGCTTGACGCCGGATCTGATTCTCGATGCACTCGATAGCGTCGGCATTCGCGGCGACGGCCGCCTGCTCTCGCTCAACAGCTACGAGAATCGCGTCTATCAGGTCTATCGTGAAGACGAACCCCCCGTCGTCGTCAAGTTCTATCGGCCCGCGCGCTTTTCCGATGAGCAAATTCTCGAAGAGCATCGGTTCGTGCACGAGCTTGCCGACAGCGAGGTGCCCGCCGTCGCGCCGACGATATTCGGAGCGACCACGCTGCCTTCGTTCGCGGGATTTCGCTTTGCCGTGTATCCACGCTGCGGCGGACGCGCACCGTCGCTCGAGCAGCCGAACGTGTTGACGCAACTCGGGCGTTACATCGCGCGCATCCATACCGTTGGCGCATCGCGCGCGTTCGAGCATCGGCCGGTCCTTTCGGTCGAAGCGTTCGGCGACGAGTCGCGCGCCTACCTCCTCGAGCACGATTTCCTCCCCACGGAGTTGCGCGTGCCATGGACGTCGATCGTCGATCTCGCGCTTGCCGCCGTCCGCCGCGCGTTTGCGCCGGTGCGATTCGCGTCGATCCGTCTCCACGGCGACTGCCATGGCGGCAATGTGCTCTGGGCCGATGCGGGACCGCATTTCGTCGACTTCGACGATGCGCGGATGGGACCCGCGGTGCAGGACTTGTGGATGTTGCTTTCCGGCGACCGCGTGGCGATGGAGACGCAACTCGCGGCGGTGCTCGAAGGCTACCAATCGTTTCGCGATTTCGACAGTCGTGAGCTCGCGCTGATCGAACCCCTGCGCACGCTGCGACTCCTGCACTACAGCGCATGGATCGCACGGCGCTGGGACGACCCGGCGTTTCCGGCCGCGTTTCCGTGGTTCGGCACGAATCGCTACTGGCAGGATCGAATCCTCGAGCTTCGCGAGCAGGTAGCGCTCATGGACGAGCCGCCGCTTCGCGCGCGGCTATAGTTCATGTCGGACGTCGACCTACGCGGTTTTCAGTTCGTGCGGCTTGCCTGACCGGCTTCGCCCCGACAAGAATGTGAAGTCTTCCCAAAAAGCCGCCCGGAGCACGATGGGGCTCGAGCTCTATCGAAAGAAGCGCAATTTCAAGACGACGCCCGAGCCGGCCGGCCGCGTTCATGCAAGGCGCGGCACCGATCGCATGTTCGTGATCCAGAAACACCGGGCGAGCCATCTTCATTACGACTTTCGCCTCGAGCTCAACGGCGTGCTGCTGAGCTGGGCGGTTCCCAAGGGTCCGTCGCTCGACCCGCACGATCGCCGCCTCGCAATGCACGTCGAGGACCATCCGATCGAATACGGCGATTTCGAAGGTGTCATCCCGCCGAAGCAATACGGATCGGGAACCGTTTTGCTATGGGATCGCGGCACGTGGGTCCCGAAGGGCGATCCCGAGACGGGATATGCGCAGGGCAAGCTCAAGTTCGAGCTCGATGGCGAAAAGCTGCACGGCGGCTGGACGCTCGTGAAGAGCAGCGGCGGCAAATACGACCGCGAGAAGAGCTGGCTCCTCATCAAGGAGAACGACGAATACGCGCGCTTCGGCGCCGATGCGCACATCGTCGATACCGAGCCGGACAGCGTGGCTTCGGGACGCGGCCTCGATGCGATCGCAGCCGATCCCGATCGCGTCTGGCACTCGAACAAATCGGTTGCCGAAAACATGCGTACCGGCAAGGTGCGCAAGAAGCCGGTCGTGCTCACGCTCTCGAAAGTCGCGAGCGCGCGGAAGGCCTCGCTTCCCGAGACGATGGAGGCCGAGCTGGCGACGCTCGTCAAGAGCCCGCCCTCGGGCGATCAATGGCTGCACGAGATCAAGTTCGACGGCTATCGAATGCTCGCGCGCGTCGAGGACGGCAAGTGCCGGATCGTCTCGCGCACCGGCAAGGACTGGACGGCTTCGTTCCCGACCATCGCCGATGCGGCGGCGCGATTGCCGATCGCGTCCGCATGGATCGACGGTGAGATCGTCGTCATGGACGCGAAGGGACGCACGAGCTTCCAGGCGCTGCAGAACGTCCTGTCCGAAGGCGCCTCGGGAAGGCTCGTGTACTGCGTGTTCGATCTGCCGTACGTCAATGGATACGATCTTCGCGACGTGCCGCTTCTGACGCGCAAGTCGCTGCTCGCAAAGATCGCAGCGAACGGCACGCTGATCCGCTACAGCGATCATGTGCAGGGAAACGGCGAAGGCTTCTTCGAGGAGGCATGCAAGATCGCGATCGAAGGCATCGTCTCCAAGCGCGCTGATTCGCCCTATCGGGCAACGCGCGGACACGACTGGCAAAAAGTCAAATGCGGATTGCGCCAGGAGTTCGTGATCGGTGGCTACACGGATCCCCAGGGGTCGCGCGCCGGCTTCGGCGCCCTGCTGCTCGGCGTGTACGACGGCAAAGCGCTGCGCTATTGCGGCAAGGTCGGCACCGGTTTCAACGACGCCATGCTGAAGTCGCTCGCGGCCCGGCTTCGCGATCTCGCGGTCGACAAGGCGCCGTTTGCCAATCCGCCGACCGGCGCCGAGGGACGGCGCGCACACTGGGTACGGCCCGAGCTCGTCGGGGAAGTGTCATTCACCGAATGGACGCGCGACGGCACGCTTCGCCATCCGTCGTTCGAGGGAGTGCGCGAGGACAAGCCGGCGCGCGAGGTCGTGCGCGAGGACGCGCCGCCCCGCGAAGGCGCGCGTGGCGACACAAGCGAGAAGCCGCAAGGCGCAACGCCGGCGGAGCCGAGGCGCACTTCCGCGCCGAAACGGGCTGCGAAAGCCGCACCGAAGACCCGCAGCGATGCGCCAAACGAAACCAAGCAGCGTAGCGATGCGCCAAACGAAATCGCCGGGGTCGCGATCAGCAACGGCGCGAAGCTCTTGTATCCGGAAGCGGGCATCACGAAGCTCGACGTCGCGCGCTATTACGAGGCGGTCGGTGAACTGATCGTTCCGCAGATCGCCGAGCGTCCACTGACGCTCGTACGCTGTCCGAACGGCTGGGACAAGAAGTGCTTCTACCAGAAGCACGCCAAGGAGGGCGTGTCGGAGTTGATCGATCGGATCGACATTCGCGACAGCGGGGGCGTCAAGCCGTACATGATGGCGAACAGCGTGAGCGCCGTCGTCGCGCTGTCGCAGATGGGCGTGCTCGAGCTGCATCCGTGGGGATCGCGCGCTCCGACGCTCGACAAACCCGATCGATTGATCTTCGATTTCGACCCGGACGAGTCGCTCGGCTTCGACAAGCTCGTCGATGCGCTAACCGTATTGCGCAAGCTCCTCGACACGCTTGAACTCGAGGCGTTCCTGAAGACGACGGGTGGCAAGGGACTGCACGCCATCATTCCGATCGAGGCGTCCCGCGGCTGGGACGACGTCAAGGAATTCTGCCGCGCGATCGCCGAGCTTCTCGTGCGCACGTTTCCCGATCGCTATACCGCCACGGTATCGAAATCGCATCGCAGTGGATTGATCTACGTCGATTACCTGCGCAACGTCGAAGGCGCAACCGCCGTGGCCGCGTATTCGGTTCGCGCAAAGGCGCGCGCGCCCGTCGCCATGCCGATCGACTGGGCGGGTCTTGGCAAGAAGGACGTGCGCTTCGACTGCTACAACCTACGCAACGTCCCCGGTATCGTGGCGAAGCGCAAGCGCGACCCCTGGGAACGCCTCCCCAAAGTGCGGCAGGTTTTGACCGACGAGATGCTGACGAAAGTGCGCATCGGCTCGACAAGGAGAAGATGAGATGGCGAGAGCGATCTGGAAAGGCATGATCACCTTCGGGCTCGTAAGCGTTCCCGTCGAGCTCTTCCCGGCCGCGCAGGCGCACACACTGTCGTTCTCGATGCTCGACAAGCGCGATTTCAGTCCTGTCGGTTACAAGCGCTACAACAAGACGACCGGCAAGGAAGTGCCGTGGAACGACATCGTCAAGGGTTACGAGTATGAGAAGGATCAGTACGTCGTGATGAGCGACGAGGATTTCCGGCGCGCGAACGTCCAGCAGGCGCGGGCGGTCGAGATTGCGACATTCGTCGATGCCAACAGCATTCCGCCGCAATATTTCGAGGCGCCCTACTATCTCGTGCCCGGCGAGCGTGGGCAGAAGGTGTATGCGCTGTTGCGCGAGACGATGCGCAGCACGAACAAGATCGGCGTCGGCCAGGTCGTGATTCGCACGACGCATCACCTCGCCGCGGTGCTTCCAGTCGACGAGGCGCTGATGATGATCACGCTTCGTTACGCGAACGAGCTTCGTGAGGCGAAGGAGTTCGATTTTCCGCCGATGTCGCTCAAGAGCGCAGGCGTGACGCCGAAGGAACTCGATCTTGCGCAGAAGCTCATCAACGACATGTCGGGCGAATGGAATCCGAACGAATTCGAGGACACGTACAACGAAGACCTGATGCATCGAATCGAGGAAAAGATCAAGCACGGAGAAACGCACGAGCTGACCAAGCCGGAGGGCGAGCCGACGGAACGCTCCGCGCAGGTGATCGACCTGATGGACCTTCTGAAGCGAAGCATCGACAAGACGAGCGCGCGAGGAGCGCCGCAGCGTGCCAGGCACGCTGCACCGGCCGCCAACGAGGAGGAAGAAGCGCCGGTTGGACGCGCCGCAGCGCGAGCCCACAAATCGTCGGCCGCTCGCAAATCGACGAGCGCCAAAAAACCCGCGGCGCGGCGGAAGCGCGCCTGAAGCGCGTAGCGATGGACGCGTGATGGCCGACCAGAAGTGGCCGGAAATCCTGTGGATCGTGCGTCACGGACAAAGCGCGGGCAATGTCGCGCGCGAGGTAGCCGAGGCGGCATCCCGGCATTGGATCGAGATCGCGACGCGCGACATGGACACGCCGCTGTCCGACCTGGGCGAGCGCCAGGCGCGCGCCCTCGGACGATGGTTCGGCGATTTGCCGCGCGAATCCCAACCGAACGTTCTGCTGTGCTCGCCGTACGTGCGTGCCGTGCAGACGTCGCGTTTGTTGATGGATGTCGCCCGCATCGACACCGATGCGCTGGCGTTTCAGCGCGACGAGCGGCTTCGTGAAAAGGAGTTCGGCGTCCTCGACCGCCTGACCAAGGTCGGCATCCGGCAGAAGTATCCGGAGCTCGCGGCGCAGCGCCGGCATGTCGGCAAGTTCTATTTCCGGCCGCCTGGCGGCGAAAGCTGGTGCGATGTTCTGCTGCGGCTTCGCAGCGTGCTCGACACGATGACGCGCGAATATCGCCGGATGCGCGTGTTGATCGTCGCGCATCAGGTGATCGTCAACTGCCTGCGCTATCTGCTCGAGCGAATGCGCGAGGAGGATATTCTGGCGATCGATCGCGCGGCCGACATTCCGAACTGCTCGGTTACGTCGTACGAGTTCGATCCGAACGCGGGACGTGCCGGCAAGCTCGTGCTGCGCCTCGTCAACTTCGTTGCGCCGCTCGAAGAAGCGGGCGCGCCCGTAACGACCGCACCCGATATGCCGGCGGCGCCGAAGGCGTAGTCTCTATTCGGATAGCAAATCCGGTTCGAGACCTGGCGGCGGCCACGGTATTCGCACCCGGCACGCCGGGCACTGGACGAAATGGCCATCGTCGTCGGTCCACACGTTCGGCTCGCCAAAGTTGTGAAGGCCTAATCGCTTGCGAATCACCGTCCCGCACTCGGGCGTCGGGCAGATCATGTCGGCTTGCATGATAGGCACGGGATCGTTGGGATGCAGACATGATCGCGTGCCGGGGACATGAGCTGCCAGCGTACCTGTACCGATATTCGCGTCGGATGCAGTGCGTCTGATCTTGCCGTGATCAACCGATCCCGTGTAGTCCCCGCTGATCCGGCGTCTTCCTACGGCGACCTTCGTGGCGAGAAGCGCCCGATCGCTTCACGACGGAATGCTTTTCCTTTCCGTAAGCGCTGCCGCACATGCCAATGCGCGGTGCTCTGATACCGCATTCGGCAGGGGCCGGTTATCGTGATCGAGTCACTTCACGTTGGGAGCTACCATGCCTGACAACCCGACCCTTCGCGGCGATGGCGATCGCCAGCGAATCAATGTCGACCAGCCATACGAGGTCAAGTACTGGAGCGAGAAATTGGGCGTGTCACCGGACGAACTGCGGCGTGCGGTGAACGACGTAGGTCCGATGGCCGGTGCGGTGGAGCAGCATCTTCGCGGCCGCAATGCGAAAAGACACATCGCGTCCTGAAGCGCGCATACTCCAACGCGATCCCCGGCGCGACCGGGGATTTTTTTGTCCGCATCGCCAAGCCGCGATCAGTAGCAGCTGACGATCGCTCCCATCTGGCGGCACATTGCCGGACCACGAACGGGCGGGGACGGCGGCACGATCGATGGGCCGACCATGCTTGGCACGGCGGGCGACGTCGGGCTTGCATCGGCTCGTTGTCGATCGTTGCGCGAGACGCGTTCGACACAGTCCCGCATCGCGTCCGATCCGGATTTCACACCAGCCGCATTGCAAAGCGCCGCCGCGCGCTTCATCGACTCGTCGTCGTGCTGCAGCGAGGCGCAAGCCGCGAGAAGAGGCAGCAGGATAACTGCAATCGAATTGCTCGTGCGCCGCAAGCTCCTCGATGTCCGATGGACGTCAACAAGACCATCCTCGACGCTCGGGACACAGGCCATTTCGACCTCCGTCGGTGATGTGCGACCGTCGCGCACGATCGCGCGGCTCATCGTAGCAATTGCGAACCCAGGCCGCAAATAGCTCCGCACGTACTGACGCGCGGAGCGTTGAGCCTTCCGTAGTCGGTTGCGGTCTGCCTGGTTTTGCCGTGCCTACGAGCCGAGCGTCACGTGTGCGGTCGACCGCGCTTCCCGCACGCGCTGGAGTCCCGCCGCGATTGCGCCGATGGCGAACAGGAGAAGGGTGCCGGGCTCCGGCAACCGACCGCCGCTGCTGCCGCCTGGACCGCCGCTGCTACCGCCCAGGCCACCGCTGCTGCCGACGGGACCGCCGCTACTGCCGCTGCTTGAACTCCCGCCGCTCGAACCGCTGCTGCCACCGCTACTTGAACTGTTGCCTGTCGTTTGCGGCACGTTCTGCGAGTAGAGGCTACCGACCTTCGAGCCACCCTGAACGTTCGTGAATGCGATCTGCAGGTGCGGCCCCAGCGCGGCAATGTCGAGCGGTGACGAGAAGTCGATGGTGTACATCATGTCGCTCGTCAACGACACGTCCGGCGCGAGGTTGAAACAGATGCTGCCGGGAGGCGATCCGCGGCCGCTGCACCCGATGTTCATTGCGCTGAGCTGCGAATTCTCGCCTGGCAGGTTCGTGGCTCCGGATCCGTTGAGAATCGCGCTCGTCGCGCTGAAGTTCTCGCCGAGGTCTTTCAGATCGAAGGCTGCGAGGTATTGCGTGCCTGACCAATCCCCCGTCGCGCTATTCGCGTTCTGAATTTCGAATGTCAATGTATCGGTGTCCGTTTGAACGAACGTAAACGTCACGCCTTGAAACGCGGCGGTATAGGTCGGTGAGGCGTGAGCGATCGTCGCTGAACCAGCGGCAAGCGCGAGCGCGACAAGTGAGGTGAACGACTTGAACGATGTCATGAGTAGAAAGGAAAGAATTGCACGTCACTCTCTTGCAAGGATCGTTCCGACGTTTCCTAAGCGCTTGTTTGCGCGGGAGCACCGTCGCTATTGAATGCATCGCCGAGCGCAGGTGTTAATGCGCCCGACATCGCAACAAGGGGCGCAGCAGGACAGCTCCTACGGTCGTTTTTAGTTGAGTCATGGAACCCAAAGCACGAACACGAGCGTACATGGCACTTCATCGCCCTCTTCTGCCCAAGCGGACTCGAAAATATTCGCAACTTCGGGAAAGTATTGATCACTTCGTGAAAGCGCACCTCGCGTGTGCGGACTAGGATGGCAGCGCACGCGATTGAGGAGGAATCATGTCCATTTCACGAAATGCCGCTGCGCCGGAATGTCAATGCAATCGTTTCTCGCGTATCGCGAATATCACCGTTCGCGCGCTCTTGTTGCTCTGCGCGTTTGCAACCTCGGCTCATGCGCTTGCCGCGAGCGCCGCCGATCGCAACGGTCGTTGGTATGTGAGCGCCATGGGTTCACCGGGTGGTGACGGCAGCATTCAATCGCCTTTCAACTCGCTTGCTGCGGTCGAGCAGGCGTCTTCACCGGGCGATACGATCGTGATCGAAGCGTCCCCGCTCGGTGTGCCCCCTCTGGACGGCGGTATAGCGCTAAAAGCCGGCCAGCGTTTGCTCGGAGAAGGTCCGCCGGTCGTCCAGCTTGGAAAGCCGCTCCTCCAGGGAGGACCGCCACTTGCGATGAGCGCGGAGCTCACAGCGCAACCCAGGATCGCCAATTCCTCTGGCGTCACGAATCACGGCGACGCCGTCGAATTGGCCGATGGCACCGATGTCGAAAACATCGTGATCACCACCGCGTATCGCGGCGGCATCTACGGCGAAGATGTCGTCAATGTCGTCGTCCGCGGGAACGACATCGGCAACTTCAATACGTCGGGCAGCGTCGGCTTTCGCGTGCAGCCGTTCTACCTCAACTCCTATACGCCGGGACTTGCGCGCGGAGGCCCGCCGCCGTTCGGCAACGGCATCGGCGCGGGCTGGGCGGCCATCCTGATCGACACTGCCTCGGTCACGACGAACATTCTGATCGACGGGAACTACGTTCATGACGGGTACTGTGGCGATGGCATCGACCTTCGTTCGATGAACACTGGAAATGCCACCGCGCAGGTGAACCGCAATTTCGTCACCACGCTGTCGCAATGCAGCGGCACAGGAGTCGGGACCATCGAAGGGATCGGCACGCAGGTGACGGGAACCGGCCTTCTGCATGCAAGCGTCGACCAGAACACCGAAGCCAACACCGGCAGCCCGCGCGCCAACATGGACAGCCTTTTCGTGAATCCCGCCGAATCGGGAACGCTCGTCGAGGAGATCAAGCACAACCTCTACACGAGCGGGATCGGCGGCGCGTCAACCAACGGCATGGAATACATCACGAGCAACGGCAAGCCGTACAGCCAGCTCACGATTTCCGATAGCCTGTTCTACAACAACCCCGGCGACATGCTCGAGGAATTCAATCGCGGTGAGCAGGGTTCGACGGCGATCCTCATCCTCGATCATGTCTTGGTCGACGGAACGACGATCAGCGGCGGGCTCCCGGCCTATGCCATTCCGGCAGGAGGCACGAATGGCGTGCCGCTCGCTTCAACGGGTGACAACACCGGCGAGTGCCTCGGGATCGCGTCCGTCGGCGCCAACGACGTGACGATGATGGTCATGCGCGACAGCGAGTTCATCAACTGCGGCAACGATGGAATCGAGATCACCAACAATCACTGCACCAATCCGCCGACGCCTGGGCCCGCGTGTGGCACGGGCGATCCGCACACGGTGTCCATCGACATTCAGCGCAGTCGCATTTCCGGCAGTCGCTACTACAACCTGTGGATGAACGACGTCACGCCGCTCACGCAGCTCTCGATACGCGTGGAGGACACCGATCTGTCGAGGTCATTGAGCGGCGTAGCCGTCGCGTTCGACCAGCAGCCGACGGGAGGAACGGGAAGTTACGTGATCGACCTTGGCGGCGGAGCGCTTGCAAGCAAGGGGCGCAACTGCATTTTTGGTGGCGCCATCTACGACCTCGAGACGAAGGGCTACAACGTCACCGCCGAGAACGATTGGTGGGGAAGCGCATCGGGTCCAGTCCCAGGCAAGGTGGTGGCGACGGCAGGAGGCAGCATCGACGACGCGAATTGGCTCACGCACGCGCCGTCCGCCTGTGTCCGACAATAGAGCTTCCTGAAGAGCAATCAGCCGGCCCGCATGAATGCGGGCCGTTTTCTTGCGCAGCCGGGTTGCGGCAGCAACCTCGAAGGAATGTGCGCCGCTGAAGCCGCACACTGCATCGATCTACTCGCGAAGGCGCGTCGTGGTCCGCCATGATTTAACGTGTCGCTCCTGCGACGACAACCGTTCGCCGGTCGATCTGCGGTGACAGCGAGCACGCGCTTGCAACCCTTTCGATACCCGAAGCATCCTTTTTTCCGCGCGCGCCGAGCTTAGAATTTCGTTTGCTTGCGTTGCTCACGAGGCGCTGGCCATGGATGCGATGTGGACGATTGTGCGACGGATTGCAGCACGCTCGGCATTGCCCGTGCTGATATGGTTGATCGCTGGGATCGCTGTCGCTTCCACGCCGGCCAGGCAAGGCTTGGGGATCTACAACTGGGGTGGCGCCGCTTACACCGTGAGCGCTCTTCCGAAACTGCTCGATGGCGCACAGCAGGCAGCCAACATCGGCGCGAGCGTGATCTCGGTCGCGATGAGCCCTGAAGACGGCGTCACCGGTTATCCCGGCGAGGACTTCGGACCCGGGCCGCTCAACAGCCTTACCGATCTCGCGAATACGAACGATTTCCAGCAACTGTTCCGGATGCCGTTCAACACCTATATCGTGCTTGCGTTCAGCTTCAGCACTTACAACTGGGTGGCCACACAGCCGCACGGCCCTTTCACCACCGACCTGGTCGCCCTCGAAACGGCCGAGATGCATGACTTCGCCAAGTATTTGCTGCAGACCTATCGAGGAACCGGGAAGACCTTCATCATCAAGAACTGGGAGGGCGACTGGGCCACCGACGGCAACTACGATCCCACGTACGTGCCCACGCCGACCCAGATACAGGCATCAATCGATTGGCTGAACGCTCGGCACGCAGGCATCAGCGAGGCACGCGCCGAACTGCCCGGCATCCAGGGTGTTCGAGTGCTGGATGCCGTGGAGTTCAATTTGCTCCAACGCGTGAAGAATGGAACTCCCTCGATGCTGAACAGCGTAGTGCCCTACGCCCACAGCGACCTGATTTCCTACTCTTCCTACGACACCATCAACCGTTCCGCGACCAACGGTCTTCGGCAGTTCATCATGGATGATGTCGCGTACATCGAAACTTTCCCCGGCGTCGCGGGGCGACCGCTGATGATCGGCGAATACGGATTTTCGGAAACGGACTTTCCTGACGCCGGAAATCGAACCGGCATCGCCGCACAAGCATTCCTCGATGCGGATGTGCCGTACGCCGTCAATTGGGTCATCGAAGGCGGAGGAGGTTTTGCGCTCGTGCGCCAGGACGGCAGCCACACCGCGGCATGGCAGGTTCTCGACGACATGCTTTCGAGCTCGAACGACATCAAGGTCGAGGGCCTGTGGTGGGCGGCGCCCGCAGGCTCGGAGTCAGGCTGGGGAATCAACTTCGCACAGCAGGGGGACGTGATCTTCGCCACGTGGTTCACGTACGACGCGAACGGCAAGGCATGGTGGCTCACGATGACTGCGAACAAGACCGGCGAAGGTATCTACAGCGGAACGCTGTACCGAACGAACGGCGCTCCGTTCAGCGCTTTCGTTCCGCCTGTTACGCCGACACCCGTCGGAACGGGGACATTGACCTTCAGCAGCGCGACCGCGGGCACGTTTGCCTATCAAGTGAGCGACGGCGCCAACGTGGCGGCCCGGTCGAAGGCCATCGTACTGCAGACATTCGGGCCCGTGCCGATCTGCGTATGGGGGATCGAGCCCGACCTGACGGAGGCGATCAACGCGCAGGATTTGTGGTGGGCGAGCCCTGCCGGATCGGAATCCGGGTGGGGCGTGAACCTCACGCAGCAGGGAACGACAATCTTCGCGACGTGGTTCACGTTCGATGCCAACCACAACCCGCTTTGGCTGTCCGTGACCGCACCGCAGGCTGCGCCGAACACATACACCGGCACGCTATATCTCACCAATGGTCCGGCCTTCAGCGCTGGGGTATTCGATCCGATCAAAGTGACACGCAAGAACGTGGGAAGCGCGACGTTCACTTTCATCGATGGCAACGATGGAACGTTTGCCTACGACGTCGACCTTGGCGATGGAGTGAACAAAGCCAATCAGGTGAAGGCCATCACGCGTGAGGTATTCCGCGCGCCGGGCACCGTTTGCCAGTGACGGGGGGTAGGAACGGCATCATTGACGCCGTTGCCGGCGTCATTGTGGATCATGATCATCATGAGCTGAAAAGCGCGGACGCCGTGTATGGCAGACCACGCACTGCCGCCAACCGATACAGAGGTCCCGCGTAATCTTCGAGGTTACGTAGCCGTCCTACCGCAACCGTTGCGCGCGTCTGATTCCTGGCGCCTGCATTTTTATGGATGCTTGCGCCAATGGAGGCGTTGTTTCGAGTATCGACCGAGGAAGGGCGCCTTCGCCGGCTCGTTCGATTGCGCGCGACATCGTAGATCGTGGGCGGGAACGACATTTGGCGGACGCCTGGGAGCGCGAAATGGCGGCGGTCTTTCCCTTGCTTCGCAGTTGGTCCGGCGCGCGCGAATCTATCTCACGCCGCACCGCAACGATTCGCAATCCTTCGCTCACCTAAAGCACCGTGACACTACGCAAATCGCAGCTATATCGATGGGCGCTCGCTCGCGCCATGGCCGGGCGGTTGTTTAGGACGCCGCGAGCACCAACCGGCGGCAGTCCCGAAAGCGACCGGCGACGCTGGAATTTTCCAACTGGCGCACGTCGAAGATCGACTGACCAATAGTCTCGTCCGCGCGATTCCGGAAGCGACACGGTCGCCATCCGGTCGACACAGGAGTCTTTGATGAGCGAGGTTCCGTCCTGACGAGCTCGTCAGATAGCGGTGAATCGCCCAGGCTTTTGTCTCGCTAGACAAAACGCGTCGACGGAAATGTGTAACGCACGCCGCACTGGATGCGCAAGAAATCACCCCGGCCGGACGCACTGTAAGTTGCGGCGCGATACCCGAATCGGACGAAGCCCGACTTCTTTCCGCAACGAGGCCAACTAGGCTTCCGCAAAGGGCGGTGTCGGCCGTAATCGTTCCGACATCCCCTGACCGTGGTCATTCAAACCGGTTGGAGGCCATGATGTTTCGAAGATCCACAAAGTATCTTGTTGCTCTCGCGATCGTCGCCGTGTCAGGTTGTGCGTCGTTCCCGCAACGCGACCCCGCGCTGGAGGACGCGCGTTTGTCGGTGGAGACGGCGCGACGAAATCCCCAGGTTGCGATGTACGCACCCTCCGAGCTCGAACAGGCAGCTGCAACGCTTCGCCAGGCGGATGACCTCGCGGCCAGCGGCGGGCCGTACAGCGATGTGCATTCGCTCGCCCTGCTTGCCGAGCAACGTGCGGCGGCGGCGCAGAACGCGGCGCGCATCCGTAGCGAGCAGGCTGCGCTCGCGGCGCAGCGCAACGCGTCGGATGCGCGCGTGCAGGCCGACGTCAGTCAGCGACAAGCCGCTGCGGCGCAGCTACGAGCAGCGGAAGCGCAGCGTCAAGCCGACGAGGCTCAACGCCTTGCCGCTTCCACCCCGGAACCCACTTATGACTACAGACGCCGCCAAGGCGAGACCCTTTACGAGGCTCCTGTTATCGCCGTGCGCGCCGTAATGGGGCCACCGCAGCAACACTGTTGGCTCGAGCGCCAGGTCGTAGATCCTGGCGCGGCAGGCATCAACGTCCCCGGCGCAGTGGTAGGAGGCGTGGTCGGCGGCATACTGGGCCATCAGATCGGCAGCGGGCACGGCCGAGACGTCGCTACGGGGATTGGAGCAGCCACCGGGGCCGTCGTGGGAGCCAATGTCGGCGCACCGGGCGATGCGTACACTCAGGATGTCGAACGTTGCGAAAACATCGGCACGGCGGGCCCGCTCGATTACTGGGACGTCACCTACATGTTCCGCGGATACGAACACCATGTGCAGACCACGAGTCCTCCTGGTCAAACGATCCTCGTCAATGCGGAGGGTGAGCCCCGAATCTGATCTGCGGTAGGCGATAACGATGGTTGGCGAAATGACTCGGCCGGCGCGACTGCCGGCCGAGTCATTTTGTCGTCCGGAAGTGAGCGGTGTCGCCGCCATGTTTGACGAGCAGCCAAGAATCGGAACCTTGGTCATCGATCCCGGCGCCGAACCGCCGGGCGGCAAGGGACAACGGTATCTCGTGCGGGATTACGACAAGAAATGATGCAAGCGGCCCACAGGAAATGCGGAGTGGCTCTTGAATTCCTGACAGGCGAACGTCAGGAAGCGCTCTCCGCTACTTGATCGGCCCGTCGCTCGCGGTGCCGACACAGCTGGCCGAATGCATCGATACACCGACGGGCAGGTAGCGTCCGTAGCTCATCAGGTACGCGCTTTGCGCCTGGTAGGCTTCGCGCTCGAGCTGCAGCGCTTGCATGCAATCGTACCGCGCGAAGTGCCGGCTCACCGCCTGCAGGTAATGGACGAACTCGTGCACGATGATCGACGCGGCAAGGACGCTCCGCGCATTGGAGCCATCGTTCAACAGATCGCGGACGTTCTCGTCGACGTAGACCACGTTCTTGCCGGTATTGGGATACCAACCCCACACCTCGCAGTGGTGACCACCGCAGGCATGTTCGTCGAAGAACTGCTGCGGTACGTATCTGACGACCGGCATCGCGCTCGGCGCCGGATACTTCGATAGCCGAACGGCCCAGTTCATGAGGCCCGAGAACAGGTCCGCCTGAGTCGCCATCGCGCGCGGTGCGGCGAACGGGGACAACGACAGGAATGCGGCGACTAGATATGGCAGGACCGACACGGTAATGCTCCGGTTTCGAGGCGCGCTTTCGGTATTACGCAAGCGATCCGCACCCGGATGCCGGCGCTTCGATGAGCCTCCTGGCTGGGGCGTTTTATTTCTGCGACCTTACGCGATGACGACACGCAACAGCCGTGCCGCCGTCGGTGACGCCGGAGATGAGACCCCGCAACGGGCGCCGGGCCAGATTCAGATCGGCAATTGCGCCCGGGATCGACGTGCGCGGTGGGGGCGACCGGTCAGCGCGTCCTACGACGATTGGATCAGGCCGGAATATTCGGAAAGAAGCGGCGGACGGTGGACCGCGTCGCGCTACCAGATCACGAGTCCCTGGAGACACGAGATCGGAATCTCGACGCGCACGTCTCGCACGTATCGGCCGTTCTTGTCGTTCTCGAAACCATTCATCCATGCTCGCTTCGGCGTGGCGCGATAGATGCGTTGAACACCCGCGTCGAGTCGCGCAGTTTCAGGGCCGACTTCCTTGCCAATGCGACGCGCCAGGTTAGTTTTCGCTTCATCGATCTCGGCGGGAACTAGGAGTCCGACTGCGGCAGCCTCGATGTAAACGCCCTCGCCTTGCCCGGCGGGTACGGTCGAATCGTAGATGGAGAGGAATGCTTTCCCGTTCTCGTCGATGTTCCGCGAATGTTGAGCGAGCGGGGACGACGTCCAGTAAAAATTTGCGCGGTCGTCGTACGCGGAATACACCGGGCTGTTCCAAGGTTGGCCATCGGAAGAAGCCGTCGCGACCGTAACGTAGATCAGCCTTCGAACGATCTCCTTGGCTCGTTGCTGATGGTGCTCGCTCATTTTGCCTCCAGACGCATCGCGGTCCTCGGGCGCTCAACGTTGATCCTTGCGGGTTGCACAACCGCGTTCGAACCATCGGGGAATGACGGCGCCGCCTGCATATCTTCGCACGTCTCGCGTAGATTGCGATCATGGAGCGCCAGCTTTGGCAGCCGTAAGCGACCATTTCGCGCAGCAAATCGGCGTCGGACCGGGAGGCACGGCAAAGGCCTTACCTCCCCGCTTAAGGCCGTGCGGGCGCTCGCCGCAACATCCAGGTTGGCATTGCTCGTACCCGGTCGTGCGCCGCGCAATACGATCAGTCGTCCACGCATGGCACTATCGGGATGCCATGGCCTTGCACTTTCGTTATGCGAAATCCGGTATCGCCCGGCGAATGCGTCACGTGTGGCTTTCGCGCACACTGTGGAACCGACGTTTCATATTCCTGATCGGGGCCGTGCTCGTCGCAGCCGTTGCCGTGGGGTTCGCCGTCGCGGCGAATATCGCCAACGCCTGGCTGCATCAGATGCTGAACGCATGGCGCTATGCGTCGTTGGTTCTCGCGCCGACCGGTTTCGCTGCGGTGAGTTACCTTGGACGGCGATTCTTCAGTGGTGCGCAAGGCAGCGGCATTCCGCAGACGATCTCGGCCCTCGCCCATCGCTCGCCCGCATTTCGTGACCGGCTGCTTTCGCTACGCGTCGCGGCGGGAAAGATCGCACTCACGTTGATCGGCCTTCTGTGTGGCGCGTCGATCGGCCGGGAAGGGCCAACCGTGCAGATCGGCGCCGCGATCATGTATTCGATGAGTCGCGTCGCTTCATTCCCTCACGAAGCCATGAACCGTGGGCTGATCCTGGCTGGCGGTGCTGCCGGCGTCGCTGCCGCCTTCAACGCTCCGCTCGCCGGCGTCGTCTTCGCGATCGAGGAAATGAGCCGATCCTTCTCGCAGCGAACGAGCGGCATCGTGTTGACCGCGGTCATCGTCGCGGGCATCGTGTCTCTCGCCATCCTGGGTGACTATGCGTACTTTGGCCACACGCGCGCGGTCCTCGATGTCTCGTCCGCATGGCTCGCGGTGCTCGTTTGCGGCGCGGGCGGTGGTTTGGTGGGAGGCTCGTTCAGTCGGTTGCTGATCGAAGCGAGCGCTCGACTCCCCGGTCGACTCGCCGCAATACGCAGTGCATGGCCCGACTTGTTCGCGGCGTTGTGCGGACTCGCGGTGGCAATTATCGGTCTGCTGTCGGACAACACGATCTATGGAACCGGCTATGGCGAGACGCGGGCGATCATCGAGGGTGGATACACGCCGCAGTCGTTTGGCGCGCTGAAGCTCGTCGCAACCGTCGTGTCGTATGTGAGCGGTATACCTGGCGGCATCTTCTCCCCGTCGCTCGCGATTGGCGCCGGGTTCGGACAGAACGTCGCTTTGCTCTTGCCGGGTGCGCCGGTCGCTGCGGTCGCGATTCTGGGGATGGTCGGCTATTTCTCCGGCGTGGTTCAGGCCCCGCTGACTGCGTTCGTCATCGTGATCGAGATGACCCGCGATTCGGATATGGCGTTGCCGCTGCTCGCCGTATCGCTGATCGCGTCCGGCTTTTCACGATTCGTGTGCCCTCGTCCCGTGTACAAGGCGCTTGCCAAGGCCTTTACACCGGGACAGATCGTTTAGGCCAACGAAGAGCGAAGCCTCGACGTGCCGGGCCTCGCTCTCGTCGGATTCCGGGGCGTGCGATCGTTCCTGCCTCCCTGAGCACCGCCGGATGATGCCGGTGGCCGTCGCGCCGGGGCACCTGGCGCGTCGTCGTGTTCCCCGACGCCGCGTCTGGCGTTTCGTCTATTTTGTATATAAAATTGTATTTGTTTTGGCGCGGCCCCAGGGCGCAAAAGGACTTCGCATGTCAACATCGACCAAGGATTGCTACGGCCACGTCGTCGACGCCTATCGATCCAACGGGTACTACTTCGCGTTGCGCGCGTTGGAATCGGAAGAGGCGGTATCGCTACGGCGTCGCCTGGAAGCATTCGAGGCATCCCAGGGAGGACCGATCAAGCCCGAGCACCGCCAGAAGGCTCACCTGCTTTTCACCTGGCTGGCGGATCTCGTTCGCGATCCGCGCATTCTCGACGTCATCGAGGCGATCCTGGGTCCCGACATCCTTGTTTGGCAGACGACGCTCTTCATCAAGGAAGCGCGCGACGAGCGCTTCGTGTCCTGGCATCAGGATTCGACATACTGGGGACTGAGCGAGCCCGAGGTCGTCACCGCCTGGGTGGCGCTATCGCCCAGCACGCTCGAAAGTGGATGCGTCAAGGTGATTCCCGGGACGCATGTGCTCGACCAGGTGCCGCACGTCGAGACCCGGGCGGAGGCCAACATGCTGACGCGCGGCCAGGAGATCGCCGTCGACGTCGACGAGCGCCGCGCAGTGGCGATGCCTTTGCGACCCGGCGAAATGTCGCTCCATCACATCCGGACGTTCCACAGTTCCGAGCCCAATCGCTCCAACGAGCGCAGGATCGGTTTCGCGATCCGCTACATTCCAACGCGCATTCGGCAAACGGCGGTACGAGGCGACAGTGCAACCCTCGTGCGCGGCCGCGACCAGTACGGCAATTTCGAGCTCGAGCGCTCTCCGGAACGGGATTTTGCGGCGGAAACGGTGGACTACCACCGCTCGATTACGCAGCGCCGGCGCGGCATCTATGCAAGGGCCGCATCCGGGTGAAAGGTCCTTTGCGCGTCGCGCGATCGCGATCGCATGCGTCTTGCTAAGCGCGCACCCCTTCACGCGCAGCCCGTGTTCAGCTGCCATGCAATTCATGAATCTCGGGGAAAAACATCTCGGTCCACGATCGTGGCTCGACCTTGATCGAGCCCACCTTATGCATGAAGGCCGCGTACTTGAGTACGTTCATCGGCGTGAGCGTGTACTCGATGTCGGGATCCGAAAGAATCGATTGCATCGTCGCAACGCTTTCCTTGCCTTTCGTCATGCGTAGATAGAGCTCGGCCGCGGCACGCTTATCCTTGTCGATAATCGCGACCGCTTGCTTCAACGCAGCGAGGAACGCCTGGTAGGCCTTCGGGTTTTCGTCGTGGAAACGTGCCGTGGTCCATGCCAGCGTCGACGTCGTCATTCCGCCCAATACCTTGTACGAATGGACGACGGTCGTGATCCCCGGATGCTGCAGTTCGAGCTCGCTGAACGGAGGGCCCGTGAAATGCGCATCGACCTCGCTCCGCCCGCTGAGCAGCGCGATCATGCCATCCGGATGCGACATGCTGACCGTGATCGGATCCAGCTTCGCATAGTGCTCGTCGCCGAACGCTTTTGCGACCGCCATCTGGAGCGTTACGGCCTGGATCGAGACCTTCACGGCAGGCAACGCGATCTTGTCCGTGTCCGTGAAGTCCGTGATGCTTTTGACGCGTGGATTGCGCGTGTTCAGCACGACCGGCATGGAGTCCAATGCGGCAATGCCCTTGACCCGCTCGGCGGCAGGCAATGCCGAAGTCTTGGCCCACAGGACGACGATCGGTCCGACACCGCCGGATGCGATGTCGAGATTGCCCGACAGCAATGCGTCGTTCATCGCTGCACCGCTCGACATCTTCGACCAGACCACCTTCAGATCACCGAGTCCCAGTTGCCGAGCTTGCGCTTCGATCAGGTGTCCATCCTCCATCACCATTAGCGGAAGGTAGTTGATACCGTATTGCTGGGCGATGCGTATCTCACCGACCTCGGCATGTCCGGTGCCGAACGTCAGCG
>DATFCW010000159.1:0-2716 GCA_035252665.1 Casimicrobiaceae bacterium | reverse complement strand
GCGGCGTCCTCCGGTGTGTGCATCATCGTTTGCGTCGCTTCGACCTGGACGCCGAGCGTCTCGATGTCGCGCGCCCCCGACGCATCGACGTTGTCGATCACGAACCCGTTCAGGAAATCTCGATACAAGCCCGCCACGCCGCGCGCGCTCACCTCCGCGCCGACGACCGGCAGAAGCTTGTCCGCCATCCCGCGCACGACTTCGCCGCCGACGATGGGGGAGACGCCGACCACCGGCGCGCGCGTCGCGCGCAACGTTTCCCGTATGCCCGGCACCGCGAGGATCGTGCCGATCGAAACGATCGGGTTCGACGGGGCGACGATCACGGCTTCGGCCGACGCGAGCGCGTCGAGCACGCCGGGCGCCGGTCGCGCATCCGACCCGCCCTCGAGCGTGACGCCTATCGCGTGAAGAAGCGCGCGATGACGAACCCAGTATTCCTGGAAGTGGATGTCTGCTTCGCCTTGCGACGTCCGGACGCGTACGGTCGTGAAAACCAGATCGTCCGTCATCGGCAGCAGCGTGATGTCGAGGCCGAAGCGCCGGCAGATACGCGCGGTCGCCTCGCTCAGGCTTACGCCCTCTTCCAGCAACAGCGTGCGCGAAAGGCAAACCGCATAGTCGCGGTCGCCGAGGGTGAACCACGTGTCCTGGCCCGCAGCCGCGAGCTCCTCCATCACCGTGTGCGTGTCGCCGACGAGGCCGAACTGGCGCTGCTCGTCCAACACGCCGGCGAGCATGAACGTCACGATGTCGAGGTCGGGGGAAACGTGCACGCCGTAGATGTCGATGTCGTCCCCCGTGTTGCCGATCACGGTGACCTCCGAGGGCGGAACGACGCGCACGAGACCGCGTAGGAAGCGTGCCGCGCCCATGCCTCCGGCCAAGACGGTGATCATGTCGAGCAGCCTATAGCCGGCCGGCGTTTCCCAGGGTCGAGGCCTCTGCAGGCGTTTGCTACGCTCGCCCGGACATGCCCCGTCGGCCGGATCGATGATGGACACAGCGCACGCCGTTCGACGCGCGCTCCGTCGCGCGGATGAAGGCAAGGCGATCTCCCTCGACGAAGCTGAAGCGTTGTTGTCGTGCCGGCGGGACGATCTCGAGCATCTCATGGCGATCGCGCGCCGCGTTCGCGACGGCGGCATCGGTCGTACGGTGTCCTACAGCCGCAAGGTATTCATCCCGCTGACGCGGTTGTGCCGCGATCGCTGTGGCTACTGCACGTTCGCGACGACCCCCGACAAGCTCGAGGCGCCGTTCATGACCCCCGAGCAGGTGCTCGACGTTGCGCGCGCGGGCGCCGCCGCAGGGTGCAAGGAGGCTTTGTTCACGTTGGGCGACCGCCCGGAGGCACGCTGGCCCGAGGCGCGCGCGTGGCTCGCTGCGCGCGGCTACGCCAACACGTTGGATTACGTGCGCGCGATGGCGATCGGCGTGATCGAAGAGACGGGCTTGTTGCCGCACCTGAATCCGGGCGTGATGTCGTGGGAAGAGATGGCGCGCCTGAAGCCAGTCGCGCCGAGCATGGGAATGATGCTGGAGACGACATCCGAGCGCCTGTACCGGACGCCCGGCGCCGCGCACTACGGCTCTCCCGACAAGAAGCCCGCCGTTCGCCTTCGCGTGATCGAAGACGCCGGCCGGCTCGCGATCCCGTTCACGACCGGCATCCTGATCGGGATCGGCGAGACCGCGCGCGAACGCGCGGATTCGCTGTTCACGTTGCGCGCGCTCGCGCGCAAATACGGCCACATCCAAGAGGTGATCGTGCAGAACTTCGTCGCGAAGCCGTCTACTGCTATGGCCGAGCAGCCGGACGCTGCGCACGACGACTACCTCGCGACGATCGCACTCGCGCGCATCCTGCTGGGGCCGCGCGCGACGGTGCAGGCGCCGCCGAACCTTTCCGACGAGCGCTTCCCGCAGCTGCTCGAGGCGGGGATCAACGATTGGGGCGGCGTATCGCCGGTCACGATCGACCACGTGAACCCGGAGAAGCCGTGGCCTCAGATCGAGCGGCTGCGCGGGGAGTCCGAAACGCGCGGATATGCGTTCCGCGAGCGGCTGACGATCTATCCCACGTACGCGGTGCAGCCCGACCCGTGGATCGACGGACGCGTCGTTGCGGCGGTCGAAGCGTTGCGCGCGCCCGATGGGTATGCGCGCGCCGACGCTTCTCCGAAAGGCGTGGCCTGGCAAGCGCCGGATGTCGTGCTGAAGAAGGCGATGAGCGGCGCGCTGCACCTGATCGAAGACAGCGAGAGCGCAACGGCGGATCTGGCGAGAGGCCTGCGCGCCGACACGAACACGATCCACGGCAACTGGGACGCGCTCGAAGTCGGCCTCTCCCGAGAATGGTCCGCGAGGCCGCCTCGCAACCCTGCGGAGATCAACGCGGCGCTCTCGAAGGCCGAGGGCGGCTTCGTCCCGTCGGACGCCGAAGCCCTGGCTTTGTTCGACGCTGAAGGCGACGCGCTCGAGCATCTCTGTCGCCTCGCCGACGACATACGCCGCGACAGCGTGGGCGACGTCGTCACGTACGTCATCAACCGCAACATCAATTTCACGAACATCTGCTACGTGGGGTGCCGCTTCTGTGCGTTCGCGCAGCGGCGCGACGATGCCGACGCGTACTTCCTTTCGAACGACGAAGTCGCGCAGCGCGCGCAAGAGGCATGGGACTGGGGAGCGAGCGAGGTCTGCATCCAGGGCG
>DATFCW010000158.1:0-9678 GCA_035252665.1 Casimicrobiaceae bacterium | reverse complement strand
GGTCGAGCAGCCGACCAAGTTCGAGCTGGTCGTCAACCTGGGCACCGCCAGGGCGTTCGGCCTCACCCTTCCACGATCGATCCTCATTCGCGCCGACCGCGTGATCGAATGATCTGCATTGCGTATCGGGCGAGGGCGAACGCCGCGACGGGCTCGTACGAAACCTCGAACGCCATCGCACCGCGGCGATGGCCGGGACGCGTCACTGGACGATTTCGTCTGCGCGGAGCATGAGCGCCGGAGGCACCGACAAGCCGAGGGCCTTGGCCGTCGTTACGTTGATCAGCAGGTAATACCGGGTCGGTTGTTCGACGGGCAGCTCGCCGGCGGTGGCTCCCTGCAGGATGCGGTCGATGTAAATGGCGGCCCGCCGGAACATATCGTCGAAATCCGGCCCGTAGGACACGAGCCCGCCCTCGCGCACGAGCGAGCCGGACTCGTACATCGCGGGAAGCGACTGCTGCCTCGCGAATTCGAGCACGTGCCGGCGGTTGAGGATCGTCAGCGCATCGGTCACGAGCATCAGCGCGTCGGGCCGGTCCTTGACCATGGTGCTGAAGGCGCCGTCGAAGTCCTCCGGCTCACGGACGCCGAGCGCCTGAATCGAGGCGGTCAACACGCGCGCGGCGCGCTCGATCTCGCGATAGCGGAGCGTCATCGCGAGATCATCCGCGTTCCAGAGCACGGCGATGCGCCTGGCGTTCGGAACTAGCTGAAGCAACAGGTCCAGTCGCTTGGCGCTGAGCTCCGCCGAAAGATCGCTGATGCCTGTCGCATTACGGCCGGGACGCGCAAGCGTCTTGACGAGGCCCGCGGCGACCGGTTCTCCAGCACTGACGAACACGATGGGAATCGTCGAGGTTGCATCCTCGAGTGCCCGAGTCGCCTTCCATCCGATCGTGACCAGCACGTCGACGATCGACGCGACGAGCTCGTGCGCGAGACCGGGAAGCCGCTCGCTCTTCGCTTCCGCGAAGCGGGTTAGGAATTCAACGTTCTTGCCCGGCACATAGCCCAGCTGCTGTAGTGCTCGGCGCAGCGCAAGCGGCGGCAGCCCGTCCGCACTTTGCGCGCCTGGGGCCAGATACCCTATCCGCCAGGTCTTCACGGCGGCTCGTTGTGCCCTGGCAGTGCGTGGGCGATCGACGAGCGTCGCACCGAGCGCAACGAGGAGTCTTCGCCGCGTGGTCATAGTGGCCATTGCCGGCACGTTTGGCGAATTGCGGTGTCTCAGCACCCGCGCACCAGCTCGAACGCCGCGACCGGCTGCACGAAGCCTTTTAGCGTCATTTTGCCGGCGGACTCGGTGACGAACGCATCGCCGAGCGCCGCGCGCATGCGCTGATCGATCAGGATCTGTCCCGCCTTCGCCTCGCCGCAAAGCCGCGCCGCGAGATTGACGACGCTGCCGATCGCCGAATAGTCGAAGCGGCCCTCGAACCCGAACGCGCCGAGCGTCGCATAACCGCGCGCGATGCCCATGCCGAGATCGAGGTCGTATCCGTTCTGCACCCAACGATTGCGCAGCGCGCTGAACGCGTTTCGCATCGCGAGCGCCATGCGTGCCGCGCGCTTGGCCGGGTCGGGCGTCGGCAACGGATCGTTGAAGAACACGAGGATGCCGTCGCCCGCGAAGCGGTCGAGGGTGCCTTCGTGCTCGGCGATCAGCGGTCCCATCGTTGCGTGATAGTCGTGCAGCACGCTCTCCACTTCCTCGGGCTCCGCGGCGTCGGTGAAGGCGGTGAAACCGCGGAGGTCGAGGAAGATATAGCAGATCTCCCGACGATGCGGCGCGAGGATCGATTGTTCGCCTGCGTTGACGATCGCGTCGGCGACGGCCGGGGCGAAGAAGCGCTTCAACTGCGACAACCGCGAAAGCTCGTCGACCTGCGAGCGCACGCGCGCCTCGAGCTCGACGTTCCATTGCGAAAGCGCCTGCGCCTGGCGTTGCACTTCGTCCTGCAGCGACTTGATGCGCAAGAGCGAGCGTACGCGTGCGAAAAGCTCGGGCTGGTGGATCGGCTTCGAGAGAAAATCATCCGCCCCCGCTTCGATGCCATGCACGCGCTCCTGCTGCGGATCGAGCGACGTCACCAACACGACGGGGAGGAGGGCGGTGTCGGGATTCGCGCGGATGCGTCGACACACGTCGTAACCGGAAAGTCCGGGCATCATCACGTCGAGCAGCACGATGTCAGGAATGTCGCGTTCGAGTTTCGCGAGCGCCTCTTCGCCGTTTTGCGCTGTCGTGACTGCGTAGCCTTTCGCGCCGAGCAAATCGCCGAGCAGCTTGACGTTGAGCGGCGTGTCGTCGACGACGAGGACTTTCGGCGCCGCGTCCGGCATCATGCGGGTCCGCCCTGGCCTTGCTCGAGCGCGAAGCGCACGGCATCGAGGAATTCGCGAAGCGCGATCGGTTTCCCCACGTAACCATCGAACCCAGCGTCGGTGATCAGCTTGCGGTCCTGCTGCATGACCGATGCCGTGACCGCGATGACCGGAATCGCCGCAGTCGTCGCGTCGGCGCGCAACCTGCGCAGCGCTTCGATGCCATTGATCCCCGGCAGGTGAATGTCCATCAGCACCAGATTGGGAAGGTGCTCCTGCGCGAGGCGCACGCCGTCCTCGCCGGTCGTCGCCTCTAGCGTCGCGTAGCCTTTCGCCTGGAGAACGTCGCGAGCGAGCTTCAGGTTTTTGTCGTTGTCTTCGACGATCAGGATCGTGCTCATTGGACCCCCACGCTTGCGGCTTCGCCGCGACGCTGCCCCCAGAGGGGGAGCAATTCGCGCTCGGGGCGGCCCTTCGCGCTCATTGGACCCCACGCTTGCGGCTTCGCCGCGACGCTGCCCCCAGAGGGAGAGCAATTCGCGCTCGGGGCGGCCCTTCGCGCTCATGGCATCTCGCTCCGCGCTATTCGATTGCCCGATTCGCGTCCGCGCTTCGCGCGAGCGGAATCGTGAACGTGAACGTCGACCCCTTCCCCGGGGCACTCTGCAACGTGATCGTGCCGCCGTGCAGCTCGACGAACTTGCGCGTCAACGCGAGGCCGAGCCCGGTGCCTTCCTGCTTGTTCGTGTAGCTGCGTCCGACCTGCCGAAACTCCTCGAAAACCGCCGCCTGGTCTTCCGCCGCGATGCCGATGCCCGTGTCGCGCACCGCGACCTCGGCGACGTCGCCGGCGCGTCGCGCCGTGACGTCGATGCGTCCGCCGTCCGGCGTGAACTTGACCGCGTTCGACAACAGGTTCAGCAGGATCTGCTTGAACTTGCGCTCGTCGGCGACGATCTCGCCAAGCTGCGGATCCACGTCCTGCGCGAGCGCGATGCCGTGGCGCTGCGCGCGCTCGCGCACCAGCGTCAAAGCGTTCGAGATCGCGGAGGCGAGGTCGAAGCGCGAAGGCTCGAGCTCCATCCGCCCGGCCTCGACCTTCGACAGATCGAGAATGTCGTTGATGAGGGAAAGGAGGTGTCGGCCCGACGAATGAATGTCCTTCAGGTAGTCGTCCTGCTTTTCGTTCACGTCGCCGAAGAGCCGCTCCAGCAGCACCTCGGAGAAACCGATGATCGCGTTGAGCGGCGTGCGAAGCTCGTGCGACATGTTCGCGAGGAACTCCGACTTGTGCTTGTTCGCGATCTCGAGCTGTCGGCTCTTGTCCTCGATCTCCCGGAAGAGCCTCGCGTTCTGAATCGCGATCGCTGCCTGGTCGGCGAACGTCTTGAGAAGCGCGATCTCCTTGTCCGAAAATGGACCCGCGTAACCGCGACCGACGAGAATGACACCGATGCCGCGGCCCTCCCAGATCATCGGCGCGCCGATCGCCGCCTTGACGCCCAGCAACCGCCACGCCTTGCGCCCGCGTTCGGGGACGTCCGTCGCATCGTCGTCGATGTCGGGATAGTGCACGACACTGCCGGAAAGGATCGCGCGCCCGGCCGCGCTCGTGTCGTTCAGCGGGAACGGAAAGATCCGCTCGAGCTCGTCGTTCTTCGGACCGTGGTACGCGGCAATGCGAACGAGGCCGTTGTCGTCCACGAGATTGATGCCGACGAACGTTCCCGCGAAAAGTCGCGTGCAGCTCGCGAGGATCCGCTCGAACACCGGCGTCGTATCCGCGATCGAGCTGCTGATCGCCGCGAGCACTTCGCCCGACGCGCGCTGCTGATCGAGCGCTTCCTTCGTCTCGTTGAAGAGGCGCACGTTCTCGAGCGCGATCGCCGCCTGGTCGCCGAACGTGCGCAGAAGTGCGATCTCGCGCTCGCTGAACGGGCGGACCTCGTTTCGTCGCAGGAGGATTGCGCCGAATGGCTGGCCTTCGCGCATCAGCGGCATGACGACGATCGTGCGATGGCCATGTTCCCTGGCGATCTCGCGGCTCATCGGATAATCACCGTCGTTGGCGAGCAGATCCGCCACGTGAATCGTCGTGCGCTCGAGCACCGCGCGTCCGGTCATGGTGTCCCGATTGATGGGCAACATGTCGACGTGCGAGACCGGATCGGGTGACGGTCCCTTCGACGCGAGATGGCGAAGCGAATGGCCGGCGATCAGGTACATCGATGCCGCCGACGCATCGCAAAGCTTGGCCGCGCGCTCGGCGATTGCGTCGAGCACCGGTTGCACATCGGTCGGCGAGCTCGAGATGACGCGCAGGATTTCGCTGATCGCCGTTTGCTGCTCGAGGGCCTCCTTGGTTTCGTTGAACAGGCGCGCGTTCTCGATCGCGATCACCGCCTGGTCGGCGAAGGTCTTCAGAAGCTCTACGACCTTGTCCGCGAAGGATCCGGCTTCCGCTCTCAGGACGACGATGCAACCGACGATATGACCTTCCCGAATCATCGGTACACCGAGTGCGCACCGGAACCCGATCCTTGCGGCCGATTCCTTTTGCTCGTAGCTCGGATCGGCGAGCATGTCCGGAATTTCGACTGAGGTTCGAGTCAGGACGACGCGACCGGCCACCGTGCCCATCGAAGGTGTGATCGGATAGTGTTCGCGGTGCGCTTCGGCACCGGGACCGTAGGCCGCATTCATGTGTATGAGCGCGCCGTCGAATGTCGTGACGTAAACATATTTCGCAGCAGAGAGAACGGCGGCACGTTCGGCGATCGAATCGAAGACCGGCTGAAGATTGGTCGGCGAGCCGCTGATGACCTTCAATACTTCCGCAGTGGCGGTCTGCCGCTCCAGCGCCTCCTTGGTTTCGTTGAAGAGACGCGCGTTCTGGATCGCGATCACCGCCTGGTCGGCGAACGTTTTGAGGAGCGCGATCTCCTTGTTCGCGAAGGGACGGACGACGTCACGGCCGACGACGATGACGCCAATGCCGCGATCCTTCCATACCATCGGCGCGAAGACGACCGAGCGGATGCCGGTCACCTCGCCGCTCTTGCGCGTGTACGCAGGCACATCCGCATCGCCGAGAACGTCGGCATGGTGAACGACGCGCCGCTCGAGTATCGCGACGCCGGTGGAAGAATGCGGATTGAGCGGCCCGGGAAACACGCGTTGCAGCTCGTCGGGTTTCGGGCCATCGTAGTAGCCGAGACGTACGAGACCGTCGTCGCCGACCGTATTGATGCTGATCGCACTCACGTCGAAGAGGCGCTTGCAGCTTTGGACGATCCGCGCGAACACGGGCGTCGTATCGGCGACGGAATTGCCGATCACGCCCAGCACCTCTGCCGACGCCTGCTGCTGCTCGAGCGCCTCTTTCGTCTCGTTGAACAGGCGCGCGTTCTGGATGGCGATCACCGCCTGGTCGGCGAAGGTTTTCAGCAGCGAAATCTGGTGGTCATGAAAAGCGCCGGGTACGGATCGTCCGACGCCCACCGCGCCGATGCACTCGCCATCGCGGATGAGCGGCACGGAGAGCGCGCTACGAAATCCGGTCGTCGCGGCCACCGTTCCAATTCGATAATCGGGGTCTTCGAGGACGTCGGGAACCATGACGACGTCCGACGTCAGGATCGCGCGCGTTGTCGCCGTGTCGCGGCTCGGAGGTCGCGGAAAGGCGTGACGCCAGGCGTCGGCGCTCGCCGGATTGAGATTCGCGATCGACGCGATGTGTACCAGCTCGCCGTCGAACCTGAACACGAGCCCGGCGCTCGCATCGCAAAGGCGCATTGCGGCAGCGGCGATCGTGTCGAATACCGGCTGCACGTCGGTCGGCGAGCGGCTGATGACGCGCAGGATCTCGCCCATCGCGGTTTGCCGCTCGAGCGCTTCCTTCGTCTCGTTGAAGAGGCGCACGTTGTCGATGGCGATCGCCGCCTGGCTCGCGAACGTCTCGACGAGCGCAATCTGTCGCTCGGAAAAGCTTCGCTTTTCCATGCGCCAGAGTTGGATCGCGCCAATCGCGTGGTCCTCGCGCATGAGCGGGACAGCGAGCGCGGTGCGATGGCCGATGCGGCGCTGCAGCTTGAGACCGACCGGAAGGTCGTCCTCCGACGCTGCCGCGAGATCGTCGACCTGGAACGGCGCACGATCGAAGATTGCGCGCCCGGCCACCGATCCGCGGGTGAGCGGCATTAGCTCGCCCTCGTCTAGCGTGAGCGTGTTGCCAAAGGCGGCCACGCAGCGCAGTCCATCGCGCTCGGTCAGCACGATCGTCGCCTGTGCCGCGTCGCAGAGCTTCAGCGCGCGCTGCGCGACGGCGTTCAACATCGGCGTCACGTCGCCGGGCGTCGCGGCGATCACGCGCAGGATTTCGCTGATCGCCGTCTGCTGGTCGAGCGCGCTCTGCAACTCGCGCGTGCGCGTCTCCACCTTGCGCTCGAGGCCCGCGTACGATTCGCGCAGCGCGGCGCTCATATCGTTGAAGCGTCCGGCGAGCGCCTCGAGCTCGTCGCCGGTGCGGATATCGATCCGCTGGTCGAGATCGCCTGCGCCGATCCGCTGCGCGCCTTGCTCGAGGACGCGGATCGGCCGCACCATGCCACGCGCGAGCGCGAGCGCGCCGAGGGCGGAAAGCGCGAGCCCGGCGAGAAGCAGCAACGCGGCGCGCACGATCGACGCGTACAGCTTCGCGTAGACCTCGCTCACCGGCTGCTCGACGAACACGTTCCACTTGAGCGATTCGATTGGCGCGACCGAGGTCAGCACCGGCGTTCCGGCGAGGTTGGTCGACACCTGCGCGAGATCGCTATCGTCGCGTCGCGCCAAGGCCGCCTTCACGTGCGCGAGGCCCGCGATGTTCGTCTTGCGCAGCACGAGGCCGATGTCGGGATCGGCGACGAGGAAACCCTTGTCGTCGACGACGTAGGCCTTGCCGCTGTCGCCGATGCGAATTCGCGAGACGACGTCCCAGATGAACTTGAGATTGACTTCTGCCGCGGTTACCGTGCCGCGCTCGCCGTTGCCGCGCAGCGCGATCGTCATGTACGGCTCGGTCTCCTTGCGAAAGTAGACCGGCCCGTACCAGGCGCGGCCGGGCTTGCTCTCGACGAACGCTGGCTCCTGCGATCGGTCCTTCCCCGAATTGATGCTGTCCATGCCGAGACGCGATATGGCGATGCGCTCGTGTCCGGACGCGTCGATCTGCGCGACGTCGGTCACCTCCGGTGCCTGGCGCAAGAGTCTCAGGAACTCGATGCGTCGCAACTCGACATCGCTCGGATCGAGCTGCGGCAGCGCGGCGTAGGCGAGCTGCTGCTCGATCTGGTGAACGTACTGCTCGATGCGCACGGCGGCGGCAATCGCCTTTTCGTGCTGCAGGCTCGCGAGCGACGCCTTCGTCTCCTGGTACGTGAAGTAGATGCCGATCGCGCCGGACGCGATCAACGCGATCGTCACGAGCGTCAGGATCAGGAGCAGGTATTTGCGGAACAGTCGGCCGCGGTGCTCGGCGCCGCGTTTCGGCGGTGGTGCGGTCGAAGATTCGAACAGTCGCGTGGCAGCGCTCGGCGTCTGGTTCATGCGGGCGCTACTCGAGCACTTCGCTCGCGCGAAGCAGCAGTCCGCTTGGCACGTCGATGCCGAGCGTTCGTGCGGTCTTCGCATTGACGATCAGGTTGAACTGCTTCGGTTGCTCGATCGGGAGGTCGGCGGGTTTCGCACCCTTGAGAATCCGATCGACGTAGCTGGCGGCGCGCCGATGCATGTCGGCGTAATCGGGGCCGAACGACATCAGGCCGCCGGCATCGACGAGCTCGCGATAGGCGTAAACCGCGGGGAGCCGCCGCTTCGCGGCGAATGCCACGATGCGCGCCCGGTTATGCAGGAACACGCGATCGGCGAGAACGCTTATCGCGCCGGCGCCGCTCGAAACGATGGTGTCGAACGCCGCGTCGAAATCATTCGCCGTACGGATCGGCACGGACACCATGTCGAGATGCAGCACACGCGAAGCTTCGTGCGCTTCGCGTTCCGCGCCGATATGAAACGCGTTGTCCGGATTCCACAGCACGGCGATGCGCGACAGCCGCGGCGCAACCTGCGTCAGGAGCTCGAGACGCTTGCCTTCTAGGTCGGGCGCGATCGACGTGAGCCCCGTGGCGTTGCCTCCGGGGTGCGCGAGGCTCGCGACGAGATGGGTGCCGACGGGATCGCCGACGGCGACCATGACGAGGGGAATCGTCTTGCTCGCGCGCTGCACGGCTTGCGCGGCCGGCGTGCCGGCGGTGACGATGATCTCGACCGGCACCGCGAGCAGCTCCGCGACGAGTTTCGGAAAGCGCCGATAGTCGCCTTCCGCCCAGCGATATTCGATCGCAATGTCGCGTCCCTCGACGTAGCCGAGCTCATGCAAGCCGTCGCGAAACGGGTCGACCAGATTGGCTTCGAGCTTCGCCGTCGAATTGCCGAGGAAGCCGATGCGACGGAGCTTCGTGCTCGATTCGTTCGCGCGCAATGGCGCTAGGCGCGCGAGCCCGATCGCGAACAACGTTGCGACGAACGAGCGCCGATCGAGGCGCACGGATGTCGGCATCGCCTTGCTCCCTGAAAAAGGCCTGCCCGCACGGCGCGACGACGCGCCGCACCGACGATCATGATATGCGGGAATGGGGTTGCGCGCGACCTTGAAAGCCCGCGCGCTTTAGCCGCCGAGCGAGGCCCTTCGCGATTATGTCGTCGACCGCGATCGGTGCGTCGATCTGCTTCGTTTCGACGAAGAAGCGAGGTTGGTCCTCGAGGCCGGCGCATAAGGCGTCGCTGCCGGCGATCGCGCGGATTGCGTGCCCGGATCGTTGAGACAGGACACGACGTAACGCGCCCGAGCTGTCCGCAGCCCGCGACCGCGGCGTCGATGCCCTTCGTCCGTCGCCGGATTGCCCGTCGCGGAGAACGGGTGCGCGCGCAACGTAGCTCGCGCCGAGATGCCATTTGCCGATGCGCGCGCAACGATACAACGACGTGAAGCGCATGCCGGATCGCGGCTGGCCATTCGCCCTGCTTATGTCATGACGATGCCGCCGTCGACGTTGAACGCCGACCCGGTCGTGAAATCGCAGTCGTCCGACGCAATGAAGAGCGCCATCTTCGCCACTTGATCGACCGTCCCGAGACGCCGCAACGGCGAGCGCGCACCGACGCGCGCCATGATGCGATCGAGCGGAACGCCTTCGACCGCGGCGCCTTCTTTCCATCCCTGCTCCCCCAGCGCAGTGGGGATCGGACCCGGGCAGATGGCGTTGACGAGAACCTCGTGCGGCGCCACCTCGAGCGCTAGCGAGCGCGTGA
>DATFCW010000157.1:0-3819 GCA_035252665.1 Casimicrobiaceae bacterium | reverse complement strand
TTCGCCCATTTGTGTCCCTGGGGCACGACGACCTGGAACGGCTCCTCATACAGGAGCTCGGTGACCACACCCGGCGGATTGAACGGCAGTGCGATGATCGCCGCATCGATGCGGCCGGTGCGAAGGCCGGATTCGATGTGCTCGGTCAGCGTCTCCTCGATGTCGAGTGGCATCTGCGGCGCCGCCTCGTGCAGCTCGGGAATGAGATCCGGGAGCAGATAAGGCGCGACGGTGTAAATGATGCCGAGGCGCAACGTGCCGACGAGCTGGTTGCGACCGCCGATCGCGATCTCGCGGATGCGCGCGGCTTCTTCGAGCACCTTCTGCGCCTGCTCGACGATGCGCTCGCCAATTGGGGTGATCGTAACGTCGGTCTTGCCGCGCTCGAACAGCGGCGCGCCGAGCTCGTCTTCGAGCTTCTGGATCGCGACCGACAGCGCCGGCTGGCTTACGAAGCATTTCGCGGCTGCGCGGCCGAAGCTTCGCTCCTGCGCGACGGCGACGACGTAGCGGAGCTCATTCAGCGTCATCGACTCTTGAGGTACCGCCCGAACGCCTCGCCGACCTCCGCATGGCGAAGGCCGTAGTCCACCGTCGCCTCGAGATAGCCGAGCTTGCTGCCGCAGTCGTAGCGCCGACCCTCGAATTCGTACGCAAGCACCGGCGACTCGCCGAGCAACCTCGCGATGCCATCGGTCAACTGGATCTCGCCGCCCGCGCCCGGCGGCATCGTCCGCAGATGATGAAAGATGCGCGGCGCCAAAACGTAACGTCCGACCACGGCGAGCGTCGACGTCGTCGTTCCCGGCTTCGGCTTCTCGATCAATCGCGTGATCCGCTGCACGCGTTCCTTCATCGGCACCGCTTCGGTTTCGACGATGCCGTAGCTGCTCGTCGCCTCGGGCGCCACCGGCATCACGCCAATCACCGATGCATTCTCGCGCGAGGCGAGATCGACCATCTGCTTCATCACCGGCGTCTCCGCGTAGATCAGGTCGTCGGCGAGCAGCACGGCGAACGGCTCGTCGACGACGACCGGCTCGGCGCAAAGCACCGCGTGACCCAGGCCGAGCGCCTCGGTCTGTCGTATGTAGACGCAGTTGATGCCCGGCGGCGTCGCCGCCTGCACCTGTTCCAGCAGCTCGCTCTTGTTGCGAAGCGCGAGCTCGGTTTCGAGCTCGTACGCCTTGTCGAAATGATCCTCGATCGCGCGCTTGTTGCGGCCGGTGATGAAGATCATGTCGGTGATGCCGGCCGACGCGGCCTCCTCGACCGCGTACTGGATGAGCGGCTTGTCGACGACGGGCAGCATCTCCTTCGGGCTGGCCTTCGTCACCGGCAGGAAGCGCGTGCCGAGGCCCGCGACCGGAAACACAGCCTTCGTGATCTTTCTCATGAGCGTGCCTATCGTTGCTCGACGAGTGCCCGCATGCGCGCCTCGTCGATGATTGGAATGCGAAGCGTCTGCGCCTTCGCGAGCTTGCCGCCCGCATCGGCGCCGGCGACGACGTAGTCGGTCTTTTTCGAAACGCTGCCCGCGACCGTCGCGCCCGCCTGCTCGAGGAGCGCCTTCGCCTCGTCGCGCGAAAGCGATGGCAGCGTCCCGGTCAGCACGAACGTCTTGCCGATGAGCGGGCCGCTTGCCGCGCGCTTCGGAGGCCCCTCGGGAAAGCGTACGCCAGCCTCTCGAAGCGCGGCGATCACGCGTCGATTATGCGGCTCGCTCAGAAAATCGTGGATCGACTCGGCGAGCACCGGACCCACGTCACGCACTTCGAGGAGATCCTCCTCGCTCGCGCCGAGGATCGGATCGAACGCCCCGAAGTGCGCGGCGAGATCGCGCGCGGTGGCTTCGCCGACGTGACGGATGCCGAGTGCGAAGACGAACCGCGCAAGCGTCGTATCGCGACTCCTGTCGATCGCGGCGATCACATTGGCGGCGCTCTTATCCGCCATCCGCTCGAGCGAGGCAAGATCGGCTGCCGTCAGCCTATAGACGTCCGCCGGCGTTTTTACGCGGCCGCTATCCACGAGCTGGTCGATCAGCTTCTCGCCCAGTCCCTCGATGTCCATCGCATGGCGACTCGCGAAATGGCGAAGCGCCTGCTTGCGTTGCGCGGGACAGACGAGCCCGCCGGTGCAGCGTGCGATCGCTTCGTCAGGTAGCCGCTCGACCGCCGAGCCGCATTCGGGACACTTCTTCGGCATCACGAATTCGCGCGCACCCAGCGGCCGCTTGTCGACCAGCACGCGCACGATCTCGGGAATCACGTCGCCCGCGCGGCGGACGACGACCGTGTCGCCGATGCGCACGTCCTTGCGCCGCACCTCGTCCTCGTTGTGCAGCGTCGCGTTGGTGATCGTCACGCCGCCGACGAACACGGGTTCGAGCCGGGCGATTGGCGTAATCGCTCCCGTGCGACCGACCTGCACCCCGATGTCGACGAGCTTCGTCGTCATTTCCTCAGGCGGAAACTTGTGCGCAACCGCCCAGCGCGGCTCGCGGCTCACGAAGCCGAGCTCGCGTTGCAACCCGAGCCTGTCGACTTTGTAGACGACGCCGTCGATGTCGAACGGTAACTTGTCGCGGATCGCGCTCACGTGCTCGTAGAACGCGACGAGCTCGTCCGCACCGCGCGCAATCCGCCGGTGATCGTCGACCGGCAACCCGAAACGCGCCAGCGTATCGAGCAGCGCGGAATGGGTTTGCGGCAGATCGAAGCCGCTGGTTTCGCCAATCCCATAGGCGAAAAATGCCAGAGGCCGGGTCGCGGTGATCTTGGGGTCCAGTTGCCGCACCGCCCCCGCCGCGGTATTGCGCGGATTGATGTATGGACGAAGCCCGAGCTCGCGCTGTCGTTCGTTCAACCGCTCGAAATCGGCGCGTGTCATGTATACCTCGCCGCGGACCTCGAGGACGGCAGGGGGTTTCGATGCGATGAGCTTGCGCGGGATCGCGCCGATCGTTTGAATGTTGCGGGTCACGTCCTCGCCGACCTCACCGTCGCCGCGCGTCGCCGCCACGATCAGCCGCCCCTTCTCGTAGCGCAGGCTGATCGCAAGCCCGTCGAACTTGAGCTCCGCCATGTACTGCACCGGCGGCGCATCGTCGCCAAGCCCGAGGTCGCGGCGAATCCGCGCGTCGAAATCGACTGCGCCGGAAGGCGTCGTGTTCGTTTCGGTGCGAATCGACAGCATCCGCACCGCGTGGCGGACAGGCGCGAAGCCGCCTTGAACCGCGCCGCCCACCCGCTGCGTCGGCGAATCGGGCGTGATAAGCGACGGATATCGCGCCTCCAGCGCGACGAGCTCGCGATAAAGCGCGTCGTATTCCGCATCGCTGATCGTCGGCTGATCGAGCACGTAGTAGGCGTGGTCGTGCGCGGCGATCTCCTCGCGCAAAGTGGCCGCGCGCGACGCGGCGGCTTGCGGTGCGTCCTGGCTTCGCTTCGCCGCGCGCACGCGGGAAGCTACGCGCTGAAGAGCGCCGACGCGCGCGGACTGCCCGGCTCGATGTGCACGGCGCGAAGCGCTTCAGCGGCCTCTGCGATCTGCTCGCGAATCGTCGCGAGCGCCGCGTCATCGAGCGGGCGGCGGTTGTCGTCGACGAGCTCCGCGCCGAGGGTGTGCGCCATGCGTCGCGCCGCGAGCTTCATCTGATCGAAGGTGCGCGCGGGATCGGACAGGCGTGCGACGTCGAGCAGGAACACGACGCCATTGGTTGCCGTGACGCGCAGCATCTCGGCGGAAAACGCGTCCGGGCGAAGGTTCTGCAGCGTGTAGAGCACCGCGCCCGTGTCTTCGTTGACGTACTCGAAG
>DATFCW010000156.1:0-10118 GCA_035252665.1 Casimicrobiaceae bacterium | reverse complement strand
GAGTGCAGCCTCGTAGAGCGCGAGCGCCTGCTCGAAGTCGCCGCTTTGCTCGAGAGTCGCGCCGCGATCCTGCGCGCGGCGCAGAAAGCCTTGATGCAAACGTTCGCGCGCGGCCGCCCACCAGGGCGCAACCGCGTCGTCGCCGAACAGCGGGCCCGGATAATCGTCGATCGCGCCGTGCTGGAATGCGAACGCGTCGACCCAGACGCGACCGATGTCGAATCCGACCCGGCCGCCGTTTATTCGAAGCGCACCGTCGTCGCCGAGCATCTTGCGCAGGCGCAGAAGCGCCATGTCGAACGCGCCGCGCGCCTCGGCGCCTTCGGCGTCGGGCCATAGCGCATCGAACACCACCGCCATGTCCACGGCGCTCGGCCCGCGCGCAACCAGCAGCTTCAAAAGCTCGAGCGGCTTGCGCGGCGCCTTGGGCCCGAACTGGACGGGCCTGTCGTTCACGTCGACGCGCAGGCCGCCGAGCGCATGAATGCGGATGGGCCACGGCCAGCAGGGCTCGAAGGCATCGGGGGCCGGAAGATTGCGTTCGCGGATGACGTGCGTGACGAATTCGCGTTCGACTCCCATCCGCAGCGCATCAGCACACAAGCGCGCGGCGATCGGCGTAAGCATCGTCGCGAAGCCGGGCCACGCATGCTCGCGGGCACGCTCGATGATGCGATGGGTCAGTTCCGGCGAAATTGCGCCATCGCTGCGCAGCGCGTGCATGGCCAAGGCCACGTCGGCGAGGATGCGGCTCAACTCGCGGTACACGGTGCCTTCGGGATGGCGTTCGCTCTCTTCGAGGAGCGCCTCGCGCGCGCGTCGCGCGTCGCCGGCGGCGATCTCGATTCGCTGAGAAGTCATCACGAGCGTCCACTGGTCCGGCACCGGGAACGCATGCTTTCGTGCAAGCTGCAGCGCCCGCGCAATGGAGGCTCGCGCGCGCGGCCACTCGCCCAGCAGTCCGAGAACGCCCGCCTCAGCCGCCAGCGCGTTGACCGTTTGCGTCGGGTGATCGGGATCGGCGATCTCGTGAAGTGCATCGAGTCGCTTTCGAGCGCTGTCGCGATCGTTGTCGGAGACGGACTGATTGGCGAGGAACAAGGCGGCGGTGAACGCGACGGTCTGTGCGCCAGATTCGCTTGCGATCTTCGCCGCGAGTTCCAGGCACTCGGTGGGCGTCGTAGCCGGAAGCTTGCTGCCTTGTACCGGCCAGCGGCGTCCGAGCAACGCATAGGCCGTGAGCCAACCGGCAATCGACAATCGCGATGCGTTGGACTTGCGCAACCAGAGCGTCGACGCGTGTACCGCGTCCCTGAACAGATGCTCGTCGTTCAGCCGATAACCGGCGGTTTCCAACAGGGCGCCTGCAGCAGCGAGCGCCTCGTCCGGCTGCGCACCCGACGCAGGATCGCGCAGCACGTCGAGAACGCGGGCGGCAAGCTCCTGCAAATGGTTTCGGTCTACGTCCGGCAGCATGTCGGCGGCGCGCATGCAGACGGCGTCGATTCGCAGGCGCTCGTTCGGATCCGCGATCCGACCTCGTGCAGCAAGCTCGCTCGACAACCGCTTCACCCATGCTTCGCTGCCGGAATAATCGTGCCAGCCCTCGATAATCGCACCGAGCGCGCTCGCGGCGACAACGAGCGCAGCGGGAGACGGAACGTCGTCGCCGAGAAGCGCCATCACGCGATCGAAGCGTGCAACCGCACCACGTGCGTCGTTCCGCTGCCATGCGCTTTCGCCCAATGCAATCTGCAACGCGACGCTATCGCGCACGGCGGCGTCGCCAAGCGACGACGCGATCGCATCAAGCTCGGCAAGCCGCTGGGTCTTCACGAGCTGACGGGCGAAGCGCTCGGCAATGGCCTTCGCGGCAGCCGCATCCCCGCTGTCGAGATGCAGTCGCACGGCCTCGCGGACCAGTCCCCTTTGCACGGCGATGCGGGCCGCGGCATTGCGAAGCTCGCCGCGCCAGCGTGCGTCACCGATCGATTCGAAGCGGCGGCCGAGTGCCTCGCGCAGCAGGTCGTGCAGGCGCCAGCTTCGCGGCTGCCGTTCGAGCCGGACCACGAACGCATGAGATCCGCGCAGCCGTTCGAGCAACGCCTCGGCGCCTTCGTCCACGCCCATTTCGCGCAGCGAGTCGATATCGATTTCCGGCAACAGGCTTGCGGCAACGAGCGTACGAAGCTCGCCGTCGTCGAGGTTCCCAAGGACTGCACGGTCGAAGTATGAGAAGACCCGCTCGCGCGCATCGGAATCGAGCGTGACGGCTTTCGTCCCCGCATGCGCGAGCAGCAGCATTCCGGCAGCCCAGCCGTTCGTCAACGATTGGAGTTCCCGCGCTCGGGCGTTTTCGACGTCCGATGCAAGGAGCTTCGCCGCCTCGTCGCCGGTGAAGGCGAGCGCGCCGGAGTCGACCATTCGCAGCGCGCCGCGCGCCACGTCCTCCAGCAGCGCGCCGTCCGGGTCCCTGCGGCTCGCGATCACGAGCGCGACGTCGCCGGGCGCCTCACGCACGATCGCGGCGAGCAAAATGTCGAAATCGGTGCCGGCCGCAGCGTGCGCATCATCGAGCACCAGGGTTGTACCGGCCGGGATGAGGTCGAAGAACGCGCGAAAGAACGTGCGTGAAAAGACGTCGAGCCTTTCGACGTCGCGCCCGCGATAGATCGGAAGCTTGGCGGCGGGACGCGTCGACCGCGCGAGCGTCGTGAAGTAGCCGAAAGCAACGCCAGGATCGGCGTCGCCCTCGTCGACGCGATACCAGAGCAGGCGCTCGCCTCGCGTCGACGCCCAGTTGGCAGCGAGCGTGCTCTTGCCCGCGCCAGGCTCCGCGGCGATCCATGTCGCGCCTGCGCCGGTTGCTTCGTCGAGAAGCTTGTTGAGGCGCGGTCGAACGAGCCAGTTCGACGCGCGCGGCGGCGACAGCTTCGCGAGGCGAGAAGGCGCCATCGCCAACGCCGGTCGCTATTCGCGCTTCGGCAACGCGTTCAGCACCGGCGTGATCAGATCCATCGGCAGCGGAAAGACAATCGTCGAGTTCTTGTCCGCCGCAATAACGGTGAGCGTCTCGAGATAGCGAAGCTGAATCGCGAGCGGCGACTGCGCGAGTATCTGCGCCGCCTCGTAGAGCTTTTGCGCCGCCTGCATCTCGCCTTCGGCGTGGATCACCTTCGCGCGTCGCTCGCGCTCGGCTTCGGCCTGGCGCGCGATCGCGCGAATCATCGACTCGTTGATATCGACGTGCTTCATCTCGACGTTCGACACCTTGATGCCCCACGACAGCGTCTGCGCATCGAGCGTCTGCTGGATGTCGAGATTCAGCTTCTCGCGCTGCGACAGCATCTCGTCGAGGTCGTGCTTGCCGAGTACCGACCGCAGCGTCGTCTGCGCGAGCTGCGACGTGGCCATCATGAAATTCTCGACCTCGATGATCGCCTTCTGCGGATCGACGACGCGGAAGTACACGACCGCGTTCACCTTCACCGACACGTTGTCGCGCGAGATCACGTCCTGGCTCGGCACGTCGAGCACGACGGTGCGAAGCTCGACGCGCACCATTTGCTGGATGACCGGCACGAGGATCACGAGGCCCGGCCCCTTCACCTTCCAGAAGCGGCCGAGCTGGAACACGACGCCGCGTTGATACTCGCGCAGCACGCGAAGCGACGACGCGACGAGCAAAACGATGATGATGATCAGGATCAGCGGACCGAACAGCGCCATGTCAGCCTCCTTCTGGAACCGCGACGATCGGCACGTTGTCCTTGATGCCGACGACGCGGATTGTCCGTCCTTTCGCAAGCGGCGTGTCGACGCGCACGCGCCACGTCTCGCCGTTGATGCTCGCCCAGCCGGTTTCGGTCGCGTCTTCGAGCATCTCGCCCTTCGCGCCGACCATCGATTGCAACCCCGCCACGATCGGCCTGCGGCGGGTGCGCACCGCCATGCGCACGACGAAGATCACGAACGCCGCCGTAACACCCGCGAACAGCGCGATCAGCCAATGCGGAATGCCGAAGCCCGGCACGTCGGTGTTGACGAGCATCAGCGCGCCGATCACGAATGCAGCAACGCCACCCAGGCCCAGCGAACCGTACGCGGGCACGAACACTTCGGCAACCATGAAGCCGATGCCGATTGCCATCAACGCAAGCCCCGCGTAATTGACGGGAAGAAGGTGCAGCGCGTACAGGCCGAGCAGCAGGCAAACGGCGCCCAGCACGCCCGGGAACACGAAGCCGGGATGGCCGAACTCGAAGATCAGTCCGTACACGCCGACCAGCATCAGGATCATCGCGACCGTTGGATTGGCGATGATCGACAGCGCGCGGAAGTGCCAGTCGGGCGCGAAGCTCGTGACGCTCGCGCCGGCGGGCTGCAAGACGCGCGTCTGGCCGCCCGCGACTTCGATCTTGCGCCCGTCGAGTTGTCGCAGCAGATCCTGCATGTCGGGCGCGATGATGTCGACGACGTGCTGCGCCTTAGCTTCGGTCGCGGTCAGGCTCGCTGCCTCGGTAACGGCTTTCGCAGCCCAGTCGGCGTTGCGCCCGCGAAGCTGCGCGAGGCTTCGAATGTAGGCAGCGGCGTCCTGCATCGCCTTGCGCTCGTGCACGTCCTGCGGTGCTTTTTCCTTGTCGTTGCCGGTGGGCGGCGAAGGCGTGAAGCCGATCGACACCGGCGATGCGGCGCCGAGATTGGTACCGGGCGCCATCGCCGCGACGTGACACGCATAGAGAATGAACGTGCCGGCACTCGCGGCGCGTGCGCCGGGCGGCGCGACGTACGCGACGACGGGGATCGTCGATGCAAGGATGGCCTGCACGATCTGACGCATCGACGTGTCGAGCCCGCCGGGCGTGTCGAGCCGGAGCACGACGAGTTGCGCGTGCTCGCGATCTGCGTGCGTCAGCGCGCGATCGACATATTCAGCCGTCGCGGGGCCGATGACGCCGGTGATGTCGGCTTCGACGACGGGAGCGGGAGCGGCATCGGCGGCTGAACTCGCGAACAAGAATGCCGCGGTCAATAAAACCCAAAGTGGGGTCAGGGACGACTTTCGTTGGCACAACGGCATGGTGAGCGGTTTGCAGTGAAAGTCGTCTCTGACCCCTGGTCGTCTCTGACCCCTATCGAGGCGGCAGCGGCTCGCGCCGAAGCACCGGCCGCTCGCCGAACGTCGGCGGCTTCGTCGACGTCGACAAATCGAGCGCGACCTCGAGCGCCGCTTCGAGCTGGCAGTCGCGGCCGGCCTTCGCGTCCTGCGGCGCGTTGTCGACCTCGATGTCGGGATCGGTGCCGTAGTTCTCGACCGCGAAGCCCACGTCGCTGAACCAGAACGAGAACTCGGGCTGCGTCGTCTCGCTGCCGTCGACGAGCTTGTGGCGCGGATGGATGCCGATCACGCCGCCCCATGTGCGCGTACCGAGCAGCGGACCGATCTTCATCAGCTTGAAGCAGTGCGAGAAGATGTCGCCGTCGGAGCCCGCGTGCTCGTTCGTCAACGCGACGACTGCGCCGGCCGGCGATTCCATCGGATAGGGCTCGGGTTGCCCCCAGCGCGTGAGGTCGTAGCCGATGCGCTTGCGCGCGACCTTCTCGAGCAGAAGCTGCGACACGTGGCCGCCGCGGTTGTAGCGAAGATCGACGATCAGCGCGTCGCGATCGCATTCGCTGCCGAAGTAGCGATGAAACTCCGCGAACCCGGCCGACATCATGTCGGGCAGATGCAGATAGCCCACGCGTCCGGCGGAGCGCTCATGGACGATGTCGCGATTGCG
The DNA here is from genome assembly GCA_035252665.1 of Casimicrobiaceae bacterium. Lineage (GTDB taxonomy): Bacteria > Pseudomonadota > Gammaproteobacteria > Burkholderiales > Casimicrobiaceae > VBCG01. The sequence goes on along the minus strand of DATFCW010000156.1, from coordinate 4,335 downwards.
CTCGACCCATTCGCGGTAGTACGCCGGCACTTCGTCGGCGAGTGTGGTGACGAGCACGTTGCGCGTTACGTCGCTATCGCGCGATCGCAGCGTGATGTCGACCTTCGTCTTCGCCTGATGCACGAGCAGCGCCTGCGGCGGCCGCTCCCGCGACACGCGTTGGCCATTCACCGCAACGATCAGATCGCCGACCTTCGCCTGCACGCCCACGGCGTTGAGCGGCGAATCGGCGCCGGCATCCCACGGATCGCCTTGCGTGATGTGCGTGATCTCGTAGGCCTCGCCGCCGTCGACGGGCCGAAGCTGCGCAGCCAGGTGGCCAAGCGACACCGGCGGCGGCTTGCGGTAGTCGCCGCCCATCTCGTAGGCGTGCGACGTGCCAAGCTCGCCCTGGATCTCCCAGATCAGATCGGAGAGCTCGCTTCGCGTTGCGATGCGCGAAAGCAGCGGCTCGTAGCGATGGTAGATCGCCTGCCAATCGATGCCCGACATGTCCGGCACCCAGAACTGGTCGCGCTGCAGACGCCACACTTCGTGCAGCATCTGCGCCCATTCGCGCGGTGGGTCGACCGACAACCGCACGCGCGACAGATCGATCCAGCCGCTCTTGCGCGAGGGCTCGTCGGCGGGCGCGGGGCCGCGCTCGCGCGGCTCGGGCCGGCGATCGGCGCGAATCGCGCGAAGCCGCTTGCGATCGCGCAGCACGAGCGTCACGTGATCGCCCGCGAGCTCGAAGCGATCCACGTGATCGACGAGAAGCTCGCTCTTTTGCGTGGGGAAATCGAAGAGCTCGAGGCGCCCCTGCACGTCCTTGTGCCCGCCGCGACCGTGCGCGCCCGCGACCGGAAAGATCGTCCACACGACCTTGTCCCCCGCCACGCCCGCGATCTGCCCGAAGCGCCCTTCGGCAACCGGAAACGCGGCGACGCGACGCGCGATGCCGTCGAGATCGACGCGCACGACCGGCGCCGCCTCGGGCTTTTGCATGCGCATCATCGCTTTCGCGGCTTCGTCCTGCATGCCGGATGGCTCGGGCTCGAATGGCGGACGTTCGTCGGCCTTCAAAGCGATCAGGTATGGCCGCGCGGCGCGCGGGAACGAAAGCTCGAACTGGATCGCGTCGTAAACCGGATCGAACGTGCGAAGCGACAGGAAGTAGAGATACTTGCCACCGGGGTCGAACGCGGGCGCGTAATCGCGAAACTCGGGATCGGTGACGAGCGTGCTCTTCGCGTTCGCGACGTCGAAGAGCTTGATCGCGCAATGACGCGGGCTCGTCCAGAACGTATACGCGAGCCACCCGCCGTCGGGCGCCCATGCCAAATCCTCGGTGCGGCCGCTGTCGCTGCGATCGATGACTTCAAAGGTGTTCTTCTCGAGATCGGCGACGATCACTTCGTGACGATGATTGGCGAGCGCGATCCTGCGCCCGGCCGGTGCCGCGCGCATCGCGACAACGCGGCCGATGTCCCAAGGCATCGTCTTCTGCGCGCCTTCCTCGAACACGACGAGCCGTTCCTCGCGCGTTTCGTCGCTGACGGCGACGATCGTCTTGCCGTCGGCGAGCCATTGTCCGTAGCGATAGCGAACGCCATCGGCGACGCCGTACTGACGCACCGCGCCTTCCCATAGCGCGAATGTGAACAGTTTTCCCCGCGCCTCGATCGCGATGCTGTGTCCCGCGGGATGCACGCGAAAATCGGCCAGGTTGTCAGCGGCGTCGACGAAGCGCCGCGCCGCCTGCGTGCGCGACGATGGCACGTTGATCGGCACGCGCGTCGTACGGTCCTGCGCCGGGTCGAAGCGCCAGATCTCGGCGCCGCATTGATAGACGATGAGTCGACCGTCGGTCTGCGCGTTTCGCGCGTAGAAGTCGTCGTGATCGGTGTGGCGCCGCTGATCGGAGCCGTCGGGACGACACGAATAGAGATTGCCTACGCCTTCGCTGTCGGACAGGTAATAGATCCGATCGCCGACCCACATCGGCGACGTGATGTTGCCCGCGAGCTCGCGCATGCGGCGGAATTCGCCGCTACCGGTGGCATCAATCCACAAATAGCCTGCCGTGCCGCCGCGATAGCGCTTCCAGCGCGCGGGATCGGCGGTGTTTCTTCCGATCACCTTCGCGTTGCCGGGGCCGTACGCAAGATGATTGACCTGCCCGAGCGGAATCAATTCGGGCATGCCGCCTTCGACCGGCAGCGTGAACGCGCGGTAATTGCGAAAGAACGGTTGCCCGTACGTCGACACGAACAGGATTCGACCGTCGGGTGTGAAGCCGCGCACCATGACGTCGGGACCGAGCCAGGTCATGCGTCGCGCGGGTCCGCCCTGCGACGACATCAGGTGCACTTCTGGATGCTGCTCGTCGCGACCGACGAAGGCGATCCACTTGCCGTCGGGCGACAAAACCGGCGTCGACGGCTCGCCGAGGCCAGCCGTCAATCGCCGCGCGATGCCGCCTTGCGCGTCGACGCGCCAGACATCGTCGTCGCAGACGAAGACGATGGCGTCGTCGCGAATGCTGGGAAATCGCAGGTAGCCGTTGTCCGCCATGGTGGCTTTTATGAAGAAAGCGAGCCCTCGATTCTGCCCGATCGCCGGCGGCGTTCGATCGCGATGCGAATATTCGCCACGGTACACCGCGGCGAACGATTCTCGTCAGGGCTTCAAGTCCATCGTCAGATGGATGTAGTCGCCGCGATACGTCACTTCACCCAGGTAAATCACCGTTTCGTCCTTCGCTCTACAAATGCGACGGACTTCCGCGACCGGAGCGTTCACATGGATGCCGAGATGACGAGCGACCAGCACATCGGCGGTACCTATCTCGAGCGTCTGCCACGCTTGCGCGACCGAAACGCGCGGAAGGTCGAGCAACAGCGGCACGACGGTCTCGCGACGAAAGCGCTGCGGCGCCATCCGGAACACGCGCTCGTCGAGATAAATCGAGATCACGCAATACGGCTCCCCTTGTCGCGAATGGACGCGACGCATGAAGCGATAGCGCGGCGCGGGCTTGCCATCTTCGGGATAGAGGCGCGGCGAGGCGGCCGCTTCCTCGATCAGCGTCAGGTTCGGCGTGTCGTCGCGGTAGACGTCGGCGAGCGCCTGCAAACTCGTCTCGAGCACGAGGCGCTTGTCGCGCATCGGCTGCGCGGTGACGAACGTGCCGCGGCCGCGTTCGGCGGAGACGAGGCCGTCGCGGGCGAGCAGCTCCATCGCCTGACGCACCGTGACGCGCGCGACGTCGAACTCGGCCATCAGCGCCTCGAGCGTGGGCAGCCGCGTGCCGGTCGGCCAGTGGTTGCGCGCGATGCGCTGGCGGAAAACGTCGGCGAGCTGCGCGTACCGCGGCACCGGGCTGTCGCGGAAGAGCGCCGCGCTGCCGTCTGCTCGACGCTTGTGCATAAGGTTCCATCTATAGTACCTTTGACCTTTTCCGCATGCAATCGAGCACGCCGTCGCCGCCTTTTCATGCGAGCGCATCGTCCGCACCGCGCGCCCGCCTGCCGTCTTCCGCGTCTTTGTCGCGGAAGGAGGGACGCGCAACGACAGCCGTGATTCGCCGCATCGTCCTGATCGCGCTGCCATGGCTCCTCGTCATAGGCATCTGGTATGCGATCGCGTACTCGGGACTCATCAACCCGTCGCTGGTGCCAACGCCGACGGCCGTCGCCGAGCGGTTCTGGCGGCTGATGTCGAGCGGGCGCCTGCCGGTCGATATCGCAATGTCGACCGGACGCGTGATTGCCGGTGTTGCGCTCGGCATCGCACTCGCGGTACCGGTCGGGTTCGTGCTGGGCTGGTATCGCGGCGTGCGCGCGTTCATCGATCCGCTGATGAACTTCTTCCGTGCGCTGCCGCCGATCGCGCTGATTCCGCTCGTGATCGTCTATTTCGGGATTGGCGAGGTGGCGAAGGTCGTCGTGCTGTTCTATGCGTCGTTCTTCGCCGGCGTGATCGTGATGTACGAAGGTATCGCGCAGATCAGCCCGATCTACGTGCGCGTGTCGAAGACGCTCGGCGCGACGGACGTCGAAATCTTCCGCAAGGTGATCGTGCCGCTGACGGTGCCGCATCTTTTGACGGCGCTTCGCGTCGCGCTCGGCGTCGCGTGGGCGACGCTCGTGGCGTCGGAGCTGATCGCTGCGCAGCAGGGGCTTGGGGCGCTGATCCAGAACGCATCGTCGTTCTTCCAGCTCGACATCATCTACGTCGGCATCATCTGCATCGGTCTCATCGCGCTCGCGATGGATCTGATCCTTCGGGCGGTCGCGCGGCGACTCGTCGCATGGCAGGAGCGGATCGCGTGAGAGACGCGATGCCACCGCC
>DATFCW010000155.1:0-3300 GCA_035252665.1 Casimicrobiaceae bacterium | reverse complement strand
GTTGCGTGGGTCGCGCTCGCGGCGCTCGTTATCGGACTCGGTTATGGACCGGTGACGCCGGCGTCGTCACACCTCCTTCAACGGACAGCGCCTCCTTCGCGGATGGCACTGACGTTCTCGATCAAGCAAACGGGCGTGCCGGCCGGCGCAGCGCTTGCCGGCGCGATTCTTCCGGCGGTCTCGCTCGCAATCGGTTGGCGAGAGGCGTTCGCGCTCGTCTCGCTCTTCGGCCTCGTCGTCGTGGCGAGCGCGCAGCCGATTCGCCCCGCACTCGATGCCGATCGAGGGGGGCGCGGCCGATTCACGATCGCCGGCATTTTCGCGCCGCTTGCCTTGCTGCGCGATTCGCGCGCGCTGCTCGAGCTCGCGCTGGTATCGTTCGTCTATTCGGCGACGCAGGTATGCCTGACGACGTTTCTCGTCGTGCACCTGACGCAGACGCTTGGCTGGTCGCTCGTCGCCGCGGGGCTTGCGCTGACGGCGGCAACGGTCGGCGGCGTCGCGGGGCGCATTGGCTGGGGTTATGTCGCCGATCGCTGGCTTTCGCCGCGCCGCGTGCTGATCGTCATCGGCTTCCTCGCGGGCGCTTTCGGCGCGTGCATGGTCGCCGCGACGCCGGCATGGCCGAAGGCGACGATCATCGTGCTTGCGACGCTTTTCGGCATTACCGCGATCGGCTGGAACGGCGTGCAACTGTCGGAGGTCGCGCGCCTCGCACCGCCCGGAGGCGCGGGCAAGGTGACCGGTGCGAGCGGATTCGTCACGTTCGCAGGCGTCGTCGTCGGGCCACCTTGCTTTGGCCTGCTTGCCAGTTTCGGCGGCAGCTATCGGATCGGCTTCGCGGCGTTCGCGCTGGCGAGCGCGGGGGCGGCGCTGGGACTCATCAGAGGTCAGGCAACAGGCAACAGGGAACAGAAAAAGGCGAAGGCGAATTCGCCGTAGCGAGGAGCCTGCGAGGAAACGGCCTTCTGATTACAATGGTCCTATCCTTGGTGGAACGCGCGCCCCCCGGCGCTCCTTCTGTTCCCTGTTACCTGACCTCTGATCTCTGACACATGGACCGCATTCCCGACATCGACCCGCAGGAAACCCGCGAGTGGCTCGACGCCCTCGACGGCGTGCTGCAGACGGAAGGTCCCGATCGCGCGCATTTCCTGATCGAGCAACTGATCGACAAGGCGCGCCGCTCCGGCGCGTTCCTTCCTTTCTCGGCCAATACCGCCTACATCAACACGATCCCGCCCGAGCGGCAGGTGCGCATTCCGGGCGATCAGAAGATCGAGCACCGGATCCGTTCCTATTCGCGATGGAATGCGATGGCGATGGTCGTGCGCGCGAACAAGCACACGAACGTCGGCGGGCACATCGCGAGCTACGCGTCGGCAGCGACGCTCTACGACGTTGGCTTCAATCATTTCTGGCACGGCATGTCGGACAAGCATGCCGGCGACCTCGTGTTCATCCAGGGCCACTCGTCGCCCGGCATCTACGCGCGCGCGTTTTTGCTCGGGCGCTTGACCGAGACGCAGCTCGACAACTTCCGCCAGGAAGTCGATGGCAAGGGCATCTCGTCGTATCCGCATCCGTGGCTGATGCCGGAATTCTGGCAATTCCCGACGGTATCGATGGGGCTCGGCCCGCTGATGGCGATCTATCAGGCCCGGTTCATGAAGTACCTGCACGATCGCGGACTCGCCGATACGGCGGGACGCAAGGTCTGGTGCTTCTGCGGCGACGGCGAGATGGACGAGCCCGAATCGATGGGCGCGATCGGCATGGCATCGCGCGAGGCGCTCGACAACCTGATCTTCGTCGTCAACTGCAACCTGCAGCGCCTCGACGGCCCCGTGCGCGGCAACGGCAAGATCATCCAGGAGCTCGAAAGCGACTTTCGCGGCGCCGGCTGGAACGTCATCAAGCTGATCTGGGGCTCGCGCTGGGATGCGCTGCTCGCGCGCGACAAGAAGGGCATCCTGATGCGCCGGATGATGGAAGCGCTCGACGGCGAATACCAGACGTTCAAGTCGAGGGACGGCGCTTACGTGCGCGAATACTTCTTCAACACGCCCGAGTTGAAGGAGCTCGTCGCCGATTACTCCGACGAGGACATCTGGATGCTGAATCGTGGCGGCCACGATCCGCACAAGGTCTACGCGGCGTATCACGCGGCCGTCAACCATACCGGCCAACCGACGGTGATCCTCGCGAAGACGATCAAGGGCTACGGCATGGGTGAGGCCGGCGAGGCGCAGAACATCACCCACCAGCAGAAGAAGATGCACGTCGAGGCGATCCGCCGCTTTCGCGACCGCTTCGGCGTACCGGTTCCCGACGACAAGCTCGAGGACGTGCCGTACATCAAGTTCGAGGAAGGCTCGCCGGAGCTCGAATACATGCGAACGCATCGCCTCGAGCTCGGCGGCTATCTGCCCGCACGGCGACGCAAGGCGGAGCCGCTCAAGGTGCCGGAGCTCGCGGCATTCGATCGATTCCTGAAGAGCACCGACGAACGCGAGATCTCGACGACGATGGCGTTCGTGCAAATCCTGCAGACGCTGCTGCGCGACAAGAACATCGCCAAGCACATCGTGCCGATCGTGCCGGATGAATCGCGGACGTTCGGCATGGAAGGCCTTTTCCGTCAGCTCGCGATCTGGAACCAGTTGGGCCAGCTCTACACGCCCGAGGACCGCGACCAGCTCATGTTCTACAAGGAGGACAAGCGCGGCCAGATCCTTCAGGAAGGGATCAACGAGGCCGGCGCGATGTGCGACTGGATGGCCGCCGCGACGAGCTATTCGACGCACGGCGTGCAGATGATTCCGTTCTACATCTTCTACTCGATGTTCGGGTTCCAGCGCGTCGGCGATTTCGCATGGGCGGCAGGCGACATGCGCGCACGCGGATTCCTGCTCGGCGGCACCGCGGGCCGCACGACGCTGAACGGCGAAGGCCTGCAGCACGAGGACGGTCAGTCGCAGGTCTACGCATCGACGATTCCGAATTGCGTCTCGTACGATCCGACGTTCTCCTACGAAATTGCCGTCATCATCCAGGACGGTCTTCGCCGCATGCATGCGGAGCAGGAGGACGTCTACTACTACCTGACGGTGATGAACGAGAACTACCGCCATCCGGCGATGCCCGAGGGCGCCGCGCCTTCGATCATCAAGGGGATGTACCTGTTCAAGGCGGGCGCGACGAAGAGCAAGGGGCCGCGCGTGCAGCTCCTCGGGTCGGGAACGATCTTCCGCGAAGCGATCGCCGCGGCCGATCTGTTGCGAGCGGACTGGGGGGTCG
>DATFCW010000154.1:0-5514 GCA_035252665.1 Casimicrobiaceae bacterium | reverse complement strand
TCGCCATCGCGTAAACTTTCGTAGATGATCTGGCCTCCGCTCGTCCGCGCAACGCTTGTCCTCGCGATCGCCGCTTTGTCGATCGCCGCGTCCGCCGTGCTCGCGCGCGGCAACGAATATCTGCGCGGCGAGATCAACGCGAGCGCGCTGCCTCGCGAAGCACGCGAGGTGCTGATGCGTATTCACGAGGGCGGACCGTTCCGCTACGAGCGCGACGGGATCACGTTCGGCAATCGCGAGCAGTCGCTCCCCCCGCGACGTCGCGGCTACTATCACGAGTACACCGTGCGAACGCCGGGCGTCCGCACGCGAGGTGCGCGACGCATCGTCTGCGGCGGGCCGCGCAAGGCGCCCGAAGTATGCTATTACAGCGACGACCACTACGCGACGTTCCGAAGGATCCGCGAATGAAGCTGCCGGACCTTGGCAACTACGACGAGGCGCGCGTGCTCGACTACCACGGACACGCCGATGCGATCGAGGCGGCCGCCGCGCATGCGAAGCTGCGCTACCTCGATGTCGACCTTTCGCATGCCGAGGACAAGGCGACGCTTTTCCGCGCACTCGTGAAGGGTCTCGCCCTTCCCGAATATTTCGGCAACAACTTCGACGCGCTCGCCGATTCGCTCGAGGATCGCGATTGGCTCGGCAAGGGCGGCTGCGCGATCCGTCTTGCGCACGCGGCTCACTATCGCAAGACGCATCCCACCGACTGGCGCACGCTCGAGGACATTCTGTCCGAGGCATCGTCGTTCTGGCGCGATCGCCACGTTGCGTTCTGGGTGCTGGTGAGCTGATGCCGGAATCGGCGCCCGATGCCGGATACAAGCAGCCGGTGTCCGTTCTCGTGATCGTGCACACGGCAAACCTGCACGTGCTGCTTCTCGAGCGTGCTGATTATCCCGGACATTGGCAATCGGTCACCGGCAGTCGCGACCAGGACGAAAGCCTTGCCGATACCGCGCGGCGCGAACTGCTCGAGGAAACCGGGATCGAAGCCGATAGATATGGCGGACCGGTCGATTGGCACATGACGCAGCAGTTCGAGATCTTTCACCGATGGCGCCACCGCTATCCGCCGGGCACGACGACGAATACCGAGCACGTTTTCTCCCTCGACGTCGGCGATCCTGTGCCGGTGCAAATCGAGCCGCGCGAGCATCTCGCGAGTGTGTGGCTGCCGTGGCAGGCGGCGGCCCACCGTTGCTTCTCGTGGTCGAATCGCGATGCGATTCTCGAATTGCCGAAGCGCGTGCGCATCATGAGCGGCCATCGAGCATGACGTGCGGACACGAAGCGACATGGTGACCATGCGGACACGAACAATTGCGGTGCCTTTGCTTCTGGCGGCATCGCTGCTCGTTGCATCGGCGGTTCGGGCGCAACCGTCGTTCTACGATTTGCCTGCGCATCCCGTCGTCACCGTCACGGCATCGGCGTCGCGCGACGTCGCGAACGATCGAATGACAGCGGTCCTTCGCGCGGAAGTCGATGACATGGACGCGAGCCGAGCCGCGAACGAGGTGAACCAGCGGATGGCGCGCGCGCTCGCACGAGCGAAAGCGCAAGCGGGCATCAATGCTCGTACGGCAGGCTACAGCTCGTATCAGATTTCGGAAGCAAACAAGCCGGCACGCTGGCGCGTCTCGCAATCGCTTTCGCTCGAAAGTAGCGATTTCGTCGCGCTGTCCGCGCTGGTATCGAAGCTGCAGAGCGAGGATCGACTTCTGCTTTCAGGCGTTGCGTTCGACGTGAGCCCGCTGGCGCGGCGCACCGTCGAGAATGAGCTGACCGTGGATGCGATCAAACGCTGGCAGGAGCGCGCGCAAATCGCCGCGCGCGCATTCGGCTCCGAGCACTATCGCGCCGGACGTGTCACCGTTCAAACCAACGAGCTCGGACGCCCGCAGCCGATGTTCAAGGCGGGAGGCGTCGCAGCGTCGGCGAGCGTGGCACCGATCAGCGTCGAAGGCGGCACGAGCGAAGTGACCGTCACCGTGAGCGGCGAAGCGATCCTCGAAAGCGGTCCTGCGCCGCGTTGAGCGCACGCTGCGTCTCGCGAACCGAAGTGCGCGCCGCCAGGAAGCCAATCGGCGCATAGAACGCCGCGAGCATTGCCGGCAGCACCGCGCCGCTACGCAATCGGCGAGCAACAGTCGACGACGATCGGATCGCGCGCGCGTAGAATCGAGACAAACCGCGCTCGTCCCTCTGACGACAGCGAACAATGACGCTCGATCCCGTCCTGCTGTCACGCGCTCAGTTCGCGTTCGTCATCGCGTTCCACATCCTGCTGCCCGCGTTCACCGTCGGGCTCGCGTCGTTCATTCTGCTGCTCGAGGGGCTTCACCTCGCCACACGAGACGCGATGTATTTGCGTCTGTCGGTGTTCTGGACGCGGATCTTTGCCGTTTCCTTTGGCATGGGCGTCGTGTCGGGCATCGTCATGCCGTTCCAGTTCGGCACCAACTGGAGCCGCTATACCGACGCCACCGGCAACGTGCTCGGACCGCTTTTCGCCTACGAAGGACTGATCGCGTTCTTCCTCGAGGCAGGTTTCCTCGGGATCATGCTGTTCGGACGCAAGCGCGTGCCGCCATGGGCGCACTTCTTTTCGGCCGCGATGGTCGCCGCCGGCACGCTGTTCTCGTCGTTCTGGATTCTCGCCGCGAATAGCTGGATGCAAACACCGTCGGGATACGAAGTCGTAGACGGACGTTTCGTGCCGACGAACTGGATCTCGGTGATCTTCAATCCGTCGTTTCCGTATCGCCTGACCCATACGGTGACGGCCTTTTACCTGACCACGGCGTTCGCGGTGCTCGGCGTCAGCGCCTGGCACGCGAAGCATCGGATGCACGTCGAAGAAGCACGGCGCGCGTTTCGAATGACGGTCGTCTTCATCGCGATCTTCGTTCCGGTGCAGATCGTCCTCGGCGATCTTCACGGCGGCAACACGCTCGAGCACCAGCCGATCAAGCTCGCCGCGATGGAGGGATTGTGGGAAACGCGCTCGCACGTGCCCATGGTGCTGTTCGCGATCCCCGATCAGGCCGCCGAGACCAATCACGACGAGCTCGAGATCCCGGATGTCGCGAGCTTCTACCTGACGCACGACCTCGACACCGAAGTCAAAGGGCTCAAGTCCGCGCCGCCCGACGCGCGTCCGCCGGTGGCGCCGGTGTTCTTCGCGTTTCGCGCGATGGTCGGCATCGGAATCCTGATGCTTGTCGTCGCGTATTGGGGACTGTGGCTGCGCTTCAAGGATCGCCTGTTCACGTCGCGCCTGTACCAGAACGTGTGCATCGGGATGATTCCGGCGGGATTCCTGGCCGTCCTCGCCGGCTGGACCGTCACCGAAGTCGGGCGTCAGCCGTGGGTGGTGTACGGGCTGATGCGCACGAAGGACGCGGTGTCGCCGTCGCTCACCGGGACCGACGTGCTGACGTCCATCGCGCTTTATGTCGTCGTCTACCTGATCGTATTCGGCGCCGGGATCTTCTACATGGTGCGGCTCGCGCGCGCCGGTCCGCCCGAGCATGTCGAGTTGCGCGAGCCGAAGCTCGACGAGCGCCCGGCGCGGCCGCTCTCGGGCGCGCACGCGGACGCATGATCGGGGCGATTCGTGCAAATCGACCTCGTCCCCGTCTGGACCGTCATTCTCGCCGGCGGCGTGTTCATGTACGTGCTGCTCGACGGCTTCGACCTGGGCGTCGGCATCCTCGCGCCACTCGCGCAAGACGACGACAAGCGAACGCTGATCATGAACACCGTCGCGCCGATCTGGGACGCGAACGAGACGTGGCTGATCCTTGGTGGAATGGGACTTCTCGCCGCTTTCCCGCTCGCGTTCGCGATCATCATTCCAGCGCTTTATTTCCCCATTCTGCTGATGCTGCTCGGGCTCATTTTCCGCGGCGTCGCATTCGAGTTTCGCTTGAAGAAGACGAGCCATCGCGGCTGGTGGGACGTCGCGTTCTTCGGCGGCTCGGCGGTGGCGACGTTCTTTCAGGGCGTGGTGCTCGGCATGTACGTCGAAGGCTTCGATGTGAGCAGCCGCGTATTCGCGGGAACGAGCTTCGACTGGGTGCGCCCGTTTCCGCTTGCGACCGGCGTGGGATTGCTGTTCGGCTACGCACTGCTCGGCGCGACGTGGCTGGTGATGAAAACGGAAGGCGACGTGCAGGCGCGCGCGCGCCGGCATGCGCTGATCGCGCTCTACGGTGTGCTGGCGTTCATCGCGATGGTCAGCCTGTGGACGCCGGTGTTGCACGAGCAAATCAGGGCGCGGTGGTTCACCATGCCGAATGTCTTCTATTTGGCACTGGTGCCGATCGCGACGGCGTTGATCGCGTTCGCAACGTGGCGAGCGCTGCGCGCGCACGCCAATTACATACCGTTCATCGGCGCGATGGCACTTTTTGCGATGTGCTATCTGGGACTCGGCATCAGCCTGTTTCCCTACGTCGTTCCGTATTCGGTCACGCTATGGGACGCGGCGGCAACGCCGTCGTCGCAGGCGTTCCTGCTGATCGGCACGCTTTTCCTGCTGCCGATCATCCTGATGTACATCGGCTGGTCGTACTACGTGTTCCGCGGGAAGGTCACCGCGGACGTGGGGTATCACTGAACGCGTCGCAGGAACATGAACGAAAGGCGCCCGCAGGCGCCTTTCATTGTTCGCGAGCCACACGCGGTGGCCGAAATCGCAGCGACTCTTACGCCGCCGGCGTCGATTCCGCCGCCTGCGCGTGCTTCGCATCCTCCTCGGCCGCCGCCTTCATCGACAAACGCACACGACCTTTCTCGTCGGCCTCGAGCACTTTCACGCGCACGATCTGGCCTTCCTTCAGGTAATCGGAAACCTGATTCACGCGCTCCTTCGCGATCTGCGAGATGTGAAGCAATCCGTCCTTGCCCGGCAATAGCTGCACGATCGCGCCGAAATCGAGCAACCGCAACACCGGTCCTTCGTAGATCTTGCCCACTTCGACCTCGGCGGTGATCGCCTCGATGCGCTTGCGCGCGACGTTGCACGCCTCCGCATTCACCGAGGCGATCGTCACCGAGCCGTCGTCCTGGATGTCGATCGTCGTGCCGGTTTCCTCGGTCAGCGCACGGATGACAGCGCCGCCCTTGCCGATCACGTCGCGGATCTTCTCGGGATTGATCTTGAAGGTCATCATCCGCGGCGCGTGCTCGGACACCTCGGTGCGTGGATGCGGCACCGCGTCGTGCATGAGCTTCAGAATGTGCATGCGCCCGTCGCGTGCCTGCGCCAGCGCGACCGCCATGATCTCCTTCGTGATGCCCTGGATCTTGATGTCCATCTGCAGGGCGGTGATCCCGCGATCGGTGCCCGCGACTTTGAAATCCATGTCGCCCAGGTGATCCTCGTCGCCGAGGATGTCGGTCAGTACCGCGAAGCGATTGCCGTCCTTGATGAGGCCCATCGCGATGCCTGCGACGTGCGCCTTCGTCGGGACGCCGGCGTCCATCAGCGCGAGGCTCGCG
>DATFCW010000153.1:0-3858 GCA_035252665.1 Casimicrobiaceae bacterium | reverse complement strand
GCGACCATGACGTTCCTTGTATCAGCGCAGTTTATGGAGGGATCAATAGAGACGTTTTGCGCGCAGTGCCGGCCCCCAAGACAATAAGGCACAACGCGGATCGGAGGATTCCCATGTCAACGCTCGTTCCGCCGCACGGCGGCGCCCTCAAGCCACGGCTCCTCGAAGGAGAAGCGCTCAAAGCCGAGCGCGCCCGCGCCGCGTCGCTTCCGAAGGTGCGCGTGAGCTCGCGCGAAAAGGGCGACCTCATCATGCTCGGCATCGGCGGATTTTCGCCGCTGAAGGGCTTCATGACCCATGCCGACTGGCAGGGCGTCTGCGATCGTTTCCGCATGGCCGACGGCACGTTCTGGCCGATTCCGATCACGCTCTCGGTCGACGAATCGATCGCGCGCGACATGGGATCGGCGCGTGAGATCGCGCTTGTCGACGACGACGGCGAGTTGCTTGCGACGATGCGGGTCACCGAGCAATACCGCATCGACAAGGCCCACGAATGCCAGGCGGTGTTTCGCACCACCGATGCCGAGCATCCCGGCGTGCGCATGGTGATGCAGCAAGGCGACGTCAATCTCGCCGGCCCGGTCGACGTGCTCTCCGACGGCGGCTTCAAGGCGAAATACGGCGCGCTGTTCATGACACCCGCCGAGACGCGCGCGAAGTTCGAGGAGCTCGGCTGGTCGCGCGTCGCTGCGTTCCAGACGCGCAATCCGATGCATCGCTCGCACGAGTACCTGGCGAAGGTTGCGATCGAGGTGTGCGACGGCGTGCTCGTGCACTCGCTGCTCGGCAATCTGAAGCCGGGCGACATTCCGGCCGAGGTGCGCACACGCGCGATCGCCGCGCTGATTCGCGGTTATTTCAGAGCCGATACGGTCGTGCAGGCGGGCTATCCGCTCGACATGCGTTACGCGGGGCCGCGCGAGGCGCTGCTGCATGCGCTGTTCCGCCAGAACTACGGCTGCTCGCATTTGATCGTCGGACGCGATCATGCGGGCGTCGGCAGCTACTACGGACCGTTCGATTCGCACAAGATTTTCGACGAAATTCCGAAGGGTTCGCTTGCCATCCAGCCGTTGCGCATGGACTGGACGTTCTGGTGCTACCGCTGCGCGGGCATGGCATCGGGACGCACCTGCCCGCACGAGGACAAGGATCGACTGCTCGTTTCGGGTACGAAGCTTCGCAAGTGGCTCTCGGAAGGTCAGCCGGTGCCGGCGGAATTCAGCCGACCGGAAGTGCTCGCGATTCTGCGCGAGTACTATGCGTCGCTCGACGAGAGCGAGAAAGTCGAGATCAAGCTGGCCGGACACTCGGCGCGATAACGCTGCGCGCCGACGTACGGCGCGCACCATTCGCGATGAAAGCCAGAATCGATCGTCCGCGCGCGGATGGTCATCTCGACGTGCTCGCGTCGATTCCGTCCGAGTATCGAGCCGCGGTGATCGAGCAATGCGATCGACGCACGGCACGCAAGGGACAAACGATCTGGTCGCAGGGTGACCCGGCCGCGTTCATCGCTTTCCTGATCAAGGGAAAGGCGATGTCGATGTATCAGAGCCGCGGGGGCAAGGTCGGCACCACCGGATTCTGGTGCTCCGGCGACATTCTTGGCGCAGGTGATCTTGGCGTGAAAACGACGCGGCAGATGACTGTCCGGTGCCTCGAGCCGTGCGTCTTGTATACGTTGCCGTACGCGCGCTTCGATCCGCTGATCGATCGCTTTCCCGAGCTCGCGCGTGCCGTGATCCAGGCGCTGTCGATCAGGCTGCGCTGGGTCTCGCGACTCGCCGTCATGCTCGAAACCGAATCAGGCTACGAGCGTGTTTGCGCGGTGCTGATCGCGCTGGCCGAGCGTTTCGCGCTGCCGTGCGCGGACGGCATGCTGATCGATCTCAAGCTAACCCACGAGGACCTGGCGTCGATGTCCGGCGTATCCCGGCAATACGCGAATGTCACGCTCGGCGACCTGCGCAAGCGCGGCTATGTTCGAATGGAGAAACGGTCG
Organism: Casimicrobiaceae bacterium; assembly: GCA_035252665.1. Taxonomy (GTDB): domain Bacteria; phylum Pseudomonadota; class Gammaproteobacteria; order Burkholderiales; family Casimicrobiaceae; genus VBCG01. The sequence continues at coordinate 1,850 of DATFCW010000153.1, read as the reverse complement.
ATCATCCTCACCGACTATCGGAAGTTTCGAGCGTTGCTGCCCGCCTTCGACGCGTAGCGACTCAACGGAAATCGCAAAACTGCGCCGGCTTCATTCGTCGAGGTAGATCGACTCTCCCTCGACGCGAATCGGATACGTCGTCAGCGCGGCTTCGGCGAGTCCCTGCGGCTCGCCGCTCACAAGATTCCACTGCCACAGATGCTCGAGGCACGTGAGCGTCGTGTCGGCCACGCACCCGTCGCAAAGTCGAACTCCCTCGTGCGGACACTTCGCCTGGCATGCGAAGAAGGTGCCGCCGGCGTTGATCACGCAGACCGCTCGATCGGCATCGACACTGAATTCCTTGATGGTGTCGATCGGCACATCGCTCGTTTTGCACAGCAATCGGCGCGTCATCGAGATTGGGCGAGCCTGTCGTAGCGGGCGCGAAGCTTGGCGTGCATCAATGCATGGTGCGCGCCGCCACTACCGCGTGTCTGTCGCGAAGTCGACAATTCCTTGCGTCGTTGGCGCCCCCTCGACATAGAGACGCCTGATGGGGCATTCGAAAGAACTTGCTCGACGACGGGCGACGCCAAGGCGCAAATTCGGGTGAGTCCGTTCGAGATTCCCACCGGCCTTCCTGCCTTGGAGACTGCCATGCAACGATCCTACGTGCCATTGCCGTCGCATCCCTTGCCATCCGACGCGACGTTTCACAAGCCGATGCTTCCGCAAGCGCCAAGCGTCACGCTCGACGATCCCGCGATCGCGGTGATGACCGATTTCCGACGCATTCGAGCCATCACCGTACCGGAGAGCGTGTCGATGGAGTTTGCCGCGCAGCGCATGCGGGCGAACCGCGTGCATCTGCTGCTGGTGACTGACGACCGCAACGTGATCCTCGGCCTCGTCACATCGACGGACATCGAGGGCGAGAAGCCTCTCGTCCTCATCCAGAAGCGCCGGATACACCGCGATGAGATCGCGGTTCGCGACATCATGACGCCCGCCGACCGATTGGAGGTCATCGAGATGTCGGACGTAGAGCGTGCGAGCGTCGGACACGTCGTCGCCACGTTCCACGCGGTGGGCCGTCAGCACGCGATGGTGATCGACCGCGACGACAACGGCGAGCGCCGCGTGCGCGGACTCTTCGCCGTGTCGCAGCTCACGAAGCAGCTTGGGACGATCGTCGAGCCCGTCGCGATCGCGCGCTCGTTCGCGGAAGTCGAAAGCGCGCTCGCCGATTGAACGAGCGAGCCGACGAAGCACGATTCGCCGTGCATCGCGATCACGAACGCAAAGTGTCAAATAGGCGACAAATGATGCGATAAAACTCTGCTATACCTGCATGAAGCATCGCTAGGCGACAAGACGGCGAATGCCGCGGCTGCGACGATGCGATGCGTGGGTCAAGCGTCGATGCATGCATCGGCGGCGATCGGAGGAGAAGTCGCCATGCGGCTTCGCGACGAGCGGATGCAGCGCTACATTCGCCTGATGCTTCTGCTTGCGGTCACCCTTGCGTCCGCACGAGCAGTGGCGGATGCGTACCCGAGCCGGCCGATCGACTTCATCGTTCCGTGGGGCACCGGCGGGGGCGCCGATTACATGGGACGCGCGCTCGCGAGAGAGTTGCAACCGTTGCTCGGCGTCTCGTTGCCCGTGTTGAACGTTCCGGGCGGCACGGGCCAGACGGGCCTCGTCAAGATGCGCGACGGGAAGGCGGACGGCTACACGATCGAAGAGGTGACTTCCGAGACGGTGCTTCTCGAAGTCACCGGCAAGCCGCTTTTCAAGCTCGGCGAGTTCGTCTGTCTCGCCATCATCGATCAGCAGAACCCGGGCCTGCTCGTACGCGCGGACAG
>DATFCW010000152.1:0-5153 GCA_035252665.1 Casimicrobiaceae bacterium | reverse complement strand
TACGCAAAGTGGGGTCAGAGGCGAGTCACCTGCAAAAGCGCAAGTGACTCACCTCTGACCCCACAGCGAAACGGGCGACTTTCGTCGCCCGTTTCATGTCCGTCACACGTCTGCGACGGAAGCGAATCGAAGAAGCGTTACTTCTTCGCGGCTCTCTTCTTGGCGGTCTTGCGTGCGCCCTTGCGGCGCGGGGCGGCCTTCTTCTTCGCCCCTTTCCGCTTGGCAGCCCGCTTCTTCGGAGCAGCCCGCTTTTTCGTCGCCTTGCGCTTCATCGACTTCTTCGCAGCCCGCTTCTTCGGGGCAGCGCGCTTCTTGCCGCCCTTCTTCGCAGCCCGCTTCTTCGGGGCAGCGCGCTTCTTCGCGCCCTTCTTGGCGGCCCGCTTCTTCGGGGCGGCGGCCTTGCGCTTCCGTGCCTTCTTCTTCGGCGCCTCGCTGGAAGCGGCGGGCGTCATCATCGACATCATGTCAGCCATCATCGTTGCTTCTCCTGTCTGAGTTCATGTGACTGTTATGGTCCTTCACTCGCAGGCATCGCCGGCCGCAGGGGAAAGCACGCTGATGCTAGAAATTTCGGCCCACCCCCTTGACAAATCCATTGACACCTGCTGCCTCGCATTGTAGCCACGTTTCAAGCTTTTGCAAGATTTCGGGCGCTGCAATCGACCGTTCATCGCGCACTGTTGCGAATCCGCACAGAACGCGGATGCGCGAAAGCGTCAATCCGCGCGTTTCGAGCGTTCGCTTGACGACGGCAATAGCGTTTCGTGCGCGAACAGATCGGCGATGCTCTCACGGCGTCGAATGAGATGCGCGGCGTCGCCGTCGACGAGCACTTCGCAGCCGCGCGGCCGCGTGTTGTAGTTCGAGCTCATCGACATCGCGTATGCGCCGGCGCTTCGCACGGCGAGGAGGTCGCCTTCCGCGATGGCGAGCGAGCGATCGCGTGCGAGGAAATCGCCGCTTTCGCACACCGGACCGACAACGTCGTAGCGGGCCGAAGCTCGCTCGCGTGGCGCGACCGGCTCGATCGCATGCCACGCGCCGTAGAGCGACGGGCGAAGCAGGTCGTTCATCGCCGCGTCGACGATCGCGAAATTTCGCGTCCCCGGCTTGATCACCCGCACGCGCGTCAGCAGCACGCCGGCACCGGCGACGAGGCGCCGGCCCGGCTCGAACAGCAGTCGCTGGCGGCGACCGTGCATGAGATCGCGCATCAGTGCCGCGTAATCGCCGATCGCGACCGGCGTCTCGTCGCTGTAACGCACGCCAAGGCCGCCGCCAAAGTCGATGTGCGAGAGCGCGATGCCGTCGTCTTCGATCGCGTCCACGAGCGCGAGCATCGCTTGCGCCGCCTCGCGATACGGCGCGATCTCGGTGATCTGCGAGCCGATGTGCGTGTCGATCCCGCGCACCGCGATCGACGCCATCCCGGCGGCCTTGCGGTACAGCTCGCGCGCTTCGCTCGCCGGCACGCCGAACTTGCTCTCGCGAAGACCGGTGGCGACGTACGGATGCGTGCGCGGATCGACGTCGGGATTGACGCGAAAGCTGACGGGCGCACGCACGCCGAGCCTTGCAGCAACGGCCGCCACGTGATCGAGCTCGGATGCCGACTCGACGTTGATGCACAGGATGCCGGCCGCGAGTGCGGCTTCGATTTCCGCATCGCTCTTCGCGACGCCGGAGAACACGGTCTTCGCCGGATCGCCGCCCGCCGCCTGCACGCGCGCGAGCTCTCCGCCGCTGACGATGTCGAAGCCGCTTCCGAGCGATGCGAAAAGGTCGAGGATCGCGAGCGTGGAGTTCGCCTTGACCGCGTAGCAGACGAGATGCGGCACGCCGTCGAACGCCGTATCGAATTCGACGAACGCGCGCGAAAGCTCGGCGCGCGAATAAACGTAGCACGGCGTACCGAAGTCGCGCGCGATCGCCCCGAGCGGCACGCGTTCGGCGCAAAGCTCCCCGTCGATGTAGTCGAAGCTCACCGTGCCTCCCGGCGTGCCGGAACGCTCACTGCGTGGGCGTCGACGTTGGCGGCGGAAGCGCGGGCGACGTCGTGGGCGGCGACGTCGCGGGGTTGTTCGTCGACGAAGATGCCGGCGGCGTTTGCGCGGCTTTCGGCGGCGGACGAAGCGGGCCCTTGATGCCGCACGACGACAGCAACGCGATCAGCGCGACGACAACGGGCATTCGCACGTAAATCGGTTGACGTAACATCGCATGAAATCATAACAGGGGCCCACCGAAAGCGCGCCCGGCTCCGACCTCCGTCCTCTGACCTCTGATTCCCGACTCCTGGCGTGGCTGATAGCATGTTCCGGATGGATGACGACGTCTTCCGCCACGCCGCCGACGCCACGCTCGACAGGATCGGTCTCGCGCTCGATGCCGCGCTCGAGACGAGCGGCGCCGAGTTCGACTGGGAGCTTGCCGACGGCGTCCTGACGATAATTTGCGACGACGAAAGTCGCATCATCGTCAACCGTCACGTGCCGAATCGCGAGATCTGGGTCGCGGCCAAAAGCGGCGGCCATCACTTCCGCGCGCAGGGCGGGCATTGGCGCGACACGCGCACCGGCGATGAGCTCGGGAGCGTGCTCGTGCGGCTTGTGAAGACGCAGGCGCGCGCCGTCGCGCCGATGCCGGAGTTGCCCGCGCCGTAATCGACGTGGAGTCGTCGGCTCAGCCGGTGAGCAGCGCGGTCCACTCGTCGAGCTCGTCGCGAAGCGCCGTATGCCCGGGCAGCAGCGACTCGACGAGCGCCCAGAACTTGCGCGAATGATTGAGCTCGACGATATGCGCGACCTCGTGCGCGACGACGTATTCGGCGAGCCGCGGCGGCAATTGCACGAGCCGCCAGTTGAGCCTGATCTCGCCCTTCGCGTTGCAACTGCCCCATTCGCTTCGTGCGTTCGAAAGCCGCACGCTCGGCACGTGCGCACCGAGCCTCGCGACGTAATGCGCGACGCGGGTTGCGACGAGCGACATCGCCTGCTCGCGCAGCCATTCCCGCACGCTCTCGGCCACGTGGCGCTCGTCGTGCGCGTGCGGATGACGCACCGTCAGGTGGAACATGTCCGCGATGATGTTCGTGTCGCGCGCCGGAAACACCGCGAGCGCGAGCGTCGCGCCGCGATAGGCAATCGGCGCGCCGGAGATCCACTCGCGCGGCATCACGTCCTTGCGCCGTGCGCGCCATTCGGCGAGCGAGCGCAGGATCCACGACGCGCGCTCGACGAGCGCCTCCTCGATATCGCGAAGCGCCACCCAGCGCGGCGCCCGCACCCTCAACCCTTCGAAATGGATCTCCATGCCGATCGATCGGCGTCGCGCGCGAATCAGCCGATAGTCGATCGATTGGCCCGCGAGCACGATGCGTCGCAGCGTGCCGTCGGCGCGGCGCTGATCGGGAAGGTCGGGCTCGAGCTTCACGCCATTGCTCGCGCCATGTCGCGGTCCATATCAGCCGGTGGGCCGAGGCGCGCCACTTCGTCCTCGATCCACGTCTCGATCGCATGCATCAGTTGCGCAGGCTCCATTGCGTCGGGCTCGATCGGCTTGCCGATCGACAGCGTGATCGTGCCCGGAAGCTTGCCCATAATGCCCTTCGGCCAGAGCCAGCCGGCGTTGTGCGCGATCGGCAGCACCGGCGTTTTCATCTCGATCGCGAGCCGCGCGACGCCGGTCTTGTAGCGCACGCGCTTGCCGGCGCGGATGCGCGTGCCTTCCGGATAGAGGATGATCCAGAAGCCCTGCGCGAAGCGCTCGCGGCCTTGCGACGCGATCTGCGTCATCGCGTCCAGGCCCGCCTTGCGATCGATCGTGATCGGCGAAGCGAGCCTGAATCCCCAGCCGAAGAACGGCACCGACAGCAGCTCCTTTTTCGCGACATACGAAAGCGGCGGCAATAGCCGCGACAGAAACAGCGTCTCCCACGTCGAGCTGTGCTTGCAGGCGACGATCTTCGGAGTATTGCCGATGTTTTCGATGCCGATCACGCGATGGCGAATGCCGCAGATTACGCGCGCGGCGCCCAGGTTCAGCGCGCACCAGTTCGTGATGAAGCGGTAGCGCGGGATCGGCGGCAGCCAGAACAGCGCAACGACGAGCACCGCGTACGGCGGCGTGACGACCATCTGGAAGAGCGCGAAGGCGATGGATCGGAACGCCGAGAGCATCGCCATCATTCGCCGGCGAGCAGCGCAGACGCGACGAACGCGAGATCGGGAAAGATCACGGTGTTGCGCGGAAAGCCGCCTTCGCGCAGCGTGCTCTCGCCCTTGCCGGTCAGCACGAGCATCGGCTGCGCGCCCACGCTTTCCGCTGCCTGGAGATCGCGCAGCCCGTCGCCGACGCACGCGATGCCTGCCATGTCGACGTTGAAGCGCACGCCGATCTCGCGCAGCATCCCGGCCTTGGGCTTGCGGCATTCGCACCGTGAGTCCGCGGTATGCGGGCAATAGAAGATCGCGTCGAGGCGTCCGCCGACATGCGCGAGCGCGCGATGCATCTTCTCGTGGATCGCGATCAGCATTGCGAAATCGAGCAGGCCGCGACCCACACCCGACTGGTTCGTCGCGACGACAACGCGATAACCGGCATGGTTGAGGCGCGCGATCGCCTCGAGGCTCCCCGGAATCGGTCGCCATTCCTCGGGCGACTTGATGAACTGCTCGCTGTCGTGATTGATGACGCCGTCGCGATCGAGGACGATGAGGCGCGCCGTGCGGCTCGGCGCAACGTCCTCCGACAAGCCGTGTTGGGTCGTCTTCGGCATCAGGAGATTTCAGGCCGCGAGGCGCGAGATATCCGCGACGCGGTTCATCGTGCGTGCCACGCGATCGAGCAGCGCGAGCCGGTTCGCGCGTACGTCGGGATCGTCGACCATCACCATCACGTCGTCGAAGAATCGATCGACGGCGGGCTTCGCCGTCGCGAGCGCGACGAGCGCACCCTCGTAATCGCCATGCTCGAAATGGCGGTCGACCTCGTCGGCGAGCGACCTGAAGACGTTCCACAGGTCGCGCTCCGCGCCGTCGGTGAGCCGCGCAGTGTCGACGCGCGGCGCCGCGTCGGTCGCGCTCTTGCGCAGGATGTTCACGATTCGCTTGTTCGCCGCGGACAGCGCGGCCGATTCGGGAAGCGACTCGAAT
>DATFCW010000151.1:0-9436 GCA_035252665.1 Casimicrobiaceae bacterium | reverse complement strand
CGCATCCGGTCATCCATCGGATGCCGAAGGGCGTAAAAGTCGAAACGCCGCAACAGACCGAGATCGTCGTCAAAGGTATCGACAAGCAGCAGGTCGGCCAGGTGGCAGCGGAGATTCGCGCCTACCGGCCGCCCGAGCCGTACAAGGGGAAGGGCGTTCGCTATGTCGACGAGCGTGTGAAGATCAAGGAAACCAAGAAGAAGTAAAAATGATGCGTTCGAAAGCTACCGTGCGCCCCGATCGCTTTGTCGCGTCCTCGCTCGGCCCTCGCCGTACCACGACGTACCGTCTCGGGCCTCGCTGCGGGTCTTCGCGCGCTCGGGGTTGCTCGCTACGCTGTCGAATCGCGTTTTCCGATTCCGGAGAATCGTAAGGTGAAGACGAAGAAGGAAGCTCGACTCCGCCGCGCGCGTCAGACGCGGCTTCGCATCGCGCAGCAACGTGCGACGCGGCTCACGGTGAGCCGCTCGAACGCGCACATCTATGCGCAGATCATCGCGCCGTCGGGCGACAAGGTGCTCGCGAGCGCGTCGACCGCCGAAGTGGACGTGCGCAAGGATTTGAAGAACGGCGGCACGCGCGCCGCCGCGACGATCGTCGGCAAGCGCATCGCCGAGCGGGCGAAAGCGCTCGGCATCGATGCGGTCGCGTTCGATCGCGCCGGCTTCCGCTTCCATGGCCGCGTGAAGGCGCTCGCCGATGCGGCACGCGAGGGCGGCCTCAAGTTCTGACGGGACCGAACACGAGTTCTTAGACGAAGGCATTCATGGCTCAACAACGCTCCAATCCGCGCCAGGCGCAACAGCAGGACGATCGCGGCGACGGCTTGCGCGAGAAGATGATCTCGATCAACCGCGTCACCAAGGTCGTGAAGGGCGGACGCATCCTCGGCTTTGCCGCGCTGACCGTCGTCGGCGACGGCGACGGCCGGGTCGGCATGGGCAAGGGCAAGGCGAAGGAAGTGCCGGTTGCCGTGCAGAAGGCGATGGAGCAGGCGCGGCGCAAGATGGTGAAGGTGCGCCTCAAGAAGGGCACGCTGCATCACGCGGTCGAGGGACGGCACGGCGCCACGCGCGTTCACATGCAGCCGGCCTCCGAAGGCACCGGCGTGATCGCGGGCGGTGCGATGCGCGCGGTGTTCGACGTTGTCGGCGTCACCAACATCCTCGCCAAGTGCCACGGCTCGACGAATCCTTACAACGTCGTACGCGCGACGATCAACGCGCTCGAAGCGGTCAACGCGCCGGCCGACGTCGCCGCCAAGCGCGGCAAGACGGTCGAAGAAATTCTCGGAACGGCATGAGCATGGCCGAAGGCAAGAAGCTCAAGGTGACGTTGGTGAAGGGCACCAACGCGTGCCGTCACGACCATCGCGCGACCGTGCGCGGACTGGGACTGTCGCGCATCAGCCAGGTGGTCGAGCTCGAGGACACGCCGGCGATCCGCGGCATGGTGAACAAGGTCAGCTATCTCGTGAAGATTGTGGGCGAGTGAAATTTCGGAGCAGGCGATGCGTCTCAATACGATGAAACCGGCGGCCGGCAGCCACAAGGCGAAGCGACGCGTCGGCCGCGGCATCGGCTCGGGCCTGGGCAAGACGGCCGGGCGCGGGCACAAAGGACAGAAGGCGCGCTCCGGCGGCTTTCACAAGGTGGGCTTCGAGGGAGGACAGATGCCGCTTCAGCGGCGGCTGCCGAAGCGCGGCTTCGTATCGCGCTCGCGCTACGACATCGCCGAGGTGCGGCTTTCCGACCTCGCGAAGCTGCCCGTTTCCGACATCGACTTTCTCGCGCTCAAGGCGGCGGGCATCGTGCCGTCGATCGCGAAGTCGGCGAAGGTCATCAAGACCGGCAAGATCGAGCGCGCCGTGAAGCTGACGGGCGTCGCGGCAACGCAGGGCGCCAAGGCGGCGATCGAGGCGGCAGGCGGCAGCGTCGCTTGAATCGGCGCTTCGTCGACGCAAATTAGGAGCTCCATTGGCAATTGCAAATCCGGCCCAGAAGAGCGGCACCAAGTACGGCGATCTGAAGAAGCGCCTGTGGTTCCTGCTCGGGGCGATGGTCGTCTATCGGATCGGCACGCACATCCCCGTGCCGGGGATCAATGCGTCCGTGCTGGACGAGCTCTTCCGCGGACAACAGGGCGGAATCCTCGGCCTGTTGAACGTGTTCTCGGGGGGCGCCCTTTCGCGCTTCTCGATCTTCGCGCTGGGGATCATGCCGTACATCTCGGCGTCGATCATCATGCAGCTTTGCACGACGATCGTGCCGTCGCTCGAGGCGCTCAAGAAGGAAGGGCAATCGGGGCAGCGCAAGATCACGCAGTACACGCGCTATGCGACGCTTTTCCTGTCGTTCTTCCAGGCGCTCGCGATCTCGACCGCACTCGAGGCGCAGCCGGGGCTCGTCCTGGAGCCCGGCATTGCGTTCCGCCTGGTGTCGGCGGTAACGCTCGTCACCGGGACGATGTTCTTGATGTGGCTCGGCGAGCAGATCACCGAGCGGGGCCTCGGCAACGGCATATCGCTGATCATTTTCGCGGGGATTGCGGCGGGGCTGCCGCGAGCGATCGGGCAGACGCTCGAGCAGGGACGCACCGGTGCGTACTCGTGGCTCCTGATCATCGGCATCGCGGCGCTCGTTGTCGTGGTGACCGCGTTCGTCGTGTTCATGGAGCGCGCGCAGCGCAAGATCCTCGTCAACTACGCGAAGCGACAGGTCGGCAACAAGGTCTACCAGGGGCAAAGCTCGCATCTGCCGCTCAAGATCAACATGTCGGGCGTGATTCCGCCGATCTTCGCCTCGTCGATCATCCTGTTCCCGGCGACGCTTGCGCAATGGGCCGGTACCGGCGAGCACACGATCTGGATTCGCGATCTCGCGGCGACGCTCGCACCCGGTCAGCCGGTGCACGAGATCCTGTATGCGGCGGCAATCATCTTCTTCTGCTTCTTCTACACGGCGTTGCAGTACAACCCGAAGGAGACCGCGGATAACCTGAAGAAGAGCGGCGCGTTCATTCCGGGCTATCGGCCCGGCGAGCAGACGGCCAAGTACCTCGAGAAGATCACGCTGCGGCTGACGCTGATCGGGTCGCTCTACCTGGTTGTCGTGTGTTTCGTGCCGAACTTTTTGATCGCGTGGAAGAGCGTGCCGTTTTATTTCGGCGGAACGTCGCTCCTGATCATCGTCGTCGTCACGATGGACTTCATGACGCAGGTGCAGGCGTACATGATGTCGCAGCAGTACGAGAGCCTGCTGCGCAAGGCGAATTTCAAGGCAGGGGTGCCGACGCGGTGAATGCTCTCACCCCTTCCCCCTCTCCCCGAGGAGAGGGGAAATGGAATGAGCCGCTTCGCGGCTTGGTTGTGTGATGGCGAAGGAAGAGACGATCGCGATGCAGGGCGAGGTGGCGGAGATGCTGCCGAACGCAACGTTTCGCGTGAAGCTCGAGAACGGCCATGTCGTGCTCGCGCACATCTCGGGAAAGATGCGCATGCACTACATCAAGATTCTGCCGGGCGACAAGGTGACGGTGGAGTTGACGCCCTACGATTTGTCGAGGGCAAGGATTACGTTCAGAGCGAAATGACGGAGGGAAGAGGGTGAGGGAGGAGAGTGGCTCTCCCTCGGTTTGAAGCAACTCGAAGCAGCAAACGATCATGCGGGTAACGACGGAAGCGGCGAGATCGAGCAAGCGTGCGATGAAGGCACCCTCATCCCTCTTCCCTTATCCCGCTCTTGAGGGTTCGACAAAATGAAAGTCCTCGCCTCCGTCAAAAAAATCTGCCGCAACTGCAAGATCATCCGGCGCAACGGCGTGGTGCGCGTCATCTGCACCGCCGACGCGCGGCACAAGCAGCGGCAGGGGTGACTGCAACTGTCAACTGACAACTGAAAGCTGACGATGGCCCGTATTGCAGGCGTCAACATTCCGAACCATCAGCATGCCGAGATCGCGCTGACCGCGATCTATGGCATCGGCCGTCCGCGCGCGAAGGCGATCTGCGTCGCCGCCGGCGTGCCGCCGAGCTCGAAGATCAAGGACCTGACCGACGCGCAGATGGACAAGCTGCGCGAGAACATCGGGAAGTTCACGATCGAAGGCGACCTGCGCCGCGAGGTGACGATGAGCATCAAGCGGCTGATGGACCTGGGCTGCTATCGCGGCGTTCGCCACCGCAAGGGGCTTCCCGTCCGCGGCCAGCGCACGCGCACCAACGCGCGCACGCGCAAGGGACCGAAGAAGGGCCGCCAGGTCGCGCTCAACCGGCCGTCCGTCGCAAAGACCTAAAGGAATCGGAACACACGAATGGCACAGCAACCGTCACAGAAGGCCGCCGCCGCGCGCACGCGCAAGAAGGTCAAGAAGAACGTGTCCGAAGGAATCGCGCACATCCACGCGTCCTTCAACAACACGATCATCACGATCACCGACCGGCAAGGCAACGCGCTGTCCTGGGCGACGTCCGGCGGCGCCGGCTTCAAGGGCTCGCGCAAGTCGACGCCGTTCGCGGCGCAGGTCGCCGCCGAATCGGCGGGACGTGCCGCTCAGGAATGCGGCGTCAAGAATCTCGAGGTGCGCATCAAGGGCCCCGGTCCTGGCCGCGAATCCGCCGTTCGTGCGTTGAACGCGCTCGGCTTGAAGATAAGCAGCATCTCGGACGTGACGCCCGTGCCGCACAACGGCTGCCGCCCTCCGAAGCGGCGACGCATCTGACGAAGAGAGATCATGGCTCGTTACAGCGGACCCAAATGCAAGCTCGCGCGACGCGAAGGAACCGACCTGTTCCTCAAGAGTGCGCGCCGCTCGCTCGACTCGAAGTGCAAGCTCGACACCAAGCCGGGGCAGCACGGCGTGCGCTCGGGCGCGCGAACGTCGGACTACGGCAAGCAGTTGCGCGAAAAGCAGAAGCTTCGCCGCATCTACGGTGTGCTCGAGCGTCAGTTCCGCCGCTATTTCGCCGAGGCGACGAAGGGCAAGAGCTCGACCGGCACGAATCTGCTGCAGCTCCTCGAATCGCGGCTCGACAACGTCGTGTATCGGATGGGCCTGGGATCGACGCGCGCCGAAGCGCGCCAGCTCGTCTCGCATCGCGCGATCACGGTCAACGGCAAGATCGTCAACGTGCCCTCCGCGCTGCTGAGAGCCGGCGACGTCGTCTCGACGACCGACGGCGCGAAGTCGCAGCTTCGCATACAGGACGCGCTACAGCTCGCCGAGAAGGTCGGCTTCCCGTCATGGGTCGAGGTCGATCCGAAGAAGATGACCGGCACGTTCAAGGGCGCGCCCGATCGCTCCGAGTTCGCGCAGGACATCAATGAGAGTCTAGTCGTCGAGCTTTACTCCAAATAGGTTGGAAGTCGACCACGGGCGACGCGTGGTCGAGCGAAAGGTCGGATCGACCGCGTCGCCGCGGTCGACACTTTGTGTCTTTTTGGCGTTTTGCCACTAAAGGTCCCGCATGCAAAGCAATGTTCTGCTGAAGCCCCGCATCATCGATGTGCAAAGCATGTCGCCGTTCCACGCCAAGGTGGTGATGGAGCCATTCGAGCGCGGGTACGGGCACACGCTCGGCAACGCGCTGAGGCGCGTGCTCCTGTCGTCGATGCCCGGGTACGCGCCCACCGAGGTGAAGATCACCGGCGTGCTGCACGAGTACTCCGCGCTCGACGGCGTGCAGGAGGACGTCGTCGACGTGCTGTTGAACCTGAAGGGCGTCGTGCTGAAGCTGCACAATCGCGACAGCGTGATGCTGAAGCTGTCGAAGAGCGGCGAAGGTCCCGTCACCGCCGCGGACATCGAGCCCAACCACGACGTCGAGATCATCAATCCCGAGCACCTGATCGCTCATTTGACGGCGGGCGGCAAGATCGAGATGGAGATCAAGGTCGAGCGCGGCCGTGGCTACCAGCCCGCGACGGCGCGTACCAAGCCCGAGGGTGGACGCACGATCGGCAGCATCCTGCTCGACGCGTCGTTCTCGCCGGTGCGGCGCGTGAGCTATGCCGTGGAATCGGCGCGCGTCGAGCAGCGCACCGACCTCGACAAGCTGGTCCTCGACATCGAGACGAACGGCGTCGTCGAGCCCGAGCAGGCGGTACGCTACGCGGCGAGCGTGCTCGTCGATCAGCTCTCGGTGTTCGCCGATCTCAAGGGCACCGACCAGCCGTCGGCGGAACGCGCTTCGCCGCAGGTCGATCCCGTGCTGCTTCGTCCGGTCGACGATCTCGAGCTCACGGTGCGCTCGGCCAACTGCCTCAAGGCCGAGAACATCTACTACATCGGCGATCTTATTCAGCGCACGGAAACCGAGCTTCTGAAGACGCCGAACCTCGGTCGCAAGTCGCTGAACGAGATCAAGGAAGTGCTTGCGTCGCGGGGCCTTTCGCTCGGCATGAAGCTCGAGAACTGGCCGCCGGCGGGATTGGATCGACCATGAGGCACCGACACGGACTCAAAAAGCTGAATCGCACGAGCGAGCATCGCCTCGCGATGTTGCGCAACATGACGAACTCGCTCTTCACGCACGAGGCGATCCGCACGACGCTGCCCAAGGCAAAGGCGCTTCGCCGCGTTGCGGAACCGCTGATCACGCTGGGCAAGACGCCTACGCTCGCCAATCGCAGGCTCGCGTTCAGCAGGCTGCGCGATCGCGAGGTCGTGACGAAGCTTTTCGACGAGCTGGGTCCTCGTTTCAAGACGCGCCCCGGCGGGTACCTGCGCATCCTGAAGTTCGGCTACCGTCAAGGCGACGCCGCGCCGATGGCGCTGATCGAGCTCGTCGATCGGCCTGAATCGGCGGCCGACGAGGCGCGGGCCGCGTAACGCACGTTCTTCCTCCGATGAAAAAGCCGGGCGCGCCCCGGCTTTTTTTCGCTCTCAGTTTCGCGATGCGCGTTGCGCGCCTTGGCGATTGTGTACGATCGGCCATGCCCGAGAGCGTGCTCGTCACCGGAGGCGCCGGCTTCACCGGCTCGCACATCGTCGTCGAGCTTGCGCGAAGCGGTTACGCGCCGGTCGTTCTCGACAACTTCTCCAACAGCACGCCTGCGGTGCGAAGCCGCCTCGAAGCGCTCGCCGGGAGGCCCGTCCCCTGCGTCACTGCCGACGTGCGCGATGTCGCTGCGCTTCGCAACGCCTTCCACGATCATCCGATCAGTGCGGTGGTCCACTGCGCCTCGCTCGAAAACGTCGCCGAGTCGCAGGCCCGGCCGCTCGCGTACTACGATCTCAACGTCGGGGGAACGTTATCGCTCATCGAGGTCATGGGTGAGGCGGGCGTCGGAACGCTCGTGTACGCATCGAGCGCCAGCGTCTACGGCGACACCGACGTCGAGCCCGCGAACGAACGGGCGCCGCTCGCGCCAGCGAACGTGTACGGCCGCACGAAACGCGTCGTCGAGGATTTCCTGCGCGATCTCGCGGCCGCCAATGCGAACTGGCGCATCGCGATCGTACGCAAGTTCAACGTCGCCGGCGCGCATTCGTCGGGCATGATGGGTGAGGCGGCGCGCGCGCGCTCGGCACATCTGATTCCTCAGTTGTGCCGCGTTGCGGCGGGCGAGGCGAGCGAGATCCTCGTGTGTGGCGATGACTGGGATACGCCCGACGGCACCGGCGTGCGTGATTACGTGCACGTGCAGGATGCCGCGGCGCTATTCGCACGTGCGCTTGCGCACATCGCATCGCGTCCGGGCATTCTCACCGTGAATCTCGGAACGGGAACGTCGCACTCCGTGCTGTCGGTGCTCGCCGCGTTCGAGCGCGCGTGCGGACGCGCGATTGCGCGCGCGATCTCGGCGCGCCGGCCCGGCGATGTCGCTTTTGCGTGCGCCGATGTTTCGCGAGCTTCAACGGTGCTCGACTGGCGCCCGACGCGCGACATAGATGCGATTTGCGCCGATGCGTGGAGGTGGCAGAAGATCGGCGGCCGCTACTGATCGCCCGTTGTAAAGCTACTGCGCGGGCCGATTACGTCGTTGTGTGCTCGCTCGGCGCTCGCTGTACGACCAAGTACTATCGCGCGCCTCGCTGCGGGCCGCCTCGTACTCGGCCCGCTCGCTACGCTTTCCAATCGGGCGATTTCCGTCGTCCGGCCGCTACTGCGCGACGCGCTGGACGTGTGGCGAGCTGCGATATCGATTCAACTCGGTGGTGAGCCACGCGCCGGCGAGGGCATCCGTCTTCCCGCACTTCACGTGGTACGGCTCGCCCGAGACGCTGCTGCCGCTCGCGAGGTACTTGATGAAGTCCTCCGCCGTGGAGATCCGATCGCCGACGAAGCGATACTTGATCGCGAGATGGTCGCGTGCCTTTTCCGCCGAGTATTCGCTGCCGTTGCGAACAAACGTACAAGACGACGACGCGACGTAGTCGAGCAGGTGGTCGATCTCGTCGTGCGCGACGGATAGGGACGCCGCGCATGCAGCAGCAGAAGCGACCATCGCGGCGAATGCGGCGGCCGCGACGAGCGGGTGGCGGAAAAAGCGTGGCTTCATGAAGGGTCTTTCGCGAAAGAACGTCGGCGTATCCGACAGGAGCGCCGGCGCACGGTTCCAATGTTGCGCCATGTCCGGCCGCTACAATGGTGTAGCGCGAAGCGCGTTACCTGCGCAAGGCACGCATCGGATTCCCGTCCTCTAATCCCTGATTCCTGGCATGAAGACACTGGTAGCGCCCGCCGCGCTCCTCGACGAGGGGTGGCAGACGGACGTGGCGCTGGCCATCGACGACGGCGGGGTGATCGCGAACATCGAGCCCGGTGCGCGGGGCGCGTCCGCCGACGAGCGCCTTCACGGTCCCGTCATCCCGGCCATGCCCAACCTTCACTCGCACGCGTTCCAGCGCGCGATCGCGGGGCGCACGGGAACGCCGGCGCAAGGTCGCGACGACTCGTTCTGGACGTGGCGGCAGGCGATGTATGCAGCGCTGGAGCGAATCGATGCCGACGCGTTCGAGGCGATCGCCGCGCAAGCGTACGTCGAGATGGCGAAGGCGGGTTACGCAAGCGTCGCCGAGTTTCATTACGTGCATCACGATCCGCATGGCAAGCCGTACAACGATCCGGGCGAGCTCGCATGGCGGATCGTGGCCGCCGCGGACACCGCACAGATCGCGTTGACGCTGCTGCCGGTGTTCTACGCCCACGGCGATTTCGGCGGCGTCGCGACCACAGCGTCGCAGCGTCGATTCGTGCACAGCATCTACACGTTCGAGAAGCTTTGCGAGGCACTTGCTCGCGGCGCGAGCGATCGTCGCTTCGTCCTCGGCGTTGCGCCGCACAGCCTTCGCGCGGTCACTGCCGAGGAGCTTGCGAAGGTAGTGGGCCTCGCCGCGCCCGATGCGCCAGTTCATATTCACGCGGCCGAGCAGACGCGCGAAGTCGACGATTGCGTGAGCGCGAACGGCGAGCGCCCGGTCGAATGGCTGCTCG
>DATFCW010000150.1:0-2835 GCA_035252665.1 Casimicrobiaceae bacterium | reverse complement strand
GCGGGCGGTCAAGCGGCACTGGCTGCAATGATCGCCGCACGTCTCGGCCACGTCGATGAAGCGCGACGCCTCGTCGACCCGGTTCTCGAATTGCAGCGCGGCCTCTACGCCCGGCCCGACAACGAGGATCTTCTTCAACGGATCGAATTCGCGCAGGCGCTCTACGGATCCGCACTCGCGGGGTCCTCGCAAAAGTCCGCGGAGCTCAAGCAGGCGGCGTCCCTGATCGATGCGCTGCCCTCGCAGATGCGCAACCTGATCAGCGTGCGGCGCATCCGCGAACAGATCGCCGAGGCGCAGGCATCCTGACGACGTTCATCGACGACATCCGCGCGCATCTCGATCGCGGTGCGCCGTGGGACGCCTGCGATGCGTTTCACGCGGCAATCGCCATACGTCCGGACGACCCGCAACTGCTTTACTTCGGCGCGCTCGCGCATGCGCGCGCGGGTGCCTCTCAAGTTGCGCACGCATTGCTCGACCGGGCGGAGGGGCACGGCCCTCGCGACGCGATCGTCGCGGACATTCACAGCTTGCGCGGACGTTTGCTCAAGGATGCGTTCCATCGCGCGCCTGATCGTCCGGGCGGCCGCAATCTCGTGATGCGCGCGCGCGAGCAGTACCTGAAGGCGTACGGCCTGACGCGCGATCCTTATCCGGGAATCAATGCGGCGTCACTCGCGATGCTGCTCGGCGACCGGGAGGTGGCGTCGGCGCTCGCGCAGGAAATCCGAAGCGACCTCGCACGCCGCACCGCGCCTTCGCCATGGGATCTCGCGACGGATGCGGAGGCGCTGGTACTGCTGGGGCGGTTCGACGCGGCGACGCGAAGCTATGCGATGGCGTGCACGCTCGCGGGCGACAACGCCGGGATGATCGCGACGATGCGACGCCAGCTTCGACTCCTCGCGCGTGCGATTCCCGAGGCGCGCGATCTGCTGCCGCTCCTGCATGCTCCGGACGTCATCGCGTTCGCGGGCCACATGATCGATGCGCCGGATCGCGCGACGCCACGTTTTCCGGCCGCGCTCGAGTCTTCCGTCCGTGCCGCGATCGACGCAGAGCTTCGCGAGCTCCATCAGCCGGTCGTGTTCACGTCGGCGGCGTGCGGCGCCGATCTGATTTTCATCGAGGCCGCGCTCGCACACCGCGCCGAAGTGAACGTCGTGCTGCCGTTCGCGCGCAACGATTTCGTGCGCACGAGCGTGGCGATCGGCGGCGAAAATTGGATTGGGCGTTTCGACGGGGCACTGAAGCGTGTCACGCGCGTGATCATGGCCACCGACGAGAATCATCTCGGCGACGACATCCTGTTCGAGCACGCGGCACGTCTTGTCGAAGGTCTGTCGCAGCTTCGCGCCACGCAATTGGAGACGGCGCCTTCGATGCTCTGCGTGCTCGACGCATCGTCGGGGACGGACGTCGGCGGTACGCGCGCCACGTACGAGCGCTGGCGCAAGACAGGGGGTATGGCTCGCGTCATCGACCTTGCAGCGTTACGAGGCGGTAGCGAAGCGTTGATTCCGCAACGTGGAGTGCATTTGCCGGAGCAGTCTACCGACGATCACGCGGCCAAGCCGACGGACGAGACACGCTTGCCGCGCTCGTTGAAGGCGATGATGTTCGCCGACTTCGCGGGCTTCAGTCGCGTGCAGGATGCGTTCGCCCCGCAATTCCAGGATCAGTTCCTGCGCATCGCCGCTGCGCAGATCAGCCAGTCTCCCGTCAGGCCGCTCGACGCCAAGACGTGGGGCGACGGGCTCTACGTCGTGTTCGATTCGCCGCAATACGCGGCCGAGTTTGCGCTCGGCTTTCTCGAGCGTGCACAGGACGTCGACTGGACCACGACGGGCTTGCGCTCGACCAATCCGGTTCGCATCGGGTTGCATGCGGGACCGGTTTTTCGCGGCTTCGATCCGGTGATGCAGCGCGAGCACTTCTTCGGATCGAGCGTCACGCGCGCCGCGCGCATCGAGCCGATCACGCAGCCGGGGACCGTGTACGCAAGCGAAGCGTTCGCAGCGATGCTTGCGGCGGCCGGCCGCAAGGATTTTGCGCTCGAATACATCGGCCGCGTGGCGCTTGCCAAGCAATACGGCGAATCGACGATCTATCGGCTCGATCGGGAGTGAGCAAGCGCATCGTCCACGAGGCGCTCGACCTCCATCGCCTCGCGGCTCGGATCGAACAGTGGCGCGCGTTCCTCGCATTGCGCCCGAAGGCGCATGAGAAACGCCGTATCGCGAGCGATGCGGTCGAGGAGGCGCGCGAGCTCGGCATCGTCCCCGGGCGCGAAGTATCCGTCGTAATCGGCGCCCAGCATGCCGATGTTGCCGGGAATGCGGCTCGCGATCACCGGTACATGCGAAGTCACGGCTTCAACGATCACGTTCGCACCGCCCTCCATCACGCTCGACACGATCATCGCTTGCGCTGCCGCAATTCGTCGGCGCGTCTCGCCATGCGCTCGTCCACCGAGCCACCGGTAACGCTGAACGGATGGCCACGTGCGCGCCTGCATTGCACGTGCCGCTTCGGCATACTCGTCGCTCAGAGCATCGCCGATGTGGATGAGGCGTAGCGGCGAATCGTGCGGCAACCGCGAAATTGCGCGCATCGGCGTCAATGGATCCTTTTCCGCGCGCATGTGCCCGACCAGGATCACGTCGAACGTTCGCTTGCGCTGGTTTCCGGGCGCGAGCGCCGGCGCCGACTGAAAGATCACGCGGCATTTGTCGCGATGACGAGGTTCGAGCGCGTCCCGCCCGGCGCCCTGCAGCACGACGAGGTGGGTCGCCAGATCGATCGATCGCCGCGCGGTTACGTCGACGCCAA
>DATFCW010000149.1:0-27264 GCA_035252665.1 Casimicrobiaceae bacterium | reverse complement strand
TCTTCACCATCCCGGCCGGCACGATGAAAACGCTCGTGCCGAGCTCGGCGACGGTCTGCTTTCACCCCCAACGAAGCGCGCACACTTCCGCCTCGCGGCCGCGCTTGACCATGCAGAACTGTCACGGTAGCGTCGCGGTTCTTTGATCTGCTCGTCCAGAACGGCTCCCGCGTCGCTCACGCTGGGGCCTACAAGCAGAACTGTGGATGGAGCTCCCCCAGGTTGATGAAGCGGCTCGCATTCATTGGCAGTGTGGACATGCAAGACGCCGACGTTCCCCGGATCAGAGTTGCAAGCTATAACGTCAATGGCGTCAACGGCCGGTTGCCCCGTCTTGCCGAATGGCTACGGGAAACGTCGCCTGACATAGTATGCCTCCAGGAACTCAAGACCGATGATTCGAAGTTTCCGGTGAAGGCGCTTGCCGACGAGGGGTATGGAGCGGTTTGGCATGGCCAGCGCGCGTTCCACGGCGTGGCGATTCTCGCGAAAGGCGAGACCCCGGCAGAAACGCGGCGAGGATTGCCGGGCGACGCGACCGATGTACAAGCGCGTTATCTTGAAGCGCATGCGAAGGGGGTGCTTGTCGCATCGGTCTACCTGCCGAACGGAAATCCCGTGCCGTCGCGCAATTTTGACTACAAGCTGCGGTGGTTCGATCGCTTCGTCAACTACGCACGACGATTGCATGCACTGAGGGAGCCCGTTTTGGTGGCCGGCGATCTGAACGTCGTGCCTACGGACTTCGACATCTACAATTCGTTTTGGTGGAGATTCGACGCGGTGATGCAGGCGGAAACGCGCGAGGCGTTCCAGACCCTTCTTGCGCAGGGATGGACCGACAGCGTGCGCATGCTACACCCCACGGAGCGAATGTATTCATATTGGGTCAGCGAAGCAGCCTATCGTCGTGGACACGGCTTCCGGCTGGACTTCATTCTGGCGAACGAGGCGGCCTCGGCACGGATACGAGAAGCGGGCATCGATGCCGAGTACCGTGTGCGCGCGCGACCGAGCGACCATGTTCCGGTATGGGTTGCTCTCACCGCTTGAGCGCCGCACGCGTCTATTGGTATCCGACCGGCTGCTATGGAGTACCTTGCGCGACGGCGACTCGCGGTCTGTCAACGTAGCATCTGAAGAAACATGACGGCGACCGCGAGGCCCATGATGGCGGTCGCCAGCCAGCCAAGTAGGGCCAGACGTTTCGTGGCAACGAACGAGCCCATGATCTTCCGGTTGGCGACCATATGCATCATCGTGAACATGATCGGAACCGAGATCACACCGTTGATAACCGCGGCCCAATACAACGCTTTGATCGGATCGATATGGGTGAAGCCCAAACCTGCACCGATCAGCGTGGAAACCGCGATCACGCCATAAAAGCGCGCACCACGAAGGGGCGAGAGGTCGAGTCCGCGTCGCCATCGGAAGCTTTCGGCCAGCGCAAACGCCGATGATCCGGCGAGTACCGGCACGGCAAGCAACCCGGTGCCGATGATGCCCAGGCTGAACAACAGGAATGCAAATCTCCCCGCCAGCGGCCGCAGCGCCTCGGCAGCCTGGGCGGATGACTGAATATCGTTGATGCCGTGAGCGTGGAGTGTCGCGGCGGTGGTGAGCATGATGAAGAATGCGATCAGGTTGGAGAAACCCATCCCGATATAGGTATCGATTTTGATTCGTCGCAACTGTCGTGGCGCCTGCTCGGGATGATTATGCAAAGGTTTGTCTGCCTTTACGGCACGCAGGTCTTCGCATTCCTGGGACGCCTGCCAGAAGAAGAGGTAGGGACTGATCGTGGTACCGAAGATGGCCACCACGGTCGTCACATAGTCGGCATGAAGACTCAAAGAAGGTATGAATGTGCTGCGAAATACCATGGTCCATGGCGTATCGACCGCAAATATCACCGCGACGTAGGAAAACAGAGACAGGGTCAGCCATTTGAGAATGCGCACATATCGGTGATAGGAGACGAAGACCTGCAGCACGATGCACAACGCGCCGATCGCCACGATGTAAAGGTGGTGCGACCCTCCGACAAGCAGCGCCAGTGTCTGCGCCATCGCTCCTATATCGGCACCGATATTGATCGTGTTCGCAAGCAACAGCAATCCGGCGAGGGTATACAGCAGGGCCGGAGAATAATGGCGACGGATGTTGCCCGCCAATCCGTATCCACTCACACGTCCGATGCGCGCACTGACGACCTGTATTCCCACCATCAGTGGATAAGTGAAGAAGAGCGTCCAGAGCAGCGAATAGCCGAACTGAGCACCGGCCTGCGAATACGCGGCGATGCCGCTCGGATCATCATCCGCGGCCCCGGTGATGAGACCAGGGCCGAGCTTTTTGAAAAACGACTCGTTATGCTCCGCGAGAGCGCGGGCGGGGAATGTGCGGCCGGGCACGCTCATAGGGCCGCCAATTCAATTGAACGCCGGATTACGACCGGCCGCGCAACCGACGTAATGTCGACCACTGCTGACGTGCGCGAGCCGGCCCGTGGGCTCGCCGGAACAGCTGCGAGCTAATGCATGAAAATGTAGATGACCACCAGGACAACAGCGGGAACACCCAAGAGCCACGCGAGAAAATATTTGCCCACGAAAATCCTCCTCGGCTGCCGAAGCGCTGTAGCGCCGGCCACTTGTTGGTCGCGGGTGAACTGTTCCATGTCGGATTGCGCGACGCTACGGGAAAAAAGCCGAAACTCGCGTAGGAAGGAACCGCATCGCAACGGATGGACCAAGCCCAAGAAAGTCAGCGCGGCACTCGCCGGATTTGGTTTGGCGTTCGTTCCGGAGGGGATGGCCGAGCCGCACGTCGCGAAGGGGCGTCTTGCGCGGGTGCTCGAGGATTGGTGTCCTGCGTCGGCCGGTTACCACCTTTACTATCCGAGCCGCCGTCACTCGTCGCCGGCGTTTGCGCTCGTGGTGGATGGGCTGCGGGTATCGAAAGTGACGGCGATGCATATTCGACGAAGGGGCTCATCCGTCAAGGCTCAAAAGCGGGATGAGGGCGTCCTGAACGCGCGCAAATAGCGGTCAGGGAAACTCCGGCCCTTGCTCCTGCGCGACGCGACCGCGCAATTGACGCACCGCAGCGTCCGGCGTCGTGATCACAGGCACTGCAACCGCATCGGCACTCGCGCCGACGCGCGCGCCATCGAGAACTGACCAAGCACGATTGCGTCGACATTGCGTAGTTGCGCTGCCGCCGTCGCGCCGACGGTCATGCTTGTCGAAGTCGCGCTTCGGGTGCGCGTATAACGGCATGCTCGTCCTCGCGACTTTGGTCACTCGCGATTGAAGCGCCACAGCAAGTGCCGATCGAGCCACTTGCGAGCGCGCCGCTGCATCCGCGAGTGCACGAGCGCGTGGTTAACTGCGCGCTCGTAGTGCGCGAGCCGCGCGCCTCGATCCGTGGACCGCGGCGGATGCTCGGCATGTTGCTCCCGTAGCGCCATCAGCAGGCGCATGTACTCGCATGCCCGCGCCGTGCGCTGGTGCTCGTCCACGGCATCCTGCGCTGCACGCCCCATGCGCCGACGCAGATCCGGGTCGTCGTGCAGGCGCCTCATCCAATGGGCGGCGTGATCAATGTGCGGCTCCGCCCACCGAGCGCCGCGAGGCAGGACGCTCGCCCGGTACTGGGGGGCGCGAGCGCGCACTGGAACGAGGTCGTAACGCACGAGTGCGCTCGTCGATTCGTTCATGAACGAAAGGTTGCCGGACCACGCGGTGGCGATCACGGGCTTGCCAAGCGCCATGTTCTCGAGCAGTGCGAGCCCAACTCCTTCGGCACGGTGCAGCGAAACGTACACGTCGCAGCTCGCATAAAGGCAAAGGGTCTGCTGGTACGTCATTTCACGATCGATTACGATGACCCGTGGGAAGCCGACCAACTCGGCACGCAATCGCCGCATGCCGACCTCGTCCGAGCCGCGTCGCCCGGCGTTGTTGATCTTGAGCACGAGCCACGCGTTTTCGCGCGTACCCAGTGCTGCGATGAAGGCACGCAGCACGGCGACCGGGTTCTTCCGCTCGAGATCGCTCATCGTGTCGAAGCTCGTTACGAACAGGGTCCCGCGCTCGGGTAGCCCGAAGTCGAGGCGGCCGTATGGGAGCGGGGGGAACTTCGGCAAGCAGCGCGTCGCGTAGATTGCGCGCACGCCACTGCAATCGAACTGCACCGCGTGCTCGATGAACTGCGAGGGCGCAAGCACGGCGTCGAAAAGACCGAGCATCATGCTATCTAGGCGCGTGAAGGCCGGCAGTTCCCACGACACCGCCGCAACGTTGTAGCAGTCGTGTCGCAGATAGCGCGAGCGCAGGCGAAGAACCTCACGACCCAGATCGCCGGCGCCGCCGACCCAGATTGTGAGTCCAGCCGGCAACGAATCGACTGAACGCTCGAGGATCGGCGTGAAGCCGAGCTCCCTGCCTGTGCGCATGCCGCCGGGATCGACGTCGAATGCACGCACTCGGAAGTTTTTCGACACGAGTGCGGTGATAAGCCCGCGAACGGCGACGCCCAGGCCCAGGTTCGCCGTGACGTAGCCAATCACGACCACGTCGCAGGGAGCGACGGATCGGGCTGAAACCACCGATGGAAATGCAGTAGCCGCGAAAGTCTCCAGGCGTGCGACAGGCGTGACACTTTCGCACAAAAGAACGCCATGGAGGGTTACGCTCGTCGGAGGCGTGTCGCACCTTGGATTCGCGTATCCTCCCATCCGTTTTCGGCCGTGCGCGGCACTTCGGGGCACGGGCCGACGTCGGGATCACCCTCAATCGGAGAAGGCACATGTGGCGTTGCACCAGCCTTTCGGTCACGAGCAAGCTCCTTGCGGCGTTTGCCGTCGTCGCGCTTGCAAACGGCGCCGTCCGCGCCGACGTTCTCGACGACGTCAAGGCCCACGGCGTCGTGAAATGCGGGGTGACGCTGGCGGCACCAGGCTTCTCGGCGGAGAACAACGCTGGCAAGCGCGAAGGCTTCGACATCGACCTGTGCAAGGCGATCGCCGCGGCGGCGCTTGGCGACGCAACGAAGATCCAGTTGACGCCGATGGATCTCAAGACGGCGTTTGCCGGACTGCCAACCGGCGTCGTCGACGTGCTGACGCATCGCTTCACGTGGACCGAAAGCCGCGACATCGGCGGCCTCAAGTTCCCGAAGATCATGTTCTTCGACGGACAAGGCTTTGTCGTGCCGAAGAAGTCGCGCGTCAACAAGATCGCCGATCTCGACAACGCGACGATCTGCACGCTGCAGGGCAGCACTTCCGAGTTGATCGTCGCCGGCTACTTCGGCGCGCACAAGCTCAAGTACAAGATCGTCACCTTCGCCTCGGCGGAGCAGGCGTGGGACGCCTTCGTCGCCAAGCGCTGCGACACCGTGATCAACGACCGCTCGGGGCCCGCCGCGCGCCTCGCGAAACTGCCGAATCGTGACGATTACAAGGTGCTTGCGGAAACGGTGTCGAACGAGCCGATCGGGCCCGTCGTTGCACAAGGACAGCCTCGCTGGGAAGCGCTGGTGCGCTTCACGCTCAATTCGCTCGTCGCCGCCGAGGAGCTTGGCGTCACGCAGGCGAACGCCGATGCGCAGCGCACCTCGCCGAACGCCGAAGTGCAGCGCTTGCTTGGTGCAACGGGCGACTTCGGAAGCAAGCTCGGTGTGGACAACGATTTCGCTTACAAGGCGATCAAGGCCGTCGGCAATTATGGCGAGATCTGGGATCGAAACGTCGGGCCCAGCACGCCGCTGCGGCTCGAACGCGGCCGCAACGCACTCGTCGCCAACGGCGGCTTGATGATGTCGATTCCGGTTCGCTGACGACGAGGGTCGTCCGGGCAATGCGGGTGCGTCGAGCCTCGGTGCGGCCGCGCCTCGCGGTGTTGCGTTCGCCGGCGCTTTTTCGCGATCGGCTGCCGCGCTATGCCATCCAGGCGGCGTTGCTCGCGGCGGTTGCGCTGGTCGCGTGGCGCGCCGTGGTCAACTTCATCGCCAATGCGCATGCTCTCGGCGTCGCGCACGGGTTCGGCTTTCTCGATGCGCAAGCCGGTTTTCAGATCGCACAAAGCCTGATCGCGTTCGGGCCAGCGTCGTCGTATCTCGATGCGGTCGTCGTCGCCGTGCTGAACACGCTGCTCGTGGTCGTTCTGTCGAGCGTGCTGAGCACGCTCGTCGCGCTCGTTGTCGCGTTCGGCCGGCTCGCGCCGACCGGATTGATCCGCGGTGCGTCGTCGCTTTACGTCGAGCTGTTTCGCAACATACCGCTGTTGCTGCAAATCCTGTTCTGGTACGCGTTGGCGATCGCGCTGCTGCCCGGCGTAGCCGACAGCATCGCGTTTGCCGGCATCGTGCTCAACAATCGCGGGTTGTTTCTGCCATCGTTGGGATTTACGTGGACCGCCGGATTCGATGTCTCGTGGCCGCACGTCGAAGGCTTCGCCGTGAGCGGCGGCATCGCGGTCCTGCCGGAATTGATCGCATTGACACTCGGCCTGTCGATCTACAACAGCGCATTTCTCGCCGAAATCTTTCGTGCTGGCATTCTCGCGGTGCCGCGGGGGCAGGTGGAGGCGGCAACGACGGTCGGATTGAACGGTTTGCGCGCCGCATTGTTGATCGTTCTCCCGCAGGCGCTTCGCGTCGCATTGCCCGCGGCCGGCGGGCAATACCAGACGCTGGCGAAGGCTTCATCGCTTGCCGCGGCCATCGGCTACCCCGACATCATGCAAATCATTGGCGGCACGATCGCGAGCCAGACGAGCCAGGCGCTCGAGGCGATGGCGCTCGTGATCGTGCTCTACGCCGCCATCAATCTCGCGATCGCGATGGTCGTCGGCGTCCTCAACGCACGCTTGCTTCGCCGCGGCGGCACCTGACGCATCGATGATGCGGGCTTCGCCGGTCATCGCCGCACCGATGCGTTGGCGTCGCGCGGTCTTAGCATCGCCATCGACGAGCGCGCTGTCGCTCGTGCTTGCCGCAATCTGCGCGGTCCTCGCCTGGCGTTTCCTTCAATGGGCAATCGTCGAGGCGCATTGGCAAGGCACATCGAGCGAGGCCTGCGCGAACGGCCACGGCGCCTGCTGGGCATTCATCGCCGCGCGCTGGAAACCGTGGCTCGTCGGCGATTATCCATCGGGCGAGCTATGGCGCGCCTGGCTGAGCTTCGCAGCGTTCGCGCTCTTCGCATTGTGGGTGATTCGCCGCTCGCGCGTCACGGGCCTCGGTCGAGTGCTCGCGGGCTTCGTGCTGCTTCCGGTCGCGCTCGTCCTGCTGCTCCTGGGCGGCGGTCCGCTTGCGTTCGTGCCCCCGACACGCTGGGGCGGATTGCTTTTGACGATGATCGTGACGCTGCTCACGTTCGCTTCGGCGCTCCCCGCGGGCCTCTGCCTCGCGCTCGGCCGCCGCTCGCGAATGCCGGTCGTGCGCTGGGTGTGCGCGTCGTTCGTCGAAGGCATGCGCTCGGTGCCGCTTCTCGCCGTGCTGTTCATCGCCGTGACGCTTCTGCCGATGTTCCTGCCGAGAGGCACCGGCATCGATCTGTTTTCGCGCGCAGTCATCGCATTCGCGCTTTTCAATGCCGCATTGGCCGCCGAGGTGTTCCGCGGCGGACTGCAATCGGTGGGACGTGGTCAGATCGAGGCTGCGGCGACGGTGGGTCTGTCCGATTTCGCGGCGCTTCGGCTCGTCGTGCTGCCGCAGGCCGTGACGGCGGTTGTGCCCGCGCTCGTCAACGTGATGATCTCGATCATCAAGGAAACGACGCTGCTCTCGGTCATCGGCGTCGACGACCTGCTCGCGGCCGTCGAGAACGGCGCCAAGTCGCCGGATTGGATGGGCGACGCGAACGTCCTGACGTCGGGCTACGTCTTTCTCGCGCTCGTCTACCTCGGTGTCTGCTACGCGTTGTCGCGCTACAGTCGCGGGCTGGAAATGCGACGCTGACTCTTGGAAGAAGATTCCGACATCGCCCGCCTGCGCGGCATCCATAAATGGTACGGCGAGTACCACGCGCTTCGCGATATCGAATTGCACGTGCGAAGCGGCGAGCGCATCGTCATTTGCGGACCGTCGGGCTCGGGCAAATCGACGCTGGTGCGGACCGTGAATTTGCTCGAGCCTTTCGACGAAGGCGAGCTTCGCGTCTGCGGCATCGACGTGCGCGCGGGCGAAATCACGCGGGCAGCGCGGCTTGCGATCAATCGACGCGTGGCGATGGTGTTCCAGCAATTCAACCTGTTTCCCCACATGACCGTGCTGCAGAATCTGACGGTGGGGCCGGTATGGGGCCGTGGCATCCGCCGCGATGAAGCCGACGAGCGCGGCCGCCATTACCTGCGACGCGTCGGATTGATCGACCATGCGCGAAAATATCCGGCGCAACTTTCCGGCGGACAGCAACAGCGGGTGGCGATCGCGCGCGCTTTGTGCACGCAGCCGAAGCTCGTCCTGTTCGACGAACCGACCGCGTCGCTCGATCCGGAAATGGTGAACGAGGTGCTGCAGACGATGGAGAGCCTCGCAGGCGAAGGCATGACGATGATCATCGTGACGCACGAGATGGGCTTCGCCCGCCGCGTGGCCGATCGCATCATATTCATGGACGAGGGCGCGATCGTCGAGACGGCCGCGCCCGACGACTTCTTCGACCGATCGCGAAGCGCGCGTGTGCGAGCATTCCTCGGGCGGGTCCTGACGCACTGAACCCGGTCGCAATCCGTCATTCGGAGAGAAAGCGATGACCGTCATCGACGTGCACACGCACATGTTCACGGCCAAGTGGCTCGAGTTGCTGCGCAATGAGGGCGGCATCTACAGCATCAAAACGCGGCCGGATGGTCAGGAGGAGGTGTTTCGCGGCGACACGCCGGTCGTGATTCCTCAGCGGGGGCACTTCGACTATCGGCTTCGGATCGAGCATATGGATGCGGCAGGCATCGATGTGTCGATCGTTTCGCTCACGTGCCCGAACGTTTACTGGGGCGGTGAAGAAGTGAGCTGTCGCGCGGCGCGCGAATCGAACGACACGATGGCGCAGGCGCAGGCGACGTATCCCGACCGCATTCGCTGGCTCGCTTCGCTGCCCTGGGAATATCCGCCGCGCGCAATCGAGGAACTCGAGCGCGGATGTGCCAATGGAGCGGCGGGCGTGATGGTGCTTGCGAACGTTTCGGGCCGAAGCCTTACCGATCCGTTCTTCGCGCCGATCTGGAGCGAGATCGACAGGCGTCGCCTGCCGGTGCTCGTGCACCCGACCGATCCGCCGGGCGTCGACATGATGGACATGACGAAATTCGACCTGAGCTGGTCGGTGGGCTTCATGTTCGACACGACGCTCGCGATCACGCGGATGATGTTCGACGGGTTCTTCGATCGCTTTCCCGATCTGCAGATCATCGCGTCGCACGGCGGCGGAACGTTGCCGTATCTCGTCGGGCGCTTCGAGAAGGGCGACGAAGTCGAAATCCCGAGCCGGCGACGAATGAAGCGCAAGCCCAGCGACTACTTGCGACACATCTACTATGATTGCATCACCTACGATCCCGGTGCGCTCCAATACCTGATCTCGGTCGTCGGCGGGAGCCAGGTGATGTTCGGCACCGATTGGCCGCACCAGGTGCACGACACGAAAGGCGCGTTTGCAAACACCGCTCGCCTGCCGACCGAGCAGACGAATGCGGTTCGTTCGGGCAACGCGAAGCGCGTGTTCGGTTTGTAGACGTTGCCATGAATGCGCCCACGCGCATCGTCTGCCTGACGGAAGAGCCGACCGAGGTGCTCTATGCGCTTGGCGAGGAGCACCGCATCGTCGGCATCTCCGGTTTCACCGTACGTCCCGCGCGGGCGCGCCGGGAAAAACCGCGGGTGTCGGCATTCACGAGTGCCAAGCTCGAGAAGATCGTTGCGCTCGAGCCGGATTTCGCGAT
Source organism: Casimicrobiaceae bacterium (assembly GCA_035252665.1). GTDB lineage: Bacteria > Pseudomonadota > Gammaproteobacteria > Burkholderiales > Casimicrobiaceae > VBCG01. The sequence goes on along the minus strand of DATFCW010000149.1, from coordinate 17,311 downwards.
CGGCTTTTCCGATATGCAGGCCGACATCGCCCAGGCGCTCGTGAAGCACGGCATCGAGGTGTGGATCGCCAATCACCGCTCGGTGGACGGCATCCTCGGTTATGTAACGCGCCTGGGTGCACTCATCGGCGCGAGCGCGAAGGCAGACGCGTATGTGCACGAGCTCGAGTCCCGCATTGCAGGCGTTCGCGCGGCCGCCCAACGCCTGCCGCGTCGGCCGCGCGTCTACTTCGAGGAATGGGACGCGCCGATGATTAGCGCCATCCGCTGGGTGAGCGAGCTGATCGGCATTGCCGGCGGCGATGACGTCTTTCCCGAGCGCGCGTCGGAGAGTCTCGGACGCAATCGAATCGTCGCCGATCCGAAAGAGGTCATCGCGCGCGAACCCGATATCGTCATCGCATCGTGGTGCGGCAAGAAGTTTCGTCCGGAGGCGATGCGCGCGCGAGCGGGTTGGAGCGAGATACCCGCAGTGCGAAACGGCGAGTTGCACGAGATCAAGTCGCCGCTGATTCTGCAGCCCGGCCCGGCCGCGCTGACCGACGGTCTGGCCGCACTGCACGCGATCATCGCGCGCTGGGCGGGGAGGCAGCGCTAACTCGGTCGTTCATCCACCGACCGCCCGCAGGTCGAGGTCGTAGCTGCGACCGATCCACACCGCGCTGTCGCGATGATCGCGAAGCTGGTCACCCGTGTTCGGATGGAGGAACACGTCGAGCTCGCCATGATTCAGCGCGAGCCAGCCGACCACTTCCGCGAGCTCGTCAGGCGCGAACGCAAGCTGATAGCTCCATTGCGGATGCGGTCCGACGGGTCGCTCGTGAAAGCGCCCGAGCGTCAGCCGGTCGCCGAAATGAGCGCCGATCGCTTCGCGCAAAGCCTTCGCCGCATCGCGGCGGCCGGCGTCGAAGTAGACGTGCGCGTGCCAGCTCGAAATGCGGCTCGAATCGCGAAACGTCATGACGGTTTCTCCCGTTGTTCGATCGGCGTCGCGGCGACATCATTGAGCGCACTCGTGACGCGCATCAGCAACTCGACGAACACTTCGCGCTCGGACGGACGCAGCGGCGACAGGATACGCCGTGACGTCCGCTTCATCACGCTCGTAGCCTCGTAGAGGAGCCGTGCGCCCTGCGGCGACAGCGTGAGCGAGGTCAGGCGCCGGTTGGTTGCCGAGCGGTCGCGACGAAGGAGCTTCCGCCGAACGAGCCCGTCGACGACCTGGCCCATCATCGCGCGATCGAATCCGAGCAGACGCGAGAGCTCGGCTTGCGTGAGTCCCGGCATTCGATGGACGGCTAAGAGGATGCCGTGCTGCGGCGGAGTGAGGCGCAATCCTTCGCATTCGTCGATGAAAATCGCGACCGCGATCTGGTGCGCGCGCCGAAGCAGGAAGCCGGGACGACGGTAGAGATCGTCGAGCACGCCGTTGACACTCCTTCGAGCCGGTGACATAGTGCTTGTAAGTGTACATACAACGAGGTCCGATTGCCGATGATGACGACCGAAATGGCCGAGACGCTCGTGCGAACCGGTCCGGGCACGTCGATGGGCAACCTGATGCGCCGATATTGGGTGCCTGCGCTGCTTTCGAGGGAAATCGCGGAACCCGATGGTCCTCCGGTGCGGGTGAAGCTTCTCGGCGAGCGACTGCTCGCGTTCCGCGATACCGAGGGTCGCCCCGGTCTGGTCGACGAGTTCTGTCGCCATCGCGGCGCGTCGCTCTTTCTCGGCCGCAACGAGGAATGTGGCATCCGCTGCTCGTACCACGGCTGGAAATACGACATCAATGGTCACTGCGTCGATCTGCCATCGGCGCCGCAGATTGCGCCGAAGGTGCGGATCAAAGCTTATCCGTGCATCGAGCTCGGCGACATCGTCTGGGCGTACATGGGACCGCCCGACAAACGTCCGCCGCCGCCAGGCCTCGAATGGTGCTCGCTGCCTTCGAGCCATCGTTACGTCTCGAAGCGTTGGCAGGAATCGGGCTGGCTGCAGGCGATGGAGGGCGGCATCGACACGACGCATGCGTCGTGGGTGCATCGCTACATGCTCGATCGGGATCCCATGCATCGTGGCGCGACCGCGAACAAGTACATCAAGGCCGATCGCAATGCCGTCTTCGACGTCGCCACTGCGCCGCACGGCCTCACGATCTTCGGCCGGCGAAACGGCGAGCACGATTCGTTCTACTATCGCGTCACCCAGTGGATATTTCCCTGGTTCACGCTGATCCCGCCGTTCGGTGAGCACGCGCTTGGCGGACACATGTGGGTGCCGATCGACGACGAGAACTGCTGGGCGTGGAACATCAACTTCCTTCCCGATCGACCGTTGCCTGACGAGGAGCTCTCGGCGATGAAGCAAGGGGAGGGCATTCACGCGCAATGCATTCCAGGCACGTTCCGGCCGATTGCCAATCGCGACAACGACTGGCTGATCGACCGCGGAGCGCAGAAGGAGCGTCGATCGTTCAGCGGCGTGGAGGGTTTCGCGATCCAGGACGCATCGCTGCAGGAAAGCATGGGACCGATCCAGAATTACGCGAACGAATACCTCGTGCCGACCGACAAGGCCATCGTAATGGCGCGCCGCGCGCTCTTTGATGCGGCAACGAAGGTGGCCAATGGCGCCGATGCGCCGGCGCTCGATTCCAAAACGCAGTGCGTGCGGGCCGCATCGGTGCTGCTCGGCAAGAACACGAGTGCTGCCGAGTGGGCCAACGAGGCGCTCGACGACGTCGCCGACAAGCCTGTCTACACCGTATAACGCAAAGGAACAAACGACATGCGCACCGATTCCGCAATCCGCCTGTTCCTGATCGTTGTCGGCTTTCTCTTCGCAGTCAATGCTCATGCGGCCGAATGGAATCCGTCGAGTCCCGTGCGCCTGATCGTGCCCAACCAGGGCGGCACCGTCGACATCCTCGCTCGGCTCGTCGCGCCGAAGCTCGAGAAGGCGTTTGGCCAGCCGGTGATCGTCGAAGACAAGGGCGGCGCGGGCGGCACCATCGGCACCGACCTCGTCGCCAAGTCCGCGCCCGACGGACAGACGATTCTCGTCGGATTCACCGCACCGATCACGGTCAACATCACGCTGTTCGACAAGCTTCCATACGATCCGCAAAAGGATCTGACGCCGATTACGCTCGCGGTGATGACGCCGCAGTTCCTCACGGTGAATCCGTCGCTGCCCGTGCACAGCGTCGCCGAATTCATTCGGTACGCGAAGCAGCATCCCGGCAAGTTGAGCTACGGCTCGATATCGATCGGCAGCGCGTCGCACCTGACGATGGAAATGTTCAAGGCGGCCGCCGGACTCAACATCGTCCACATCCCGTACAAGGGCTCGGCGCCGGCCGTCGCGGATCTGCTTGCGGGCCAGGTACAGGCGGAATTTCTCGTTCCGGGCAACGTCCTTCCGTATCTCAAGGACGGAAAGCTGCGCGTGATCGCATCCACCGGGAGGCACCGCTTTCCCGCAACGCCCGACGTGCCGACGATGATCGAATCGGGATTCAAGGATTTCGAAGCGACCGCATGGATCGGATTCCTGGCGCCTGCCGGCACGCCGAAAGCGATCATCGATCGCTATCACACGGAGCTCGTGCGCGCACTGCACGCGCCCGATGTGACCAAGCGATTGACCGACATCCAGTTCGAGGTCGTCGCGGGAACGCCCGAGCAATTCGCCGAGTACATCCGCTGGGAGACGCCTCGCTGGGCCAAGGTGATTCGCGACACCGGCGCGAAAGTCAACTGATCGCGATGGCGATGCCGCAGGCGACGCAATTCGAGTACCGCCGCGAAAGCCTCGCGGCGCATCCCGCGCCTTACTCGAAGGATTACCTGTTCACGCACAAGCGCGCGCCGCTAAAGGCGCTTCATGCGATCGCACCAACGCTTACCGAATTGACCGGTCCGTCGTTCGGATCGGAAGTCCTTCATGCACACGACGATGATCTGACGCAACAACACGCGGGTACGCCGATCGGCGAACGGATCATCGTCCATGGGCGCGTGCTCGACGAGGATGGCATCGGCGTGCCGCACACGCTCCTCGAAATCTGGCAGGCGAACGCGGCCGGACGATACGCGCACGACGTCGACCAGCACGACGCGCCCCTCGATCCCAACTTTACGGGGCGTGGCCGCGTGCTGACCGACGGAGAAGGGCGTTATCGCTTCGTCACGATCAAGCCCGGCGCATATCCGGTGGGTGGTCTCGACAACGTCTGGCGCGCGCCGCACATTCACGTGTCGCTGTTCGGACGATCGTTCCTCTCTCGCTTGGTCACGCAGATGTACTTTCCGGGTGATCCGCTGGTCGTCTTCGACACGATCTTCAACACCGCGCCCGAGCATTCACGACATGCGATGGTGGCGTGCCTCGATCGAAGTGAGACGCGATCCGAATGGGCGCTCGCGTACCGCTTCGACATCGTCGTTCGCGGTCGCCGCAGGACGCATCGCGACGACGCGCCGCGTGGCTGAATCTTCACGCAGACCGGCGACGATCACGCCGTCGCAGACGGTCGGTCCCTTCTTTTCGTTTTGTCTGACGCCGGTCGATCGCGAAGGTATCGGAAGCGTTGCGACGGTGGATCTGGTCGGTGAGCTCATCGCGATTGCCGGCCAGGTGCTCGACGGGCAAGGCGCGCCGGTCCCCGATGCGCTGATCGAGATCTGGCAGGCGGACGGTGAAGGACACTACGCGCGCGCTACGTCGTCTTTCAGCGGATTCGCACGCTTCGCATGCGATGAGCAAGGTCGCTTCACGATCGATACGATCAAGCCGGGAAGCGTGATCGACGTCGACGGACGACTTAATGCGCCGCACATCGCCGTGGGCGTGTTCGGCAAGGGCATCAACCGGCGGCTCTACACAAGAATTTACTTCGCCGACGAGCGATCGAACGACGACGATCCGGTGCTCTCGTCGGTTCCTGCCGAACGCCGCTCGACGATGATCGCGCGACGAAGTGGCTCCAACACCGCGCGGTACGACTTCGTGATCCGCCTTCAGGGCGCCGACGAAACGGTGTTCCTCGATCCGTAGCCGTTATGGCGAGCGAATTGCTACAGCCACGTCGATGCCTCGGTCCCGTGGACAGCGCCAGGCGGCCGGTGCGCGCGTTGCCGGACGGCACATGGGATACGCATTTTCACGTGTTCGGTCCGCTCGATCGATTCCCGTATGCCGTCAAACGAAAGTACACGCCGCCCGAAGCGCCGTTCGACGCGTATCTCGCCCTTGCGCAACGCCTCGGCATCTCGCGCGCCGTGTGCGTCCATCCGAACGTCCACGGCCCCGACAACGCGGTGACGCTCGATGCATTGCGTCGTGCGAACGGCCGTTTCGCGGGCATCATCAAGGCGAGCGAGCATCTGTCGCTTGGCGACTTGCGCGAGATGGATGCGGCCGGCGTGCGCGGCGTGCGCTTCGCGTTCAATCCGCAGCACGGCGGCGAGCTCGACGAATCGCTGTTCGATCGCTTCGCTTCGTGGACTGCCGAGCTTCGCTGGTGCATCGACCTACACATGGCGCCCGACGATCTCGAGGCGCTCGCTCCGAGGCTTACGAAGGTCTCGGCGCCGATCGTCATCGATCATTTTGCGCGCATCGATCCCGGGAAGGGCATCGATCAGCGGCCATTTCGCGTGCTCCTCGAACTGGTCGAGCGCGGCAACGTCTGGGTGAAATTGTCGGGGGCGGATCGAATCACTCGAACCGGCCCGCCGTACGTCGATGTGGTTCCATTCGCCCGCGCGCTGATTGCCGTCGCGCCAACGCGCATCTTGTGGGGCACCGACTGGCCGCATTCCGGCTATTTCGATGCCGCCCGGATGCCCGACGACGCGGCGCTCGCGGATCTGGTTTTCGAGTTCGCGCCGGACGAGGGCGATCGTATGCTCCTGCTCGTCGATAATCCGAAGGCATTGTTCGAGCGGCGTTGATCGGCGTCGTCACTGCGCGAGCATGAATCGCTTCACCTACGCGGCAAACGCGGTGCGCGTGGTCTTCGGCGAAGGCTCGCTTGCGCGGGTCGGCGACGAGATCGAGCGACTGCGAAGCGGGCGCGTACTCGTGCTCTCGACGCCTGGACATCGAACTCATGCCGAGCGCGTCGCCGACATATTGGGCGTCAGGGCCGCGGGTGTTTTCGATGGTGCCGCGATGCACGTGCCGATCGAAATCGCGCTTGCCGCACGCGCGAAGGCAAGAAACGTGGATGCCGACACGCTCGTGGCGATCGGCGGCGGCTCGACCACCGGCCTTGCGAAGGCGATCGCGCTCGAACATCCGCTGCCGATCGTCGCGATCCCGACGACGTACGCCGGATCGGAGGCGACGCCGATCTACGGCCTCACCGAAGGCGGCATCAAGCGCACGGGCCGCGACGCGAAGGTTTCGCCGAAAGTCATCCTCTACGATCCTTTGCTGACGTTCGATCTTCCGGTGGGACTAACCGTTGCGAGCGCGATGAATGCGATCGCGCATGCGGCAGAGGGGCTTTATGCGGCGGACCGCAATCCGGTCAGCGACCTTATGGCGGAAGCTGGAATTCGCGCGATTGCGTCCGCAATCCCGAGAATCACCATCAATCTGCGCGATGTCCATGCGCGCGCCGATTGTCTCTACGGCGCGTGGCTATGCGGCACGGTGCTCGGAACGGTGGGCATGGCCTTGCACCACAAGCTTTGCCATGCGCTCGGCGGCACGTTCAACCTGCCGCACGCGCAGACCCACGCATGCATGCTGCCGCACGCGCTCGCCTACAACTCGCAGGAAGCAGCGTCCGCGATGGCGCGGATCGCGACTGCGATCGGCCGTCCGCACGCGCCGTCGGGCCTGTACGACCTTGCGCGCGAGCATGGCGCGACCATGTCGCTGCGCGAGCTCGGCCTTCGCGCGAGCGATCTGGATCGGGCCGCCGATCTCGCGATCGCGGATCCTTATGCGAATCCGCGTCCGCTTTCGCGCGATGGTTTGCGCGCGTTGCTGGAAGCTGCATGGCGCGGCGATCGGCCGGCGGAAGCGTGAGCGCTGCCGGGCCGCCCCAAGGCGCGAATTGCGCCCCCGCAGGGGGCAGCGATGCAGCGAAGCTGCGAGCGTGGGGGGATCATACAAGCGCCGTCTTCGTCGATGCCACGCCCGCGCTCGCGTCGGTCGCCGACGAGTTGCTGCGCGCGAGAGGCATCGCGTTCCGGATCAATCGCAATCCCAATGTAGATCCTGAATCTCTGCCGGGGCTGCTTGCCGGCGCGGACATAGCGATCATCGATCACACGCATTTGTCGACCGTGATCGCAAAGAAATGTACGGGACTGCGACACGTCGTGTTCCTTGGTACCGGTGCGGGCAGTTACATGAACGTCGAGGAGCTCGCCGCGATCGGCATCGCCGTTCACACGATCAAGGGTTATGGCGATACGGCCGTCGCCGAGTGCGCGATCGCGCTGATGTGGGCAGCGGCGCGCAACGTGGCGGCAATGGACCGCGAGATGCGGGCGGGACACTGGCAGCGCACGGAAGGGATTCAGCTCACCGGGCGCACGCTCGGCCTGATCGGCTTCGGATCGATCGCCGCGGAAGTCGCGCGCATCGCAGGCGGGAGCGGGATGCGCGTCATCGCATGGAATCGCGGTCCGAAGACGCACGCCGGCGTCACGTTCGTTTCCCTCGACTGCTTGCTGGCCGAGAGCGATGTCGTGTCGATGCATCTTCTGTTGAACGACGAGACACGCGGATTTCTCTCTAGTGAACGGATCGCGGCGATGCGACCCGGCGCAATCCTGGTCAACACGGCGCGCGGCGCGCTCGTCGACGAAACGGCGATGATCGACGCTTTGCGAAGCGGGCATTTGCGGCATGCGGGATTGGACGTGTACGACACGGAGCCGCTTCCGCTCGGTCATCCGCTGGCGAAGCTCTCGAACGTGACGCTTTCCGCGCATTCCGCGTTTCGCACGCCGGAGGCGAGCCACAACGTGATCATTGCCGCGCGCGAGCACTGCGTGCGGATCGCCGCAAACCGTAAGTAGGGTCATAGAGGGTCTCTGACCCTAAACTGGTCCTGACCGCATTCGCTCCAGCGCGGCGCGCACGCGATCCGCTGAAAACTCCCGCTCGTGCGCGAGGAACCGGACCACCCCCTCGTCGTCGGGTGAACGAAACGCGATCGCGTACTCGTCGCTGACTTCCGGCTGCAGATAGATCGCGCGAACGGTCTCGTAACCGGCGACGGCGTCGCGGATCGCTTGCGGCATCGCTTCGATTCGGCCATGGCCCCGGACGAGCTTCAGCGCCTTCTTCGGTCCGATGCCGCGCACGCCGGCGTTGAAATCCGTGCCGATGAGGATCGCAATGTCGATCAATTGCTCGCGGGTTATCCCGTAGTGAGCGAGCATAAAACCAAGGGCGATCAGCTCCGGCGTGAGCGGCCGCGATACGCCTTTGCTTGGCAGGAATTCCTTGCCGGTGATCGTCAGGAAGCGGAGCAGCCGCGGCGCGCCAAAGAGCAGGCTGTCGTAATCCTTGCTTGCTACCGCCCAGACGTCGCCGCGCGCGGCAAGATGGGACGCCTGCGCCTCGCCTTCGCTTCGCGCCTGAACGACGGGAATGCCTAGCAGTTGCAGCAACTGTCGCGCCTCGTCGACCATGTCGCGCGTGAGCCGAGAGGTCATCGTTGCCTTCGAATACGCGCGGGCGAAATCGCCCTCCGCACGCGCCTGAGCCGTCTCGCGCTCGTATCGCGCCCGCACATCGCGGCGCCGTGCAAGCTCCTCGTGCTTGAGCGAAGGTGGCGCGCCATCGAAGACGAACACGAGCTTCAGCCCATGCTCGCCGATCAGGCGGGTCGTGCGATAGAACAACCCGACCAGATGCGACGTGATATGGCCGCGCGATGTCATGAGCGGCGTCCCGTCGCGTTGCCGAATGAGCGCGAGGAACTGGTACAGCTCTCCGTTGCCGTCGACCGCGAGGCGCTTCCCCGCAAGATCGCGAAGCGCGACGGTTTCTTTCACTACAATGGGTGTGAGCAGCACGCCCATGTCTCAATGAACGCTTCCACGATCGACGACATTCGCTGGCATCGCGTGCGCGTATCGCCGAAGACGGTATGGACCTTCGTCGAATTGGTCGATGCCGACGGCCGCGTCGGCGTTGGCGAAGCGACGCTTGCCAAGGGCGAAGCGCGTATGCGCGAAGCGTTGCAACGTTTCCGGCACGCCGTTCTCGGACGAGCACCAGCGGCTGTCGACCTTTCGGGCCCGCGCTCGCTCGCGCGATCGCTGCCGGAATTCGCCGTCGTATCCGCCCTCGACCAGGCAGTCTGGGATCTTCTTGCCCGGCAGCGCGGGATCAGCGTCGCCGCCGCCCTTGGCGAGGAGCAACGCGATGGCATCGCGGTCTACGCCAACATCAACCGCGGCATCGCGGCGCGCACGCCGGACGGCTTTGCACTTCAGGCACGTCGCGCAGTCGCAGACGGCTTTCGGGCGATCAAGATCGCGCCGTTCGATGATATCGAACTTTATGGCGATACGACACGCGCCGTCGAACCGGCATTGCTCGACGCGGCACTCGTGCGCATCGGCGCGGTTCGCGATGCGATCGGGCCGGATGTCGAATTGATGGTCGATTGTCACTGGCGACTCAATCGCGCTGTTGCGGAGAACGTCCTCGACGTCGTATCGGAGCAGCAACTCCATTGGCTCGAATGCCCAGTGCCGGAGAGCCGCGAGATGCTCGACACGCTTGCGCGTCTGCGCAAATACGCGAACGTACGTGGCGTGCGGCTCGCGGGTTGCGAAACGATGTCGCTCGTGCACGGCTTCGCGCCATTCCTCGACGTCTATGACGTGATGATGCCCGACGTCAAGTATGTCGGCGGATTGCGTGAAATGGTGGCGGTCGCCGATGCATTCGTGGCGCACGGCGTTGCGTTCTCTCCGCACAATCCGAGCGGACCGATCGCCCACGTGGCGAGCCTTCAGGTTTGCGCCGTAGTGCCGACGCTCGACAGGCTGGAAGTGCAGTACGCGGAGACGCCGCTCTTCGACGAGTTGGTGGGCAACGCGTTGCCTCCCGCCGTGCAGGCAAGGATCGACGTGCCGCGCGGCCCGGGACTCGGCGCACGACTCGATCCGAAGCTCGTTCGAACGCTCGCCGCGGAGTAACCACGGCGTCCAGCGTCGCGCCTACTTCAACGCCATGCCGGTTGCCTGATCGAACAGGTGCAGATCGCGCGAACTCGCGCCGAACGTCACCGTCTCACCCACCTTGACCTGCCGTTCCCGGGGGACGCGCGCGGTAAGCGATCCGGCCGCGGTTGACAAATGGACGTACAGTTCCGCACCGAGCATTTCGACGACCTCGACCGTGCCGCGCACAGCGACATCGATCGCTTCCGATTCGGCATCCGCGATCACCGATAGTCGCTCGGGACGAATGCCCATGGTGACGCGTTCGCCGCGAGCGCGCGCAAGGGCTGCCGCTTGGCTCGCGCTGACGCGAAGCCGAGCCGCATCGGCGGCAAGCTCGACGAGCGTGCCCGACCGGACGACGCCGCAATCGATGAACCCCATCGCCGGTGTGCCGATGAACGACGCGACGAACCTGTTGATCGGCGCATCGTAAAGCTCGGCCGGCGTGCCGACCTGGTGAATGCGTCCATCGTTCATCACGGCGATCCGATCACCCATCGTCAGCGCCTCAATCTGATCGTGCGTGACGTAAACGGCCGTCGCGGCCACCGTCCGATGAACCTTGAGAATCTCCGCGCGCATCTGCACGCGCAAATGCGCATCGAGATTCGACAGCGGCTCGTCGAGCAGGAACACTGCGGGGTCACGCACGATCGCGCGGCCGAGCGCGACGCGCTGACGCTGTCCGCCCGAGAGCTGTCGCGGCCTTCGCGCCAAAAGCGGCTCGATGTCGAGCATCCGCGCCGTGCGGCGCACGTGCTCATCGATCTGCGCTGGGGGCAACCTTCGCCGGCGCAAGCCGAACGCCATGTTGTCGTAGACCGACATGTGCGGATAAAGCCCGTAGTTCTGGAACACCATCGCGATGTCGCGATCGGCGACGTCGACGCTGCTAACCGGCACTTCGTCAAAATAGAGCTCGCCGCCGCTCATCTGCTCGAGCCCGGCGATGATTCGCAACAGCGTCGTCTTTCCAGAGCCCGATGGCCCGACGAGAACGATGAATTCGCGGTCATCGATCTCGAGGTTGCAATCGGATAGCGCGACGACGTCATCGTAGCGCTTCTCGACATGCCGGATCGAGATTCGCGCCATCAGGGAACCGGGCGCTCGTCACGCACCGGCGAGCGCTCCGGAAGTAAGCCCGCGAACGATCGAGCGCTGGACCGTGAAGAATGCAATCATCAACGGTAGCGTCGTCAATGTCGCGGCGGCCATCATGCCGCCCCAATCCGTCTTGAACTGCCCGGTGAACGTCAACACGAGCGCGGCCGGCAGCGTCTGTCGCTCGATGGTCGTCACGAACGTCAGCGGATAGATCAGGTTGTTCCATGCCTCCATGAAGACGAACGTCCCCGTCGTCAGCAGGCCCGGCAGGATCAGCGGCGCGACGACCTTCGTGAGGATTTGCAGGCGCGGATAACCGTCGACGCGCGCGGCTTCCTCGACCTCGATCGGCACCGCATCGATGAAGCTCTTCATCATCCAGATCGCGAAAGGCAGCCCGAACGTCGTGAATCCGACGACCAGTCCGAGTCGCGTGTCGAGAAGTCCCGCGTCGAGCAGGAGCAGATAGAGCGGGGCGAGCAGCACTACGAGGGGCAGCATGCGGAAGAGGAGCACGCCGTACGCGATCGACCCGCGCAGACGAAAACGCGCGCGCGACAGCGCGTAGGCTGCTGGTGTCGCAATGACGACCGCGACGACCGCCGTCGCGAGGCAGGTACCGACGGTATTCACGAAGAACAGCGCGAAAGGCAGGGACCCGCCGAACAGGTCTTCGTAGTTGGCAAGCGTCGGGACGTGCGGCCAGGCGGTCGGATGAAGGTTTGCTGCCTCGAGTTCGGTCTTGAAGGACGTCGCGATCATCCAGTACACCGGCGCCAAGCTCCATGCGAGCGCAAATGCGATGGCGATCCCCTGGACCAGTCGCGTGGATGCAACGATGACTTTGCGTCGGCGAACGAGCGCAGCGATCGGTGCACGTGCCGTGTACGACGCGCTCCTCATTTCAGATCACGCGGATCGACCTGACGTACACGATCGCGAACACGAGGAGCAGCGCAAGCCATACGACGCCGATCGCCGAGGCGTAGCCGAACGAAAAGTTCTCGAACGCCTGCCGGTAGACGTAGACGACGAGCGTCGTCGTGCTGTAGCCGGGACCGCCTTGCGTCATCGCCCAGATCTTCGCGAAATCATTGAAGTTCGAGATCGTCATCAGCAGGCTGCCGACCATCAGCGCATTGCGCACGAACGGCAGCTTGATCCGGAAGATCATCGTCAGTCCGCGAGCGCGATCGACCCGTGCCGATTCGAGGACTTCGCTCGGAATGCCGGCAAGCGCGGCACTCGACAACAGGAAGAAGAACGGCGTCATCGCCCAGATGTTGGCGACCATCACCGCGGGCATCGCGAGCGAGGCGACATTGAGCCACGAAATCGGCGCATCGATCGCGCCGATGGCGAGCAGTGCTGCGTTGATCGCTCCACCGTTCTGCAGATACATGTAGCGGAACAGGAAAGCGACCACGACGAACGGCACCGCCCACGGCGTGAGCAACAACGCTCGGAGCAAGCGCCCATGTCGCCCGATGAAGCCTTCGGTGAGAAGCGCAAGCGCAAGTCCGAGCAGCGCCGAGACCGCGACGCTGCCAAACGTGTACATTGCGCTATTGACGAGGGCCTGGCGGAAAATCGGATCGGCGACGAGCTTCTGGTAATTCGCTCCCGCGACGAAGCGCGGCGCCGCGCCACCGATCAGGTTGTAGTCCTGGAAGGAAAGAACGAGGGTATAGACGATCGGATAGCCGACGACGATCGCCAGCACCGCGAGCGAGGGAAGCACCAGGGGATCGAGCCATCGCTGTTCTTCTCTCGTCCGTGATGTCGGGCGCAACCCGCGTCCGCGCGCCACGGTCTTCCCTTATCGACGCTCGAGCTGCTGCTGGATCGATGCGGCGATTCGATCGATTGGTTCCGAGCTCGTCACCGCCTGCTGCACGCCGGCCATGATCGCCGTCGACGCCGACGCGAACTCGGGACCGAACGGCGGCGTTGTTGCCGTTGGAATGATCGACGTCGTGAAGCTCCTGTAGATCGGCGTGTCGAGCTTCGCGGCGAGCTCCGCATTGGGCGCCTTGACGAGCGGCGGCAACGACGATTCGGGTCCCATCGTGTAGAGCTTGATGGCTTCCGGCGACGTGGTCAGAAACTCGATGAAGGCCCATGCGGCTTTCTTCTGCTTGCCGTCGGCGAACATCACGAGCTGGTGGCCGCCTTCGAACGTATAGGACTTGCCGCTCGGACCAGTGGGCTGCGTCGTCACGCCCCAGTGCTTGTAGAAATCGGCGTCGGACATCTTGTTTGCATTCTGGATCACGCCTTGCAGCAGCACCTGATCCCAGATGAATGCCACTTTGTCCTGCGCCGCGAGCGGGCGGAACTCGCCGATCTTGCGGCCCGGATCGATGTACTTGTTCGTCGCCAGGTCGCGCATCCACGAAAGGTAGCGCTTCATCTCCGGCGAATCGGCATTGGGCTTTGCGCCGCCGATCGGCATCGCGCCGAACGTCGCCATCCACGGCCAGTTCGATTGCAGCGCGAAGGGCCGGTTGGTGGTGTCGAGTGCGAGCGGTATCACGTCCGGCTGGCTCTTCTTGATCGCGGCCATCGCGGTCTTCAACTCGTCGATCGTGCGCGGCGGCTTCTCGGGATCGAGTCCAGCCTTGCTCATTACGGCCTTGTCGTACCAGAAGCCGGCAGGCGCAAGCGTCCACGGCAGCGCAATCAGCTTGCTCTTGTAGTGCAGCCAGCTAAGCGCCTGCGGCTTGAGCTCGGCCTTGAGCGTTCCGTTCAGATAGCCGTCGAGCGGCTCGAGCTTGCCCGTCGCGGCGATCACGATCGTGTCGTTCCCGGCGAGCTCCGCGACGTCGGGGGCGTTGCCCGAGCGAATGCGTAGCGCAAGCTGGCGCGCGATGTCCGAAAACGAGATCGCTTCGCTCTTGATCTCGATGTCGGGATGCGCCTTCTCGAAATCGGCGATGACCTTGTCGATGCCGGGCTTGGTCGTGGCTTCGGCCGATGCCCAGTTGGCGAACGTGAGCGTGATCTTGTCGGCGGCATCGGCCGAGCCGCACACGACGACGACAAGCGCCGCCGAAGCAGCAAGGACCAAGCGACGGACCCAAGCGATCGAATCGAACATGGATGCCTCCGGGGATCGACGATGGAGCGCGAAATGATGCGCGGATGACGAATAAGATACCGTACCCGCCAAGCTCGGGCGGGAATGACCGGCCAGCGAGCGAGCTACGGCGTCATGTGGGCGGCGTCCGATTCGCGTCACAAGACGTATCGAGCACCGCCGCACCCACGAGCCGACCTTCGCGAAGCGCCGCGAGTGCATCGTTCGCCTGCGCCAGCGAAAACGTCGTCACCGTGCTTTCGATGCCTGCGCGCTGCGCGATGTCGATGAATTCGATGCCATCGCGGCGCGTCAGGTTCGCGACCGAGCACACGCGGCGCTCGCCCCACAGGATCGCGTAAGGGAACGACGGTATGTCGCTCATGTGGATTCCCGCGCACACGACGATGCCACCCTTCGCCACATCGCGCAGCGCTTTGGGCACGAGCGCGCCGACCGGCGCGAACAGGATCGCCGCGTCGAGCTCGCAGGGCGCGCGCTCGTCGCTATCGCCGGCCCATGCAGCGCCGAGGTCGCGTGCGAACCGCTGTGCCTTGTCGTCACCCGGCCGCGTGAACGCGAACATCTCGCGCTGCTCGTAGCGACATACCTGCGCGATCATATGGGCGGCGGCGCCGAAGCCGTAGATGCCGATGCGCTTCGCGTCGCCTGCGGTGCGTAACGCCCGGTAACCGATGAGCCCGGCGCAAAGCCAGGGCGCGAGCGCGTCCGCCGAACCTGCGTCAGGCAGTCGAAAGCAGAAGCGCGGATCGGCAAGAGCATATTCGGCATAACCGCCGTCGGCCGTGTAGCCGGTGAACTTCGCGTAATCGCAGAGGTTCTCGCGACCGGCCGTGCAGTAGCGACAGACGCCGCACGTATGCGCGAGCCACGGGATGCCGACGCGATCGCCGGCGCGCAGATCGCGCACATTCGCTCCCGTCTCGACGACGACGCCGACGATCTCGTGGCCGGGAACGAGCGGCAGTTTCGGGTTTGGCAAATCGCCGTCGACAACGTGCAGGTCGGTTCGGCACACGCCGCACGCCTGCACCGCGACCAGCACCTGGCCGGGACCGGGCCGCGGTTGTCGTCGCTCGACGAGTGAAAGCGCTGCGCCGACCGATTGGAGCTCCATTGCACGCATCATCGTCTCCTTCATGGGCATGCTTCACGATTGGCTATGATCGCCCGCTCGGGCGCACTCGTCGCCCTTCACGACGGCCTGCTATCGGGCGGTAGCCTCATGGGAGTCGACCTTCTTTTGGCCGGTTGTACGCTCATCCTTGCAGCGCTGCTGTTCCTGGTGCTGTTCGAGCCGGGTCTGCGTTACCGCATTGCAACTCCGGTGTCGCGCACGGACGCGGGCGAGCTGCTCGACGTTCTGAGCTCGATCACCGATTCACCGATACGACATGCGCAGAGCGTCGAAGTGCTGACGAACGGGGAATGCTTCTACGAATACGAGCTGGAGGCGATCCGTGCGGCCCGTTCGAGCGTCCACATCGTCGCATTCATCTTTCATCCAAGCGAGATCGGCGATCGCTTCCTCGATGCGCTCACCGAGCGCGCCCGCGCGGGCGTTGCCGTGCGCGTGGTCGTCGATGCCATCGGCAGCTTTCCGACGCCGAATCGGTACTTCGACGGTTTGCGTGCGGCGGGCGGATCGGTCTTCTGGTACCAGCCGATCCGATGGTACACGTCGAAGCGCTTCAACAACCGCACGCACCGCGAGATCGTCGTCGTCGATGGTCGCATCGGTTTCGTCGGCGGCGCGGGGATCGCATCGCACTGGCTTCGGCCCCCGCATGGCCGCGCGTGGCGCGACACGATGCTGAGCGTCGAAGGTAGGCTCGTGGCCGGGCTTCAAGCAGCGTTCTTCGAGAACTGGCTCGAAGCGAGTGGCGAGATCCTGGCCGATCCGGCGCTGTTTCCACGAATCGATCTGGAAGAGGGGCCAGTCGCGGGCCTCGTGGCGATCGGCACCCCTTCGCCCGCGCGCTCGTCCCGCGCGCGCGTCCTGTTCGAGGTGCTTCTTGCCGGCGCACGCGAGACGCTCGATATCAACTCGCCGTACTTTCTGCCCGATTCGAGCGCGCGTCGGGAATTGATCCGAGCAGTTGCGCGCGGCGTGCGCGTTCGCATCGTCGTGCCGGGACGATTCAACAATCATCCGATCGCGCGGCGCGCGAGCCGACGCCGTTATGGCGAGCTGCTCGAAGCGGGCGTCGAGATCTACGAATACGAGCCCGGCATGATCCACGCAAAGATCATGATCGTCGACGGCGAATGGTGCGTCGTCGGATCGACGAACTTCGATAGCCGCTCGTTCGATCTCAATGACGAAGTGAATTTGGTGGTCGCGAATCATGACCTCGCGGCGAGACTCGGCGTCGATTTCGATCGCGACCGCGCGCAGAGCAGTCGAGTCACGTTCGCACAGTGGCAAGCGCGCCCGCTTGGCGAACGCGCACTCGCATCGCTCGGCTTTCTGCTCGAGCGGCAGGAGTAGTGCGGGCAAGCGAACAGCGCCTTGACCCGCCCATGGCGCGGGCGTAGCGTTTTTCCCACGCCGGCGGCGGCTGTGCTGGCCGGGTTCCTTCCTTCAAAACTCGCGTGAGGTCGTCATGCGCAAACGGTCGTCGCCGTTCTTGTTCGGTCATGCTCGTTCGTCGTTTTCGCGATGGTCGTCGTGCTTGCCTCACCTGCCTGCGCGCAGTCGGATTCGTCGATCCGAACCGACTCGCAGGATTTCGACGTTCAGCCCTCGGTGGACAAGTTCTTCGGCGTGCGCGCCACTGGCGGCGTTGGCTTCGCCGTGGCGGTCAATCCGGCTTCCCGGATGGCACGTTCGTTCCGTATCTCGACGTGCATTACGAGATCGCGAAGGAGGGCTCGGGCGAACCGATCCGCG
>DATFCW010000148.1:0-4226 GCA_035252665.1 Casimicrobiaceae bacterium | reverse complement strand
GGCGCCAACGTCGCGATCGACGTCGTCGGTTATTTCAGCGCGCCGAGCGGCAATGGCGGGATGTTCTTCATGCAGGGCGGCAACGCGTTCGGAACGACCGCACGCCTCGGCACGCTGGATAGCCAACCGCTCGAGGTCGCCGTCGCCAACCAGCGTGCGCTGCGCATCGAGCCCGGCGTCACTTCCCCGAACTGGATTGCCGGCTTCGCGAACAATGGCGTCTATCCGAGCTTGAGCGGCGTGACCGTCGGTGGCGGCGGCGCGCCGGGCGTGCGAAACGACTTCATTCTCCCCGGTGACTTCTCGGGCGACCTGTGTCGCCTGCAATACGGATGCATCAATGGCGTTCTCGATGCGTTCGGGACCGTCTCAGGGGGTGCCGGCAACCTCGCCGGCGCAGGGACAGCCGGGGTTCAGGGGCAGGCGGCGAGCGTCGGAGGCGGGGTCAGTAACTGGGCCTATGCGGCCTATTCCGCGGTTGCGGGAGGCACCGGCAACACCGCGAGCGGCTATAGCAGCGCCGTTGTCGGGGGGAGCTTGAACAGCGCCACGAATCAATATGCGGTGGCCTTGGGCGGCAACGGCAACCACGCTAACGGGCTTGGCAGCGTCACGGTCGGAGGTCTGCTCAATACCGCTGACTCTGACAACACCTTGGCCGCCGGTACGCACGCCATCGCGAGGGCGGTCGGCGAATTCGTGTGGTCCGATTACGCGGAGAATGGAGCACCCTTCGACCCTTCCCTCGCGCCTCCTTACGGGTGGGGCGCGAACGCGGATAACACGTTCAACGTGCGCGCGACCGGTGGCGTCTGGTTCGTCACTGCGGTGGACGGACTGGGAAGAGCGACATGGGGATGCACGCTGACGAGCGGCTCGAACATCTTCTGCTCGAGCGACCGCAATCTCAAGCGCAACCTGGCCGAGCTCGACGGCATCGACGTTCTCGCGAAGCTCGTCGCGATGCCGGTCTACGCATGGCAACCGAAGGACGGGCCGAATGCCAACGACCGGCACATCGGGCCGATGGCGCAGGATTTCTACGCGAACTTCGGTCTCGGGCACACCGACAAGGCGATCGGCTTGCAGGACGAGGCCGGCGTCGCGCTCGCCGCGATCCGGGGTCTGCACCGGATCGTCGAAGCGAAGGACGCGAGGATCGACGCGCTCGAGCGGCGGCTCGATGCACAGGAACGCACCATGGAAGAACAACGGCGCCTGATGCAGTCTCAGCGAGAGGCGATCGCGAACATGCGACGAACGATCGACAGCGCACTGACTCGCGTCGGTGCGCCGGTGATCGCGGAGGCACCGGACATTCGTTTCGACAGATAGGACGAGACTCGGCTTTCCGGAAAGTCGGTCTGGCTGCACGTTTCGCGCTACACTCGCCGGCCGGCGCGGGGATTCGCCCCGCCATCCCGATCCGGAGGAAGGAATGCGGACGTCGTCGTGGCTGCGGGCCCTCGTGCCCGCGTTTTTGTTCGCGCTGCCGCTCGCGGCGGCTGCACAAGGCGAGCTCGTCGTCTACTGCACGGTGCAGGAAGAGTGGTGCCGGCCGATGGTCGCCGCCTTCGAGAAGAAGTTCGGCATCCATGTGCTGATGACGCGCAAGAGCGCGGGCGAGTTCTACGCGCAGATCAAGGCCGAGGCGGCGAACCCGCGTGGCGACATCTGGTGGGGAGGCACGGGCGATCCGCATTTGCAAGCGGCGGAAGAAGGCCTGACCGAGCCGTACAAGTCGCCGATGCTCTCGCAGTTGCACGACTGGGCGGTGCGACAAGCGGAGGAGTCGAAGTACCGCACGGTCGGCGTGTATGCCGGTGCGCTCGGCTACACGTACAACACCGAGCTATTGAAGAAGAAAAAAATTGCCGAGCCCAAGTGCTGGGCCGACCTCGTCAAGCCCGAATTCAACGATGAGGTGCAGGTCGCCAATCCCAACTCGTCGGGCACGTCGTACAACATGCTCGCGACGCTCGTGCAGATCATGGGCGAGGACAAGGCGTTCGACTACCTGAAGGCGCTCAACAAGAACATCAACCAGTACACGAAATCCGGCGCCGCGCCGGCCCGCGCCGCGGCGACCGGCGAGACGATGGTCGGCATCGTGTTCCAGCACGATGCGCTCTATCAGATCCTCGGCGGCGCGCCGCTCAAGATCGTGTCGCCGTGCGAAGGCACCGGCTACGAGATCGGCAGCATGAGCATCATCAAGGGCGCGAAGAACATGGAGAACGCGAAGAAGTGGTACGACTGGGCGCTCACGCCCGAGGCGCAGGCCATCGGCCTCGACGCGAAGGTGTCGTATCAGCTTCCGTCGAACAAGAACGCCAAGGTGTCGCCGCTCGCGCCGAAGTTCTCGGAGATCAAGCTCATCAACTACGACTTCGCCAAATACGGCTCGACGGCGGAGCGCACCCGGCTTCTTAAGCGCTGGGACAAGGAGATCGGGTCGCTGACCAAGTAGCGTCTCGTGGCCACGCCGATCGCGGCGCCGCTGCCGCTTTCGCGCGGCTTTCGCGCGGTGCGCGATCTCGCCACGCCGATTTGCGCCGGCGTGGCGATCGTCGCGTTAGCACTTCTGCCTTGGGGATTGGATGGAGGTGCGAGCGCGCTTTCGCTCATTGTCGGCGGCGCCGCGGCGAAGTGGCCGCAGTACGCGGCCGCGTCGTCGCTCGTTCCCGTTCTGCTCGCGACATTCGCCACGCTTGCGTTCGCCTGGTTGCGTCGTGCGCCGATGACGGCGCTCTTCGCAGTGTTCGCAGTCGCGTGGACCTTCGGCGAGGGTTTTCTGGCCGGGAAAAGCGGGCCATCGTTCGGCATCGGCGCCGCCGTCGCGCTGGTCGCGCTCACCGTATGCGCGGCGCGTGCGTTCGCGCGCATGGGGCTCTTCGTCGGCAACGACACGATCGCGACGATCGTCGTCACGATCTCGGTGCTGCTCGTGCTGTTCGTCTTCTATCCGATCGGCACCGCGTTCATCGCGGCCGTGCAGGATGCTCACGGCAAATTCGCGCCCGCACTCGTCGGCGATCGGCTGTTGACCGAGGACATCTGGGGTTTGGGCTGCTTCGGTGGCGGCACGCGCTGCGGCGTCGCGATCAACTCGGCGCTGCTTGCGAGCATCGTCGGGGTCGCGTCAACGTTGCTCGGGCTGGCGCTCGCGCTCGTCGTGCAGCGTGGCGGCCGCCGTTACGGCGGCGTGCTGAAGCTGATGTCGGTGCTGCCAGTCATTACTCCGCCGTTCGTCGTCGCGCTTGCGCTCGTCGTTCTGTTCGGACGAACCGGGCTCGTCACGAGCTGGCTCGAGGCAATCGGCATTCCGCGATCGCGCTGGATCTACGGGCTGCCCGGCGTAGCGATCGCGCAACTTCTCACGTTCACGCCGATCTCGTTCATGCTGCTGCACGGCGCGCTGGCGGCGATCAGTCCTTCGCTCGAGGAAGCGGCGCAGACGCTGCGCAGCACGCCGGGTCGCGTGTTTCGCACGGTGACATGGCCGCTGCTTCGTCCCGCGCTTGCGAATGCGTTCCTGCTCGCGTTCGTCGAAAGCCTCGCCGACTTCGGCAATCCGATCGTGCTCGCCGGCAATTTTGAGGTGCTCTCGACGAAGATCTTCTTCGCGATCGCCGGCGCGCAATACGATGCAGGCCGCGCGGCGGTACTCGCGGTGGTGCTGCTCGCGCTGACGCTCGGCGCGTTCGTGCTGCAGCAACGCTGGGTTGGCCGCGCGTCGTACGTGACAGTTACAGGCAAAGGCGACGGTGGGGCGCCCGCGGCGTTGCCGCGGCAACTCTGGCTCGCGTGCTTCTGGATCGCCGCGGCATTCATCGTGTTCACGCTCGCGTGCTATGCGGTGATCCTGACCGGCGGCTTCGTGCGCGACATCGGGCGCGGCGACATGACGCCGTCGTTTCATCATTTCCTCGACGGCTTCCGCATCGAATGGGCCGCGCGCGGCATCTTCTTCGATGGCTCCGCATGGGATAGCCTGTTTACGACGATCGAGGTCGCGCTCGTGTCGGCGCCGCTGACCGCGCTCGTCGGATTGTTGTCGGCATACGTGATCACGCGTCATCGCTTTGCCGGTCGGCGCGCGTTCGAGTTCCTGACGCTCGTGAGCTTCGCCGTGCCGGGGACGGTGATCGGCGTGTCGTACATCGTCGCGTTCAATGTCGCGCCGCTCGAGTTGACCGGCGGCATGGCGATCCTCGTGCTCTGCT
>DATFCW010000147.1:0-2282 GCA_035252665.1 Casimicrobiaceae bacterium | reverse complement strand
TCGACGAGCTTGATCGGCTCGCCGCGCACGATGTGGCCGAGGAACTGCGTGATGACGCGCGAGCTTCCTTCCTTCGCGGTATTGATCGAGTCGAGTCCGGCGCCGATCCAGTTGAACGGCCGGAACAGCGTGTAGTCGAGGCCGTCCTGCTCGCCGTACGCATGGATCACCCGATCCATGAGCTGCTTGGCGCAGGCGTAGATCCAGCGCGGCTTGTTGATTGGGCCGAGCACCAGGTCGGAACGCTCCGGGTCGAACTCGGCATCGGCGCACATCCCGTACACCTCGGACGTCGACGGGAACACGAGGCGTTTGCCGTGCCTCACGGCCGAGCGTACGATCGGCAGGTTGGCCTCGAAATCGAGCTCGAACACGCGAAGCGGCTCGCGCACGTACGTGGCGGGCGTTGCGATCGCGACAAGTGGCAGCAGCACGTCGCACTTCTTGACGTGATACTCGATCCACTCGCGATTGATCGTGATGTCGCCCTCGAAGAAGTGAAAGCGCTTCTCGGACATGAGATCGGCGATGCGCTCGGTCTGCATGTCCATCCCGTAGATCTCCCAGTCGGTGCCAGCGACGATCGCCTTCGACAGGTGATGGCCGATGAAGCCGTTGACGCCGAGGATCAGGATGCGTTTCATGCGTTGCACGAGTGGAACGGGCCGCGCGATTGTAGCGCGCGTCAGGCGAGCGGCAGGCTCGACGCGCCGAAGCGCGCGCGAAGCTCGGATGCGCTGACGGGTCGCCCGTCGAGCTCGAGCAGGTCGATGCGAAGCGACCCGCCGCCGCCGCAGCGCGCGATCAACGGCTCGCCCAAAGTGAGCATCGGTGCGTGCGGTGCGGCATGGGCATCGAGCACGCGGGTACGAAGCACGTGCGCCGGGACGCCGTTGAGCGTGGTGCGCGCACCCGGATACGGCGGTGCGACCGCGCGCACGAGATTGTGAATGTCGACGGCCGATTTACGCCAGTCGATGCGCCCGTCCTCTGGCGTGCGCGCGCCGAAATACGAGCCGCGCGCGATATCGTTGGCGATGCGAGGCGCCGTTCCGGCGATCAATGCGGGAAGCGCGGCGTCGAGGCAGATCTCGGCCGCGAGCGTCACCTTGTCGAACACTTCACCCGCCGTATCGTCGGGCAGGATGGGCACCGCCTGCTGCGCGACGATGTCGCCTGCGTCGGGTTTGTCCGTCATGTAGTGCAACGTCGCGCCCGTCCGTCGCTCGCCGTGCAGCACCGCCCAGTTGACCGGTGCGCGACCGCGGTAGTGCGGCAAGAGCGACCCGTGCATGTTGAGCGCGCCGCGGCGCGCGAGCACGAGGAGGTTCGGCGCCAGCATCCGGCGATAGTAGAAGCTGAAGATGAAATCCGGCGCGATCCCAGCGACGCGTTCGACGATCTCCGTTGCGTCGATGTCGTCCGCGACGACGCATGGGATCGCGAGGTCTGCGGCAACGTCGGCAACGCGCGCGAACCATCGTGCCTCCGACGGATCGTCGGGATGCGTGACGACGAGTCGTACGTCGACATCGTGCGCCCGCAAAACGCGAAGGCAGCGCGCGCCGACATTGTGATAAGCGAACACGACAGCCCGGGAGCGCGGCGTGGCACCGATCGGCGCGCGCGCGGAATCGACGTTCACCGAATCGCCCGTACGCTCTCCGCGGGGCGATGCGGAAGCTCGACGTCCTCGTGGTCGCGCTCCAGCACCGCGCGGATCACGTAGCGCGGCCGCTCGCGCACCTGCTGGTAGATGCGTCCGACGTACTCACCGAGCAGTCCGACACCGAACATGATGCAGCCGATCAGGAAGAACGCGAGGATGTCGCGGTCCCACAACGCCTTCACGCCTTCGAGAAAGCCCCCCATGACCGCGCGCTCCACGATCACGATCGCGTAGAGCACCACCGATGTCAGGGCGACGATCATGCCTGCGACCGAGAAGAGTTGCAGCGGTACGAGCGAGAAGCCGGTGACGAGGTCGAAGTTGAGTCGAATGAGCCGGTACATCGAATACTTGGACACGCCGGCAACGCGCTCTTCGTGCAGAACGTCTACCTCGGTCGGATGATGGGCGAACGTGTAGGCGAGCGCGGGAATGAACGTGCTCACTTCGCGAGCAGCGCTGATGGCGTCGACGATGTCGCGGCTGTACGCGCGAAGCATGCAGCCCTGGTCGGTCATCCTGATCCGCGTGATGCGCTCGCGAAGACGGTTCATCAGTCGCGACGCGGTTCTGCGCCACCACGCATCCTCGCGATTGCGGCGAACGCCGCCGA
>DATFCW010000146.1:0-3006 GCA_035252665.1 Casimicrobiaceae bacterium | reverse complement strand
CGGCCTGCTCGAGATCGAGCGCGAGGATCGGGTGGGTTGCGCACTCGGGCATCGGCAGAAGCTCGCGTGCTTGCGGCTCATCGGGCAGCGTGAGGCCGTTTCGTGCGACGAAGGCATCCGCCTCGTCGAGGAGCGACAGATAGGTTGCATCCCCGCGCTCGATGTTCGTCGCGAGATCACCGGCGAAGCGCATCACGCCGTTCTCGAACGCCTCGGTCTTGCCAAGCAGCGTTATTCCCTGTCGCGCGAGACGCCGGAAATCGATCGTTCTGCCGCCGTACGCGCCGCTCACCGCGATCGTCGTGTGCTCGACGCCCGCGGTCGTTTCGGCGTCCCATTTGTTGAGGACGCCGAGCCACCAGCAGAAGTCGCGTCCGCGATAGCTGCGCGGCGGCCGATCGTGAATGCTGACCGAGAGGTAGACGCGCCGGCCCGCGTGCGACAGCTCGTCGGCAATCTGCACGCCGGAGGAGCCCGCGCCGACGACCAGGACGGCTCCGTTCGGCAACTGACCAGGGTTGCGGTAGCTCGCGGAATGAAGTTGCGTGATCGCCGCCGTCTGTGGGACAAAAGGCGGAATGATCGGCACCTGGAACGGTCCGGTCGCAGCGACCACGTACCGCGCCTCGATGGGTCCGGCCGAGGTCGCGATGCAAAAGCCCGGACGGCCGACGTTGCGCTCCACGCGCGTGACCTCGACGCCGCAGCGGATCGGCGCCGAGATCTTCTTCGCATACGCGACGAAGTAATCGGCGATCTGCTCCTTGGGAACGAAGCGATCGGGGCCGCCCCGAAACTCCATTCCGGGGAATCGGTCGTGCCAGGCCGGACCGTTCGCAACCAGAGAATCCCAGCGGGCGCTGCGCCAGCGTTCGGCGATGCGGCCACGCTCGGTCACCAGGTGAGGGATACCCGCTCGGCTCAGGTGCTCGCTCATAGCCACGCCCGCCTGGCCGGCGCCAACAACGAGCACGTCGGTTTTCTCGACTGACATTGTCTTGCGATCCTCGTCCTGGGGGAGCGGCTTTCTGACGGGGGCGCCGGGAGGCATCCGAGCCGCGCAATGTTGAACCGAGCCGAACACTGTATGTCCGCCGGCATGCATTTGCAAAAACTTTCTAGACATGCAATGCATGCATTTTAGCTATGCCGACTCCGCAAGGCCCCTTCCGCGAAAACGCTCCGCTTTGCGCGAGACGCCGATCGGCTGATCCTGGCCGCGCAAAACTGCGCGAATCGCTGCACCACCCGGCGAGGCTCTACGCTTGCAAGCCGTGCGATCCCCAGCGTCATTGCGCGCAGTTTCTCCTTGAAGGGCCGAATGGCGAACTCCCGCCGTCGACTGTTTGCGTCGATTTGAGGGGGAAGTTCAGGATGCTGTAGCCCAACCCATTGGCGACCATGCCACGAACCACCTCGGGTTGCGCCGACTGGAAGGCGGCCACGGGGCGATGACCCACCGTATCGAAGAGCGAGGCGAAGTATTCGCGGCTGTACGCGAGGTCGAGCATCACGTAAGGCTCGTCGAGCAGGCTTGCGAGCGGCACCGGACCCATGCGAGCCAGCTTGTGCAGCTTCGGCAGAATCACGTACGGGGGAAGCGCGACGAGCGGCATGAATTCGATTTCGTCGACGAGCGCCAGATCGTAAGTGAGCGCAAGGTTAAGGCTGCCATCGCGCAAGCCACGCAGCAGTTCGTCATGGCTAACCTCGCGTGTGTCGAATTCGACATTCGCGTACTGGGGCGATGAAGCTCGCAACGATCGTGGGCAGCACCGGCGGAGCGAGCGAGGCGAGGCAGCCGAGGCGCACGAATAGCTGTACGCCGAACGAGGACTCCAACTCGGCAAGCGCAGTCGAGATCGAAGGCTGGGAAACGTGCAGCAACTTCGACGCGGCGGTGAAGGAAAGCACGTCGGCCGTCACCGCGAAGTAGCTCAACTGGCGCAGCGTGTAGCGCAAAGGGCGATAGGAGGGCATGGTCGCTCTGCCGTGCGGATGCCATGGGGCGGTTAGCCGCGCATTCGACTCGATCCTTCGTGTGCCGCCACCGGGCCTAAATCTGCGAGATCGGCGTCAGTGTTCCGCCCGACGTTGCCGCGTTGTAGAACACGAGCCCGTTGTCGCCATAGCTGAAGATCTTTTCGAGGCCGCCCGCGTTGGCAAAAACGAAGCCCGTGTCGGCGTGAATGGTGCTGGAACGGACGAACACTTCGACGCCGGCGCCGCTTTCGGAGGAAACGAGAAAGCCCTCCGAGAGGCTCCTCGTCGACGCGATCGTCGATCGAGCAAGATTGACGACGGTCTGCGAACCCGGCGTCGCCGCGGTCGCCTGGATTGCGGTCGTGTGGGGCGTCAACGAGCTGTTGCTGATCGTCACGCGCGCTCCGTCGAACGCGGCGATCGCCACGCTGCTGTTGTCGACGCTCAATCCGTCGATCGAAACGCTGCTCGCACCATGGGCCGCAACAGCAATGATCGTTTCGTGAATCGTCGTGTTGACAATGGTCGCTGCGGCGCCCGAAGACTCGATCCTGATCCCGTTCCTTGGGCCGTACACTTCGCAGTTCTCGATGCGCAGATTGAGGCCGCTCAGCATATGAATTGCTGTGGTCGTCGTGCCGCGGCCGCTCAAGTCCCGCACGACCAAGTTGCGCAACGTTACGTTGACCGGACCGTCGATCGCCAATCCATCCGCGTCGAGCGGTGCGACCAGGCTGCCCAGCGCGCCGGGAACAGCCAGGATCGTGACCGATTTGGCCACGATCACGGTACCGGTGTTGTAATTCGCCGAATCGAGCATCCACACTTCGCCGCCGTCCGCGATCGCGGCAAGGGCCGCAGGCAGGAGCCGACACGGCTGCTGGACGGTGCATGGATTGACGTCCTTGCCATTGACCGACAAATACGCCCGAAACAGTCCGGCGGCAAAAGCGCCTGACGCGGACAATGCGAGCAATGCGAAACAGGAAACGGCGAAAACGCGCTTCATCGAACCCTCCCCTC
>DATFCW010000145.1:0-4660 GCA_035252665.1 Casimicrobiaceae bacterium | reverse complement strand
CGGCAACGGCGCCCGGCACAAGCTCGCCACGCTCGGCGCGCCGGCGTATTTCGGCGAAATGGGCCTGCTGCTTGGCCAGCCGCGCACGGCGACCGTCGTCGCCGTCGGTGAAGCGCTTTGTTATCGCCTCGACAAGGAAGGCTTCGATGCGGTGATTCGCGCGCGGCCGGAACTGGCCGAGATGCTCGCGCAAATTCTCGGCGAGCGGCAGGCGGCGAACGAGGCGATGCTGCAGGCGCTCGACGCGCACGTGCTCGCGCGGCCGGGCACCAACCGTACGACCGATCTGATGCGACGGATACAGCAGTTCTTCGGTCTCGCCGCGTAATTGGTGCCAGAGATGTATTTCCGCATCGAAATTCATCTCTGGCACCGATTTCCGCCGACATCCAACTCGGCGTATGTCTGACCCGCGTACCCGCAACCCGCACGCGCGGCGGAAGGTCGTACCGACGTAACCTGTTGCCGAGCAGCGACGCTTCGATGGCTTGATCCACCCCGCATGGCGAGTCGCATGTGCTTGGCCTCGACATTCGGAGGTGTCATGACGCTGAACATGCGCCAGGCTCGTGCTGCCTGGCTTCTCTTCTTGGGTGCGCTGATTGCGCTTGGCGCATCCATCTTCGACTTCTTCTGGCCGGGCAATGGCATCCACGGAACCGGCGGGGTACTGCTGATCATCGCCAGCAGCGGACTCGTGCTGGTCCTCGCCCTTGCACTGCAACGCTTGCGTCCGTCTTCGAAGGCAGCGTACGGCGTGCTGCTTGCCGTGCTGCTCATCGACATCGTCGGTACCGGCTTTGCTGCGTACATGCTCGAAGCCTGGTGGGTGCTTGGCGGAAGTGCGCTCGCGTTGCTCGGTTGGCTGATCGAGATCATCGCCGGGATCGCACCAACGGCAGTGCCTGCGCCAGCGACGACCATCGCCGCGCTGGCCGTCGTCGGCACGCTCGCGTCGCTGTCGTCTGGCCTCATGCCGAATGCGCGAGGCCAGGACGATCACGGTGCCGCCGCAGCGTCGAAGGCATCGCCGCCTCAATCGGGGACCTCCAACGTGATGCCCGAGGAGGCGAGCGTCCGCTACCGCGGCTGGTACACGTTCAACGGCGACCTGATGGATCAGAAGTTCGCGCGCCTTGCGCAAATCACGCCGCAGAATGTCGATGAGTTGCAGAAGGCCTGGGAAGTGCACACCGGCGACGTCTCGGATGGTCACGCCGGAACTCCGGAGACGAACTTCGAGGCAACGCCGCTGTTCGTCGACGACACCGTGTACGTCGCGACGCCGTTCTACCGAATCTTTGCCCTTGCACCGGACACCGGCAAGGTGAAGTGGACGTTCGATCCGCACACGGTTCTCAAGGGGTTGACCCAGTGGCACTTGAAGTCGCGCGGCGTCGCGTACTGGCAGGCCGAATCACCGCAACCAGGCAAGCCGTGCCAGAAGATCGTCTACATCGGCACGATGGCCGGGAAGCTTTACGCCGTCGACGCCGATACGGGCAAAGCATGCGACGGCTTCGGCGACCATGGCGTGCTCGACATCAATCAATGGAACACGGTCAACAACAAGTGGCCGCTATCGATTCTTCAGCCGCCCACGGTCTACAAGGACAAGCTCTACATCGGCTGGGCCGGCAAGGATTGGTTCTACGCGGAAGCACCACCCGGAAGCGTGCTCGCCGTCGACGCGCAAACCGGCAAACTCGACTGGACGTTCAAGCCGATCCCCGATCAGGACGCCAAGACGACCGGCACGGCCAACATATGGGCGAGCATGTCGATCGATCCCCAGCACAACATCGTCTATGTGCCCGTGAGCTCGCCGAGTCCCAACTACTACGGCGGCATGCGCGAGGAAAAGCTGCCGCTCGTGACGTCCGTCACCGCGCTCGACGCCGACAGCGGCAAGGTGCTGTGGAGCCGCCAGCTCGTGCACCACGACATCTGGGATTACGACACAAACTCGGCGCCCACGCTCGTAGACCTGCATAAGGACGGCAAGACAATTCCCGCGCTCGTGCAGACCACGAAGATGGGCTTCCTGTACGTGCTGAATCGCCTCACCGGCGAGCCCATCTTCCCGGTCACCGAGAAGCCGGTGCCGCCGACCGACGTCGCAGGTGAAACGATCTCGCCGACGCAACCCTATCCGACCAAGCCACAGCCGACGGTTCCGAACCAACTCCCCGGCATTTCGTCGCTTGCCGATTGGACGAGCTTCGGCGAGTGCTCCAGCGAGTTCAACAAGCTGCGCCACGGGCCGCGCTTCACGCCGCCGAGCCTCAAGGGCACGATCGAGTATCCGTCGACCGCGGCCGGCGTGGAGTGGGGCGGCGGCGCAGTCGATCCGCGCACCAACACCTACGTGGTGAACAGCTCGAACGTCGCGCAGATCCTCGAGCTCGTGCCTCGGGCGAAATACAACGAGATCACGAAGAAGGGTGACCCTTCGACCAACCTGGCCAACGGCTACTTTCCGCAGTCAGGCGCGCCGTATGGATTTCATCTGCGCTACTTCTTCAACCGCTGGGGCATGCCGTGCTGGAATCCGCCGTATGGAACGTTGTCGGCCTACGACCTCAATACCGGCGACTTGCTGTGGCGCAAGCCATTCGGCGAGGTGCAGAAGTGGGGCTTCTACATGCCGAAGTCCTGGGGCTCGCCGAGCATCGGCGGACCGGTGATCACGCAGACGGGCCTGATCTTCATCGGCGGCTCGATGGATGCGCGCGTTCGCGCGATCGATCTCAAAACCGGCAAGATGCTGTGGCGTGCGCAGGTCGATGCACCTGCGGTCGCTACGCCGGCGACCTACATGTACAAGGGGCGCCAGTACGTCGTATTCGACGTTGGCGGCAATACGAACATGAAGGATCAGGTCTCCGACCAGATCGTCGCGTACGCATTACCGAAATCTTCCGCGTCGGGCTGACGAGCTCGCTACCTTCCGGCGACGAGATCGTTGCGCGACAGCAGAAACACGCTGTCGCTCGACGATCGCGTCGCGAGCCAGAGGAACGGCATGCGCGGAAACGCCGATTCGGCGGCCTCGCGATTATGGCCCACCTCGACCACCAGCAAGCCGTCGGGCGAGAGAAAGCGGGGTCCTTCCTTGAGGATGACGCGCACCGCGTCGAGGCCGTCATCGCCGCCGGCAAGCGCAAGCTTCGGCTCGTGCTGGTACTCGCGCGGCAATTCGTCCATCGCGCTCGTCGTCACGTACGGCGGATTGCTGATGATGAGGTCGTACGACTTCTGCGGCAGGTTGTCGAAGAGATCGGAGCGGATCAGGTTGATGCGTCCGGCGAGGCCGTAGTCGCGCACGTTGCGCTGCGCGACCGCCAGCGCGTCCGATGACACGTCGGCTGCGTCGATATCCGCGACCGGGAACGCATGCGCGAGCAGCACGGCCAGGCATCCCGAGCCGGTGCAAAGGTCGAGCGCCGATTTGATCGACGACGCGTCCGGGATATACGGCGCGAGCCCGTCGGGCAGCAGCTCGGCGATGAACGAACGCGGGATCAGCACGCGCTCGTCGACGTGAAAGCGAAATTCGCCGAGCGATGCTTCGTGGGTCAGATACGCCGCCGGAACGCGCTCGTCGATGCGCCGGGTGAGAAGCGCTGCGAGGTCGTTGCGCTCGGCTTGCGTAAGCTTTGCGTCGAGAAAGAGCTCCGCGTGATCGAGCGGCAAATGAAGCCCATGCAGGATCAGGTAGCTCGCCTCGTCGTACGCGTTCGCGAAGCCGTGCCCGAACGACAAGCCCACCGCGGCGAATCGGGACACCGCGAAGCGCAGCACGTCGCGCAGCGTCTCGAGCTCGGGCGGCAGATTCATGTCGTCACTGCAAGGAGCCGCTCGAGAATGCGCGCGTAAATTTCGGCGAGCGGCTCGAGATCGGCGACCGCCACCCGCTCGTTCAGCTTGTGGATCGTCGCGTTCACCGGCCCGATCTCGACCACTTCCGGACAGATGCCCGCGATATAGCGGCCATCCGACGTGCCGCCTTCACACGACAGTACCGGGTCGACGTCCGCTACCTCGCGGATCGCGGCGCTCACGATGTCGACGAGCCGGCCTTTTTTCGTGAGAAACGGGTCGCCGTGCGCGGTGAAGGTGAGCGCGTAGTCGAGGCCATGTCGATGCAGGATCGCTTCGAGGCGCGATGCGAGCGACTCGCGCGAGCTCGCAGTCGAATAGCGAAAGTTGAACAGCAGCTCGAGCGATCCGGGGATCACGTTCGTCGCGCCCGTTCCGGCGCGAATGTTCGAGCACTGGAACGATGTCGGCGGAAAGTATTCGTTGCCATCGTCCCAGTGCGTGGTCGCGAGCTCCGCGATCGCTGGAGCGGCGGCGTGAATCGGATTTTTCGCAAGGTGCGGATACGCGACATGGCCCTGCACGCCCTTGACGATCAACGTCCCCGACAGCGTTCCGCGGCGGCCGTTCTTGATCATGTCGCCGAGCCGTGCGGACGACGAAGGCTCGCCGACGATGCAGTAGTCGATCCTCGTGCGCTCCGCTTGCAGGCGCGCGACGACTTTCGCGGTGCCGTCGACCGACGGGCCTTCCTCGTCGGACGTGATAAGCAGCGCGATCGATCCCGGCACATCGCGTCGCGCGAGCAGACGCTCGATCGCCACGACGAACGCTGCCA
>DATFCW010000144.1:0-7328 GCA_035252665.1 Casimicrobiaceae bacterium | reverse complement strand
CCACGCGCTGGCGCACGGTGGGATGATCTTCCTGCTCGCCGACACGGCGTTCGCCTATGCCTGCAACTCGCACAATGTGAATGCGCTGGCACAGCAGGCCTCGATCGTCTTCCTGGCGCCAGCAAAGGAGGGCGACCGACTCGTGGCCGAAGCGCAGGAGCAGAGCGTTTCCGGCCGCTCGGGCGTTTATCAGGTACGCGTGACGACGGCGGACGGCAAGGATATCGCTTTGTTCACAGGGCTTTCGCGCAGCATCGGCGGGGCGGTGGTGGATTAATTGACCGCTCGGTCGGTTTATTGTAGGGTGCTCTCATGTATACGACCGAACTCGAAAAGCAGCGCATGGCCTCTTCCCAAGAGGATCCCGAGAAGCTGGCCGAATTCGACGCGCGCGTCGCCGCCGACGACTTCATCGAGCCCAAGGACTGGATGCCCGAGGCCTATCGCAAGACGCTGATCCGCCAGATCTCGCAGCACGCCCATTCGGAGATCGTCGGCATGCTGCCCGAAGGCAACTGGATCACGCGCGCGCCGAGCCTGCGCCGCAAGGCGGTGTTGCTGGCGAAAGTTCAGGACGAAGGCGGGCATGGTCTCTATCTCTATTGCGCCGCCGAGACGCTCGGCATCAGCCGCGACGAGATGGTCGAGGCGCTGCATTCTGGCCGTGCGAAATATTCGACGATCTTCAACTATCCGACGCTCACCTGGGCCGATATCGGCGCGATCGGCTGGCTGGTCGACGGGGCTGCGATCATGAACCAGGTGCCGCTGCAGCGCACCTCTTATGGGCCTTACGCGCGCGCTATGGTGCGCATCTGCAAGGAAGAGAGCTTCCATCAGCGCCAGGGCTTCGAGATCATGATGGTGCTCGCGAACGGCACCGCGGAGCAGAAGCGCATGGCGCAGGACGCGTTGAACCGCTGGTGGTGGCCTTCGCTGATGATGTTCGGGCCGCCCGACACGCAGAGCGTTCACGGTGCGCAGTCGACGCGCTGGAAGATAAAGCTCCTGTCGAACGACGAGTTACGGCAGCGATTCGTCGACCAGACGGTGCCGCAGGCGGAATATCTCGGCTTGAAGATCCCCGACGACAAGCTCGGGTGGGACGACGCGCGCGGGCACTACGACTTCGGCGAGATCGACTGGAACGAGTTTCACGAGGTGCTGAAGGGCCACGGCCCGTGCAATCGCGAACGGATGCGCGTAAGAATCGAGGCGTGGGAAGAGGGCGCGTGGGTGCGCGCGGCGGCCGAGGCGCACGCGCGAAAGCGCGCGGCGACCCCTCAGCCCAGCCCGCTCCCCGTTGGAGAGAGGGAGTTCGTGCAATGACGAGCGAATGGCCGCTGTGGGAAGTCTTCATCCGCTCGCAGCACGGACTTGCGCACAAGCACGTCGGCAGCCTTCACGCGGCCGATGCCGAGATGGCGATCCGCAATGCGCGCGACGTCTACACGCGGCGCAACGAAGGCGTCTCGATCTGGGTCGCGCGCTCGGCGGACATCCACGCCTCGTCGCCCGGCGACAAGGCGCCGCTCTTCGAGCCCGCGAACGACAAGGTGTATCGGCATCCGACGTTTTTCCCGATGCCGGACGAGGTGAAGCATTTGTGAAATGCGGGACCGCAAAAACGGGAGGGATGAGGGAGGAGAGTCACTTTCGATGAAGCGTTCGCTTGGCCACTCTCATCCCTCGTCCCTCTTCGGTTACCCCGGATTCGCGGAATGGAGCCAATCGCAACGATGAACGACGCTCCGCGCCCATCGCGGCTCTTCGACTACCTCCTCCGCCTCGGCGACAACGACCTCGTCCTCGCGCAGCGACTCGGCGAATGGGTTGGGAAAGGTCCGGCGCTCGAAGAGGACATCGCCTCGACCAACGTCGGCCTCGACCTGCTCGGTCAGGCGCGTCTGTGGCTCGGTTACGCGGCCGAGATGGCGGGAACGACCGAGGATCGGCTCGCCTACTTTCGCGACAGCGGCGAGTTCCGGAACCTGCTCATCGTCGAGCAGCCCAACGGCCATTACGGCGACACGATCGCGCGACAGTATTTCTTCGACCAATGGCACGCGCTCGTGCTGGCCGAGCTCGCGACAAGCCGCGATGCGCGCATCGCCGCGATTGCCGCGAAGGCGCTCACCGAGGTGCGCTATCACCTCGAGCGCTCGTCGGGCTGGGTCGTTCGCCTCGGCGACGGGACGGACACGTCAAACGCGCGCATGCAGGCCGCCGTCGATGCATTGTGGCCCTATACCGGGGAGATGTTCGCCGTCGACGACATCGAGCGCGCGCTGATCGACGCGCGCGTGGCGCCCGACGTGCAGGCGTTGCATGCGCCGTGGATCGCCGCGGTGCGCTTGGTCTTCGCCGAGGCGACGCTTGCCGTCCCAAGCGACGCATGGATGCAGGGCGCCGGCAATCGCGGCGGCAAGCAGGGCGTTCACACCGAGCATCTGTCGCACATGCTGGCCGAGATGCAGATCTTGCCGCGCTCGCATCCCGACGCGCGCTGGTGACGTAGCGATCGGATTACAGATTCATGACGAACGACACGACCATGACAAGCGCCATCGCGGCCTGGCACGCACTCGGTGATATTCCCGATCCCGAGCTTCCCGCGGTCTCGATCGTCGAGCTCGGGATCGTCCGTGATGTGACATGCACGGACAACGAATGCATCGTCACGCTGACGCCCACGTATACCGGCTGCCCGGCGATGCGCGCGATCGAGGCCGATGTGCGATCCGCGCTGGCGAAAGTCACGAGCGCACCGCCGCGCATCGCCACCGTCCTGACGCCCCCATGGAGCAGCGACTGGATCGCTCCCGAAGCGCGCGAAGAACTCGCGCGCAACGGCATCGCACCCCCCGCGCGCGTCGTGCAATGGTCCGAACCGCCGCAATCCGCCGTCCAATGTCCGAACTGCGGGTCGTCGAGCACCGAGGAGCTGTCGCGCTTCGGCTCCACCGCATGCAAGGCGCAATACCGCTGCGCCGATTGCCGCGAGCCGTTCGACTACGTCAAGGCGCATTGAGGCCAAGCACGCGCGCGCCTTGAGCAAGTTCCATCCGCTACGGATCGCGAAGGTCGACCGCGAGACGCGCGATGCGATCGCGCTCACGTTCGACGTTCCCGAAACATTGCGCGACGAGTTCCGCTTCGTCGCCGGACAGCACCTGACGCTTCGCGCGAAGATCGAAGGCGAGCACGTGCGCCGCTCGTACTCGATCTGTGTGCCCGAGGGCCAGCCGCTGCGAATCGCCATCAAGCGCGCGCCCGGTGGACTCTTCTCGTGCTGGGCGAACGAGGCGCTGCGCGCCGGAGAGACGATCGACGTGACGACGCCCATGGGTCGCTTCAATCTCGCCCCCGATGCGCGAACGCCGCGCCACTATCTGGCGCTTGCCGCCGGCAGCGGGATCACGCCGATCGTGTCGATGGTCGCCACCGCGCTCGAAACCGAGCCGAAGTCGCGCGTTACGCTGATCTACGGCAATCGGTCCTCGGCGAGCGTCATGTTTCGCGAGGAGCTTGCGGCACTCAAGGATCGCCATCTCGCGCGGTTCAACCTCGTGCACGTGCTCTCGCGCGAGGCGCAGGACATCGAGCTTCTGCACGGCCGCATCGATCGGCAGAAGGCCGATGCGTTGTTCGAGCAGTGGGTGCCGATCGACGACGTCGACCATGCATTCGTTTGCGGCCCCGAAGGCATGATGGACGCCGTGCGCGAATCGCTCGTCGCGCATGGAATGCCGGCTGCGCGCATTCGCATCGAACGCTTCGCCGCAAGCATCCCGAAGCACACGCACGTGCCGCGGCCTTTGCCAAAGGCGGCACGGACGGAATGCGAGGTCAACGTCGTGATCGATGGTTCGCAGCGAACCTTCCTGCTCGAAAAAGGTCGCGAGAACATCATCGATGGAGGCCTTCGCAACGGCATCGAGCTGCCGTTCTCGTGCAAGGGCGGCGTGTGCTCCACGTGTCGCTGCAAGCTCGTCGAAGGCGAAGTCGACATGGACGTCAACTTCGCGCTCGAGGATTACGAAGTGGCGCGCGGATTCATCCTTGCGTGCCAAAGCTATCCGGTCACCGATCGCGTGAGCATCGATTTCGATCGCGTCGCATGACGTTCGCTGGCATCTTGCAGCCGTCGCGCGCGGACGTCGTTTGCGTGCTAGAGTAATCGCATTCACGAAGGAAAGTCGTCTCGTGCCGCATCCATTCTTCGAGCGACATCGCGCGACGCTCGATCGCGCGGTGGAAGCGATATCCACGCGCGCGTTCTGGACGCCTTACCCCGAATCGCCGAGTCCGAAGATTTATGGCGAGGGCGCCGCCGAGGCGGGCAAGGCGGCGTTCGACAAGCTTGCCAATCAGCGCTTCCCGCTGACGCAACCGGCCACGGTGGGACAAGTCGGCGGCGAGCGCTCGCCGTACGGCGTGCGTCTCGGCATCACCTATCCCAAGCCGGACATCGACGCCTTGATGGCCGCCGTCGAAACGGCGCAGGCGGAATGGCGCAAGGCAGGACCGCAGGCGTGGGTCGGTGTGTGCCTGGAAATCCTCGATCGCATCAACAAGGCGAGCTTCGAAATCGCCAATGCGGTAATGCATACGACGGGACAGGCGTTCGTCATGTCATTCCAGGCAGGCGGGCCGCATGCGCAGGACCGCGGCCTTGAGGCCGTCGCATATGCGTGGGATCAAATGCGTCGCGTGCCCGAGCAGGCGATGTGGGAAAAGCCGTTGGGCAAGGGCGAGCCGGTACGCATGGAGAAGCGCTTTCGCATCGTCCCGCGTGGCGTTGCGCTCGTCATCGGTTGCAGCACATTTCCGACCTGGAACGCTTACCCGGGAATCTTCGCAAGCCTCGCGACCGGCAATGCCGTCATCGTCAAGCCGCATCCAAACGCGATCCTTCCACTCGCGATCACCGTTCGCATCGCGCGCGACGTGCTGCGCGAAGGCGGCTTCGATCCGAATGTCGTCGCGCTCGTCGCGCACGAAGCCAGCGATGACGTCGCGCAATCGCTCGCGCTTCGTCCCGAAATCAAGATCGTCGATTTCACCGGCAGCACCGCCAACGGGCGCTGGCTCGAGGAGCACGCGCGTCAGGCTCAGGTGTACACCGAGAAGGCCGGCGTGAACCAGGTCGTCGTCGATTCGACGAACGACTTCCCCGGACTCGTGCGAAATCTCGCGTTCTCGCTTTCGCTCTATACCGGCCAGATGTGCACGGCGCCGCAGAATATCTACGTGCCGAAGCGCGGCATCGATACGGGGGAAGGCCATCTGTCGTTCGACGAGGTCGCCGCGGCGCTCGCGCACGGTGTGCAGAAACTCCTCGCCGACGACACGCGCGCGATCGAAGTGCTCGGCGCAGTGGTCAACGACGGCGTGCTGCGCAGGCTCGAGGCCGCGCGCGCGCTCGGCGATATCGCGCTCGATACGCGCGCAATCACGCATGCGCAATTTCCGGGCGCGACAATTCGCACGCCGCTCATCGTCAAGCTCGATCGCAACGATCGCGCGAAGTACCTGAACGAGTGGTTCGGTCCGATCGCCTTCGTGATCGCGACCGACAGCACGGCAGATAGCCTGGCGATCGCGCGCGACGCGGTCATCGGGCATGGCGCGTTGACGCTGTCCGTCTACTCGACCGACGAGGCTGTCGTCGAGCGCGCGATCGACGTCGCCGAAGACGTCGGTGTCGCCTTGTCGATCAATCTCACCCGCGGCGTCTTCGTCAATCAGTCCGCCGCATTTTCCGATTTCCACGGCACAGGCGCCAATCCGGCGGCGAACGCGGCGTTGACCGATGCCGCGTACGTCGCCAACCGCTTCCGTGTCGTGCAGCACCGGGTGCACGCCGCATGAATCACGAACAGATTCGCTTCGAATGCGTCGATGCCATTGCGCGCATCACGCTCAACCGACCGGATCGGCTGAACAGCTTCACGACGCAGATGCACGAGGAGTTGCGCGCGGCGCTGCGCGAAGTCGCGAACGATCGGTCGATTCGTGTCCTGCTTCTGACCGGCGCGGGCCGCGGCTTTTGCGCCGGCCAGGATCTCGCCGATCGCTCGGTGGCGCCGGGTGAAACGCCGGTCGATCTCGGCGCGTCGATCGAGAATCACTATCGCCCGCTCGTGCTCGCGCTGCGAGAGTTGCCGCTACCGGTCGTCTGCGCGGTGAACGGCGTTGCCGCGGGCGCGGGCGCCAATATCGCGCTCGCATGCGATATCGTCATCGCGACGCGCTCCGCGAGCTTCGTGCAGGCGTTCTCCCGCATCGGATTGATTCCCGACGCGGGGGGCTCGTACTTCCTGCCGCGTCTCGTCGGCTCGGCGCGGGCGATGGGCCTCGCGATGCTTGGCGACAAGCTCACGGCGGAACAGGCCGAGGCGTGGGGACTGATCTGGAAATGCGTCGACGACGACGTATTCAACTCCACCGTCGATACCTTGCTCGCGCAGCTCGCGCAGGCGCCGACCGGCGGTCTCGCGGCGACCAAGCGCATCCTGCACGCGTCCGCGAGCAACACGCTCGAGCAACAGTTGGTACTCGAGCGCGATACGCAGCGCACGCTCGGTCAAAGCGTCGACTATCGCGAAGGGGTCACGGCGTTTCTCGCGAAACGGCCGCCGAAATTCACCGGTCGCTGATTCCTCCGCCGGCTGCCAATGCCTGCTCCCGCAGCGGTGCCACGCGAGGCGACGATCGCCGTCATCGGCGCGGGCACGATGGGCTGCGGCATCGCGCAGATCGCCGCGCAGGCAGGACACCCGGTCAGGCTCTTCGATACGCGTCTCGGTGCCGCCGAGAAAGCGCGCGGCGGCATCGCGCAAACGCTGTCGGGCCTCGCGGCGAAGGGCAAGCTCGACAGCGCGGCGGCGGAGGCGGCGTCGCGGCGCATCGTCGCCGTCCATGCGCTCGGCGATTGCGTGAGTGCGCGGCTCGTCGTCGAAGCGATCGTCGAGGACCTTACCGAAAAGCGCACGCTGCTGCGCGAGCTCGAGAAGATCGTCACCGCATCGGCGATCCTCGCGTCGAACACGTCGGCGCTGTCGATCACCGCGCTCGCCGCGGGATTGCGTTTTCCGGGACGCGTCGTCGGCATGCACTTCTTCAACCCTGTGCCGCTGATGCAGCTCGTCGAGATCGTGAGCGGACTTTCGACCGACGAGGCGGTCGCCGACACCGTTGCCGCGACCGCTACGGCATGGGGCAAGCAGCCGGTGCGCGCGACGTCGACGCCCGGGTTCATCGTCAACCGCTGCGCGCGGCCGTTCTACGGCGAATCGTTGCGTCTTCTTTCCGAGCGCGCCGCC
>DATFCW010000143.1:0-3022 GCA_035252665.1 Casimicrobiaceae bacterium | reverse complement strand
CGCACAGTCCTGGAACGCCGAAGGCACCTCGTCATCGGCACGGAACGAGACGAGCTCCCACGCCTCGGGACGCGCGAGCAGTGCACGCGCCAGGGCGTTGTTGAGCGCATGCCCCGGCTTGTATGCGGTGTACTGCCCGATCAGCGGATGGCCGAGCAGATAGAGATCGCCGATCGCGTCGAGCACCTTGTGCTTGACGAACTCGTTGTCGTAGCGCAGGCCCTCGCTGTTCAGCACGCGCGTGTCGTCGAGCACGATCGCGTTGCGAAGGCTGCCGCCGAGCGCCAGGCCCGCGGCGCGCATCGCCTCCACGTCCTGCATGAACGCGAACGTGCGCGCCCGCGCGACTTCCTTCACGTACGAATGCTCGGCGAAATCGACGGTGACGTGCCGGCTCTCGGTGCCGAACACCGGATGCGGGAAGTCGATGGTGAAATCGAGCTTGAATCCCGCGAACGGCTCGAAGCGGGCCCACTTGTCGCCGTCGCGCATTTCGACGGGCGCGCGGACGCGAAGGTATTGCTTCGCGCTGTTCTGCTCGACAATGCCGGCCGACTGAAGCAGAAAGACGAACGGCCCCGCGCTGCCGTCCATCACCGGAAGCTCCGGACCCGAGACGTCGATATGCAGATTATCGATGCCGAGCCCCGCAAGCGCCGACATCAGGTGCTCGACCGTCGAGATCGATACGCCGTGAAGTTCGAGCGTCGACGATAAACGCGTGTCGCCGACGTTGACTGCTTGCGCGGGAATGTCGACCGGCTCCGGCAGGTCGACGCGATGGAACACGATGCCGCTGTCGGCAGGCGCCGGACGCAGCGTCAACTCGACGCGAGCCCCCGTATGAAGGCCAACGCCGGTCGTGCGAATCGTCGTCTTGAGCGTCCGCTGCCGCAACATGGCATCGAGGGAAAGGGAACGCGCGCCCCGTGCGCTTCGCGGGCGCGTCTTTGATCGAGCGATCATTTTAGCATCCGGCGCAACCCGGGAATTGGGCGCCAGAGGAAATTGGTGCCAGAAATGTATTCCCCGAACAAGCGTGGCGATTCGCCGCGGTAAGTCGGGAAATACGTCTCTGGCACCAATTTCCGATCGCCTCCAGCTTCAGTCCGCCTGCTTGCGCAGAAACGCCGGAATCTCCGACGGATCGAATGCAGGCGCCGGCGCACTTACCGCATGGCGACCGCGACGAACGACTGCCGGCTGGTCGAGCTTCTCGTAGTCGATCGTCTCGACGCGCATGCCGACGTTGTCGGTCCCGGTGCGCTGCTCGACCATCGTCTCGATCATCTCGAGCTTCGGCGGCCTTCGCGTCGCGACGACTGCGCCGCCGAGGCCCGTCGCAATCATCGTCACGCGCAGCCGGTCTTCCATCGCCTCGTCGATGACGGTGCCCACGATCACCATCGCATCTTCCGCGGTGAATTCCTTGATGGTGTTCATCACCTCGTGATACTCCTTCATCTTGAGACCCGCCGACGCGGTGATGTTCACGAGCACGCCGCGCGCGCCCGCGAGGTTCACGTCCTCGAGCAGCGGGCTCTTCACCGCCTGCTGCGCGGCGCTTCGTGCGCGATCGGCGCCCGACGAGGTTGCCGAGCCCATCATCGCCATGCCGACTTCGCCCATCACGGTGCGCACGTCGGCGAAGTCGACGTTCACGAGGCCAGGATTGTTGATGACCTCTGCGATGCCCGACACCGCGCCGTGGAGCACGTCATTTGCAGCCGCGTACGCGTCGAGCACCGAAACGTCCTCGCCGAGCACGTCCATCAGCTTGTCGTTCGGAATGACGATCAGCGAATCCACCTTCTTGGTAAGCTCCTCGATGCCCGCGGCCGCGACGCGCTGACGCTTGCCCTCGAATTTGAAGGGCCGTGTGACGACGGCAACGGTCAGGATGCCGAGGCTCTTCGCGATGTCGGCGATCACCGGCGCCGCGCCGGTGCCGGTGCCGCCCCCCATGCCGGCGGTGATGAACAGCATGTCGGCGCCTTCGATCATGCCGGCAATGCGATCGCGATCTTCCATTGCGGCGTCGCGACCGATCTCGGGACGCGCACCCGCACCGAGCCCACGCGTCAACGTCGAGCCGAGTTGCAACTGCGTGCGCGCCGTCGAGCGCTTCAGCGCCTGCGCATCGGTGTTTGCGCACATGAAATCGACGCCCGAGAGTCCGCGCGTGATCATGTGCTCGACCGCGTTGCCGCCACAGCCGCCGACGCCGATGACCTTGATGACCGCGCCTTCTTCCGGCGCTTCGTCGATGATTTCGAACATGGTGATTCCTTTCTCCTGTCAGGGTCTTCAGTAGTCAGGAATCAGAAGTCAGAGGACAGCAGAACCCCTGATTCCTGACGCCTCTCGTTTTTGCCGCTTCCCCACTACAAAACCTGCTCTGCCTTCCCATTTGCCTTCTGTCTTCTGTCTTCTGTCTTCTGATTCCTGACTTCTGAGCGCAGCTCAGAAGTTGGCGCTAAACCACTGCCTCATCCGCTCGGCGATTCCACCGATGCCCGCGACCTGCGCGCGCGCTGCCTGCCCGCGCAGAAACTGCTCGCGTCCCTCGAGTAGCAAGCCCACCGCCGTCGCATAGCGCGGGCTTCGCACGACATCCGCGAGTCCGCCTGCATACGTCGGAATGCCAATGCGCACCGGCAGATGAAAGAGCTCCTCGCCGAGCTCGGTCATGCCCTGCAGAAGTGCCGACCCGCCGGTCAGCACGATTCCCGACGAGAGCAGCTCCTCGAACCCCGAGCGGCGAAGCTCCGCCTGCACGAGCGAGTAGAGCTCCTCGATTCGCGGCTCGATCACTTCGGCGAGCATCGGCTTGCTCAACTTGCGCGGCCCGCGATCGCCGACGCCCGGCACCTCGATGACTTCGTTCTTGTCGGCGAGCTGGCGAAGCGCGCAGCCGTGACGCACCTTGAGCTCCTCGGCTTCCTTCGTCGGCGTGCGCAGCGTCATCGCGATGTCGTTCGTCACCTGGTCGCCCGCAATCGGGATCACCGCGGTGTGGCGG
>DATFCW010000142.1:0-3537 GCA_035252665.1 Casimicrobiaceae bacterium | reverse complement strand
CGAATGCGACGAGAAGGCAGAGCGCGTGCTTCGATGCGCGCGGACGCAAGTCGTCGTTTACATACATCGATTGCCAGCGTGGCGGGTGCGTGGCGCAATATTAGAGGACGGCTGGCGTTGCGCAATGGCCAACACGCTCGTACGCAAGCGATGCCCGACGTTACGCCGTTCGCGCAAATGCGATCAAGGTCACACGCATCTTGACAACGATTTCCGCGCGCGGATGATCCGGCCGGAGTTGTCGTGCTTCGCAATCATGACAGCGCATTTTCCAATTTCCGGGAGCCGGAAAAATCATGAACATAAGGCGAAAGCTGCTGCTCGTCCTCACGCTTCTTCTGTCGCTTGGCGTAGCCGGCGTTGCGCTCGCACAGGACAAGGCGCCCCTTCGGAAGGTGACGCTTCTGATCTACTCGAACGTGCCCGATCTCGGCGACGCGCCGTATTGGATGGTGCCGCACGCGATGGGCTATTTCGCCGAGGAAGGCTTGCAGGTCGAGCCGGTGTACGCGAAAGGCGCCGGGTTCGCGATCCAGCTTTTGTCGTCAGGCAAGGGCGACTTCGCGCTCGCCGTGCCCGATCCCGCGATGAGCAGTCGCCAGAAGGGCGTCAAGCTCAAGTCGGTGTTCGAGGGCAATCGCACGTACGGCTCGGCGCTCGTCGTCCCCCAGTCGTCGGGTATCACCAAACGGGAGCAACTGAAGGATTACCTCAAGGGCGGATCGATCGGCGTCCTCAGCATGACGAGCGGACGGATTCCC
This sequence comes from Casimicrobiaceae bacterium, assembly GCA_035252665.1. Taxonomy (GTDB): domain Bacteria; phylum Pseudomonadota; class Gammaproteobacteria; order Burkholderiales; family Casimicrobiaceae; genus VBCG01. Next base: position 2,776 of record DATFCW010000142.1, on the reverse strand, counting down.
TATGCGCGTGCGTGGATTCGCGAGCTCGGCTTGAGCGACAGCGACGTGAATCTCGTCGAAGTGGGCGTCGGCGCGCAGGCGGCGGTCGCGGTCAAGACAGGACGTGCGAAAGCGCTCGTCATGTACGACGCCGCGTACTCGGCGATCGAGGCGGGGAGCGACGTTCGCTTCACGCGCTTCGAAACGGATTGGCAGCAACCGTTTTTCAGCGGCGTGATCCTCGCGCCCGACGAGACGATCCAGAAGGATCCCGAGCTGGTCGTCCATTTCACGCGGGCGATCGCGAAGGCGCTCGTCTTCGCGACGACGAATCCCGAGGCGGTCGTGCGCATCTACTGGGCGCTTTATCCGGAGAACAGGCCGACCGCCGACAGCGAGCAAACCGGCCTTGCGAAGTCGGTGGCGATCGTGCGCTCGATGGAGCCCAATTGGAAGAAGGGCATGGACAAGCCTGGCGCGAAGTGGGGCAGCCAGAGCGCCGATGACTGGACGAAGATGCAGGAATTCTCGGCCAGCAACGGCTTGATCCCGGGGAAGCTGCCGGTCGACGAATACTTCACGAATCAGTTCAACGACAAGGCGAACCAGTTCGACACCGCCGCGGTACGCAAGCAGGCCGAAATATTCACGCCGGCAATGATCAAGTACGCCGCAAGCAAATGACGCGGTAGCGGTCGCGTTTGTGGTGCTCGAGGAGACTCTCGCCGAGCCGGTGTTTCGCATCGGCGATGTTGCGAAAACCTATGGCACGCGCCAAGGCGAGTCGATTCGCGCGCTCGAACGCGTGTCGCTCGATATCGCGGCGGGCGAATTCGTGTCGGTCGTCGGACCGTCGGGGTGCGGCAAGAGCACGTTGCTCAAGATGCTTGCCGGTCTCGCCGCGCCGAGCGCGGGAAGCATTCGCTATCGCGGACAACCCGTCCACGGCCCGCGCGACGACATCGGCGTCGTGTTCCAGGAGGCGACGCTTCTGCCGTGGCTCACCGTACTTCGCAACGTGCTCGTGCCGGCCGATGTCGCCCGCATTCGGCGATCGAGCCTGTCACCGCGCGCGTTCGACCTGCTCGATCTCGTCGGCCTGCGCGGATTTCACGACAAGTATCCGCAGGAACTGTCCGGCGGCATGCAGCAGCGCGTCGCGATTTGCCGCGCGTTGCTTCGCCAGCCCGCGGTGCTTCTGATGGACGAGCCGTTCGGCGCGCTCGATGCGCTGACGCGCGACCAGATGAACATCGAGCTCCAGCGCATCTGGGCGAGCGAGCGCAACACGGTGCTGTTCATCACGCACAGCATTCCGGAAGCGGTGCTTTTGAGCGATCGCGTGGTGGTGATGTCGCGGCGCCCGGGACGCATCCTCGAAGTGCTGCCGATCGACCTGCCGCGTCCGCGCACGCTCGACATGGCGAATACCAACGCATTCGGCGTGTACGCGCAGAAGGCGAGAACGCTGCTCGATCGCGCCGAGGCGATCGCAAATGCCTGAGATGATCACTGCGTCGCAGACACAACGCGCGGCAACGACACCGCCCGCGCCGACATCGATGCGCGCATCGATCCTCGACATGCTGCGTCAGCGGCCGGAGCTTGCCACCGTGCCGCTCGCGTTCGTCGTCGTGGTCATCCTCTGGGAATTCCTGACGCGACTGCTCGGCGTGAGCCCGATCATCTTTCCCGGCCCGCTCGCAGTGGCGCGCGCGCTCGCCAACGGATTCTTGTCGGGAACGTATTGGCAACACCTGTGGATCACGCTGAAGGAAGTGCTCGGCGGATTCGCGATCGGCTGTGCGTCCGGGCTCGCGATCGGCGCCGTCGTATCGCAGTTCCGGATCGTGGAAAAGACGATCTTTCCGTATTTCGTCGCGTTGCAGACCGTGCCGAAGCTCGCGATCGCGCCGCTTTTCATCGTCTGGTTCGGCTTCGGCCTCCAATCGAAGGTCATCATCGCCGGCCTGATCTGCTTTTTCCCGATGGTCGTCAATGTCATCGAAGGCCTGCAGAGCACCGACCGCAAGCAGATCGACATGCTGCGCGCGGCGGGCGCGAGCGGATGGCAGGTGTTTCGGATGATCAAGATTCCGAATGCGCTGCCGTTCATCTTCGTCGGGCTCGACATCGGCATCGTGCTTGCGGTGCTCGGCGCGATCGTCGGCGAATTCGTCGGCGCTCAGGGTGGCGTCGGCTACCTGATCCTGCAGTACAACTTCCAGCTCGAGACTGCGAAGGTGTTTTCGCTCATCATCGTGCTGTCGATCACCGGCATCGCGCTGCACAACCTCGTCAAGTGGCTGCATCGGCGCACGGTGTTCTGGATCAAGCCGGAGGACGTCGTTGGTGCATAGTGCGAAGCCGCGCATCGCGATCGTTGGCGGCGGCGTCGGCGGCATTACCGCTGCTGTGCTGCTTCAGCAGGCGGGCTACGAATGCCGCGTCTACGAGCAGGCGCCCCGGTTTCGACGTGTCGGCGCCGGAATCAACCTCGCGCCGAATTCGACGCGTGTCTTTGGTGCGATGGGCGTTCTTGCGAAGCTTCTCGACGTCGGCGTGCAGCCGCGAATGAAATTCAACCGCGAATGGGACAGCGGCCGCGTGCTGCAGACGATCGCGACCCAGGAGCTGACGAGGCTCTATGGCGCGCCCTTCGTAGGCGTCCACCGCGGCGATCTGCACGATGTTCTCGCATCGGCGGTTGCGCCGGGCACGTTCCATCTCGGCAAGCGCTTCGTCGGTCTCGAAGCGCGCGGGTCCCAAGTGCGCCTCGCATTCGAGGATGGGACGT
>DATFCW010000141.1:0-2208 GCA_035252665.1 Casimicrobiaceae bacterium | reverse complement strand
TGGCAGCTCGTCGCCCGCCGCCGCGGGTAATGGGGGAACCGCAGGTTCGTAGATCGAGAAAGCGTCGATCACCGGAGTTGAACGACGCTTCATGGCGCGCTTCGCTCGAATTGATCTGCGGCGCGCGCGAAAAATTTGTCTTCTGATCTCTGCGGCTCCGGGACTCTCTGTCGATGGCGGCGCCGCGTGCCGGCGCCGGCGAATCGATTCGAGCGAAGCGTGCTCTGAGCGCGCGCTACAGATCTTGCGACGTGTCCGCGGCCGGCGCCTGCGCCTGCTTCACCGACGGCGCGGGCGACGGCTCCATGCGACGCAGGGACGCGGTCGCGTGATCGCGCACCGGCCACAAGTGCAAGAGCGGCTCGGGATCGATGAACAGCTCGGGCCCGTCCACCGACGAGCGCACGCTGATCGCGAAGTGCAAGTGCGGCCCCGAGTGCTTCACGCCCGTGTCGCCGACGGTGCCGATCGGCTCGCCGACCTTCACCGGCACGCCGGGCTTGAGATCTTCGCGAATCCCGTCGAGGTGGATGTAGCTCGACACGATCGTGCCGCCTTTGTGATTGATGCGAATGAAGCGGCCCTCGTTCCCGCGATGGCCGCCGACCTCGGGATCGCGCTGCACGCGCTCGACGACACCATCGTGCACCGCCATCACGATGTCGCCCTTGCGCGTGTCGATGTCGACGCCGCAGTGGCCGCCGCCGCACTCCTCGGGGCGCATGCCTTCGCGCGGCGCCGCGAAGCGACGCGAGTCGTGCTCGGGCAAGCAGCGCTTCGGTCCCGCGAGCGGATGGATCCAGATGTCGATGTCGGTCGCGCTCGCGTTCTTGCCGAGCAGATCGAGCGCCTCGTCGATCGTCGGCGCGCGCGGCGCGGGCGCGGGCGCCGCGATCGCTACCGGCGGCGTCGCGATCACCGCCGCGTGGCTCGTGCGATCGCGGCCGAGCATCATCGTCGCGGTCAGCACGAACATCACGCCGACCGCGATCGCGAGCGCCTTCTGCTCGCGCGGCAATCGGCTCCACGCGTTCGGCTGGCGAATCTGCGAGAGCGACTCCGCGATCGACGGCGCGCTGTCGACGCCGCTCAGCCCGCGCTCTTTACACGCGTTCGAGCAAAATGCGCGCACCCGTCCATCGAGCACGGCGACCGCGCGCGAGCGCAAGGGGTCGTACGTCCCGCCGCAGACCGGACACGTCGCGGGCTGAACTTGCATGCAGCGCTCACATCGTAATCGCGATCGCCTCTTTCGATCAACAGGATCGACGGCGTCCGACTAATTCACGTTTACGAATTTTTCTTGGCCCATCCCTTCATCGCCTCGTCGAGCACCGCGTGCGCCTCTTTCGGCCCCTTCCAACCGAGGAAGCTCAGCTCCTTGTCGTCGAGCGCCGCGGTCGCGACGAAAAATTTCTCGAGCTCCTTGCGCAGCCGCTTGCAGAGATCGTCGACGTGGTTGAGCTCGTCTTCGCGATGCGACTTCACCGGCACCGCGAACAGGCGATCGTTTCGCACCGTGTGCCTGCCTTCGTGCTGCTCGACCTCCAGCACGCCGATGAGCTGCGCGGGGATCACGAGCCCGGTGAACGACGGCGTGTCGTGCAGGATCATCACGTCGAGCGGATCGCCGTCGTCGGCGAGCGTGCTCGGGATGAAGCCCCAGTCGTACGGGTACGTGAGCCCTTTCAAGAGCGGGCGGCCGAGCACGAACGTCTTCGTCTCCGGGTCGTACTTGAACTTCGTGGGCGAGCCCATCGGCGCCTCGACGACGCAGCGGACCGCTTGCTCGCCCTTCGACGTCTTCATCCCGTCGACGAACACCGGCAGCTTGTACAGGTTGCTCATGTGAACGATTTACGTGCGCGGCTACCGCGTACAATCGGGTGACGCGTACAGGGCCTTGCGGACGCCGCTGGTGAAGACCGTCACCCGCGAATGGCTCGGCGAAAGACGCGCGTCGAGTGGTGCGGCAATTTGCCGCACTCTCGTCGAGGAACGCGACGCGAAGCCGCGCGCGCGCCGGCGGACAATCGCGCGCGAGGTTCGATGTGATAGCGTCTCGCGCATGAAGAAACCGTCAGTCGAACAGCTCCGCGCGTGGCGATCGCACCGGCAGCAGCTCGACGGCAACGCGGCGAAAGACGCGGCCGCGATCCTGGAAGCGACCGGTTGGGCGCGCTCGGTCGGCGGCGCGGGTCCGTACCT
>DATFCW010000140.1:0-2959 GCA_035252665.1 Casimicrobiaceae bacterium | reverse complement strand
CGGACCTGGTTGTTGAGGTCGGCGAGGGACCAATCGAGAACTTTCGTGAACAGGTCCCTGGACCGCAGCCATACGGCATGACCTGACAACGGCCTTTCACCGTCCGCGAGATGTGGCTCCACCCCTGCCAACATTGACAGGTTTCGGGGCCCCCTCCTCCCGGTAGATTTTCGCCAGGCGCGAATCGCGCGAAGGCCAAGGGGAGGCCGCGTGAAGATACTCGTCGTCGACGATCATCCGCTGATCCAGCAGGCGCTTGCGCATTCGCTGCCGCATCTGCACGGTCCCATCGAAGTGCTTTCCGCGATCGATCGTGACGAAGCGATCACTGCGCTCGCGCGTCATCCCGATTGCGCGCTCGTCCTGCTGGATCTCACGCTTCCGGGCGCACACGGCATGGATCTGCTCGTGCAGATGCGCCGCGCTTATCCGCACTTGCCCATCGTCGTGCTGTCGGCGACGCATGATCGCGGCACGGTCGGCACGGCACTCGCCGCCGGTGCGCAGGGTTACATCGCGAAGACGTCGACTCCCGAAGAACTGCTGGATGCGGTGCGCACCGTGCTCGCCGGCGAAACGAGCATCACGACCGATTTCGCGGCGCCGGGACCCATGATCGGCGGCGCTCCCGGTCAAGCGCTCGGCCTGACGCATCGACAAGCCGACGTGCTGCGCCTGCTCGTTCAAGGCAAACCCAACAAGACGATTTGTCGCGACCTGCGGCTTTCCGAAGGAACGGTCAAGGTTCATGTCAGCGCCATCCTTCGTGCGCTGAACGTGCGATCACGCGCGCAGGCGATCGCCGAGTTGACGCGCCGCGGCGTCATCCTCGACGAAACGCTCGAGTCCGAGCATCACTGAGATGAACGACCCCCACGCTCGCTTCGCTCGCTGCCCCCCGAGAGGGCGCAGTCAGTGGCTTGGGACGGCCCGGCGCCACTGACGAAGCGGGCTCCAACCTACCCAACCAATTCATGTCGCCGCTCGCGACAATCCCGCCCGCGCTGATCGCGCGAGCGCGTGCGGACCAGGTCGCGACGCTCTACGCGCACGGGCACCGAACCACCGTGTCGATGGGACTCGGCGCATTGATCCTTTGCGTGGTGATGTGGACCGAGATCGCGGCAGCATCGATGCTCGCCTGGGCCGTGCTGATTGGCGTCAACCAGTTGTGGCGTGCGGTGCTCGTCCGCGCATTCGAGCGAGCGCGACCCTCGTTGAGCGACGCCGCGCGTTGGGGACATTACTGGGCGATCGGCTCGGCGCTCGCAGGCTCGTTGTGGGGCGCTGCCGCCGTCGCGATCTTTCCCGGGTCGCCTGCCTACCAGTCGCTCCTCATCGTCTGCATTTTCGGTGCGGCGCTCGGCGGCCTCAATCTGACGGCTGTTTACAAACCTTCTTTCTACGGTTTCGTGCTGCCCGCGCTCGTACCGCTGATCGTGCGCGTCGCGTGGGTCGGCGATCAGGTGCACTGGTTCATTGCCGGCGTGATGAGCGTCGTGCTCGCATTCGTCGTCGGCTTCGGCCATCGCCTGAACGACGTGCTGACGCGCTCGCTCGTCATCCGCTACGAAAACGTCGATCTGATCGCCGAGCTCAAGGACCGAACACGCACCGCGCTCGATGCGCGCGCCGCCGCGGAAGCGGCGAATCGCGCGAAGAGCCAGCTTCTCGCCGCGGCGAGTCACGACTTGCGCCAGCCGCTACATGCGCTCGGCCTCTACGTGGCTGCGCTCGCGGCACGCGCGCAGGATGCCGAATGGCGACCGCTCGTCATGAACGTCGAATCGGCGGCCAATGCACTCGAAATTCAATTCGCGCAATTGATCGACCTGTCGCGGCTCGACGCGGGCGCGCTCGCGCCCGAACGATCCGATGTCGCGCTCGGACCGCTCTTCGCGCGCATCCGCACGGAGTTCGCGCCGCAGGCAGCCGCCCGCGGGTTGTCGCTTCGCATCGTGCCAACTAAGCTCGTCGTCGACAGCGACCCGGCGCTCCTCGAGCGTATCGTCGGCAATCTCGTCGCGAACGGCATACGCTATACGAACCGCGGTGGCGTGCTGCTCGGGGCACGGCCACGCGGCGATCGCGTCGCGATCGACGTCGTCGATACGGGGATTGGCATCGCCGCGTCGGACCGCCAGCGCATCTTCGAGGAATTCTATCGCGTCCACGACGACAATAAGCCTTCCCAGACCCGTCGCGGCATGGGTCTTGGCCTCGCCATCGTGCGTCGCTTCGCCGACCTCCTCGACCATGGCATCGAGCTCGATTCGCGGGAGGGCATAGGATCGCGCTTTCGCGTGCTCGTCCCGCGCGCCGCGCGCGGCCGTTCGCGCATCCGATATCGCGTCTCTTCTTCGCGAGGAAGCGACGCATGCCCCACACCTTCATGTATCGGCCGCGTCGTCGCCGTCGTTGACGACGATGCAGCCACGCTCGACGCCATGCAAACGCTCTTCACGACCTGGGGCGCGAACGTCGTCTGCGGCGATACGATCGACACCCTGATCGAAGCGATCGGTGAGGTCGAGCGCTATCCCGACCTCGTTGTCGCCGACCTGCGGCTTGCTTCGGGCCGCTCGGGCATCGAGGCGGTGCGGCAATTGCGGCACGAGCTCGGCGTTCCGGTTCCCGCGATCATCGTCTCCGGCGATACCGGCACGAATGCCGAGCGCGAAGCACGCGCTGCCGGACTCATGCTTCTGCCGAAGCCCGTCGTCGCGGCGACGCTTCATGCAAACGCGATCCGCCTGATGCAGCAGAGTCCGGTGGCGCTGACCGCGGGCTAAAGACGCACCGCCGATAAAAAGAGGGCGCGATCGCTCGCGCCCGTTTCGAGGAGCCGGCATGAGCCGGCGGGGAGGAGACTGCGTTCAGTTGGTCGTTTGCGAGTGGCGCGCCTTCATCTTCTCCTTGAATTGCTCCATCTTCGCGAGGCGCTCCGAGATCGCATTCT
>DATFCW010000139.1:0-3470 GCA_035252665.1 Casimicrobiaceae bacterium | reverse complement strand
CCTCCCCTCGTCGCGAAATCATGTTTTCGAAATGTCGCCGTCACGTTTTTTTATTCGGCACGGCGGGGAGCGAATCGTAGCGCGCGATGATCGGCACGTCGATGCAGAAGACGAGGAACCATCCGCCCTGGTCGGCTCTCCAGCCTGTCGCTGACGATCGCCATAGCTGCGTACGGCGCGAGCGTCATTGCAGGCGGGATTCGCGTCGAGTGTCATTCAGGCGCCAACGAATGCGAGGTCACCCAGGGTCTCGCGAAGCGGTTCGAGGGTCAGAACGCCGACGTCAAGGTCGTCATCGACAAGGTGCAGCACAAGACGATCACCGAGCAGATTCCCCGTGGAACTCGCCGGCGGCGAGCTGAAGTCGATAGCCTGTACGCGAACAGACGCCGCAGCCAAGTTGCGCGAGTCGGCCGCTGGGCGTGCCGGTTGTGCGAGGAAGCGGCCACCGTGACGAAGACCGGCAACCACGCCGATCGGGCGTGCTTTGTTACCATCGAGGCGGCGCAAGCTCCAAGAAGGACGTCCGCATGATCGAATCGCCATCTCGTCACATCTACTTCGATGACGCGGCGCGTCTGGCCGACGGCCGCCTTTCGCGCGCGGGACTCGCCAAACTGCACGACGTGAAGCTCCAGACAACGCATGGCGTTCTGATCGCGCTAGACGTGGAATCGCTCGACGAAATGCGGCGCGTGGTGGAGGCGACGACGCGCATCGAAGGCATCGTCGGCTACAAGGTCGGGCTTACCGCAGCGCTTCGCCTGGGCCTCGCGGGCGCCGTGAAGCATTTGCGTGCGGTGACCGACCTGCCGCTCGTGTACGACCATCAGAAGGCGGGTCCCGATGTGCCCGAGATGGCGGCGAAATTCGCGGCGACCTGCAAGGAAGCGGGCGTGGACGGCCTCATCCTGTTTCCGATCGCCGGGCCCCGCGCGGTCGTCGAGTTCGCCGGCAATGCCTACAAGCAGCGATTGATGCCCATCGTCGGCGGCGACCTGCCGTTCCCGGACTACAACGCATCGGGCGGCGGGTACGTCATCGACGATGCGCTCGACAGGATTTTTCGCAAGGCGATCGAAATCGGCGTCGATCACTTTGTCATCCCGGGCAACACGCCCGACAAGGTGCGCCATCACGCCCGCTGGCTCGTGCAGAAGCTCGAGCAGCCGACGCTGTTCGTGCCGGGCATCGGTCCATCGGGCGGCAGCATCCCGGACACGTTCTCGGCGGCGCCCGGGTGTCGCGTTTACGCGGTCGTCGGACGCGCGATCTACGCTGCAGCGGATCCCACGAAGGCAGCGCGCGACCTAGCCGCGGAAGCGTTGCGCTTCGGATAAGCGAGGTCGATCGGGCATAGATGGCTGAGATACGGCCGGTTGCCGGCATTCTGTTCGACTGGGGTGAAACGCTCGTCAACGTGCCGGGCATGATCCACAGCGCCGAGCGTCATCTGGCATGTGTGGAACGAATGTACTGCAACGGCGCGACGAAGTGCCCGGCGCAACGCTATGGCGTAACGTGGCCGGCGTTTCGCGAGGCTTATCTCCAGGAAGTCGCGCGGCAAATCGCGCGCTCGACGGAAAGCGGACGCGAGCACTCGTTCGAAGACCGGCTCGCGGGCACGCTCGCGCAACTCGGCATCCAGAGGCCGTCGACAGGCGAGCTGTCGGCCCTGGTCGATTCCCTCGGCGAGCACATCGTGGCCGATGTGACGCTGGTGGACGGCGTGCGCGAGGTGGTGCCGGAGCTCGCGCGACACTACCGGCTCGGCATCGTGTCGAATTATCCGTGCGCGCCGCTCGTGGCCCGTAGCATGGAACGCTTTGGATTGCTGGAGTGCTTTTCCGCGATCGTCGTGTCCGGCGAATGGGGATTCACCAAGCCGCATCCCGGCATCTACAGGGAAGCTTTGCGCCGGATCGACGTGGCGCTCGAACGCGCGCTGTTCGTCGGCGATGATCTGGCGAACGACGTGAGGGGACCCAAAGCAGTGGGCATGCGTGCGCTGTGGTTCGCCCCCCACAGTCAACCGGGCGACGCTGCGGATGCCGACGGCCATATCCTCGACCTGCGCGAGCTGCTCCCTTGGTGTCGCGAGCATCTCGATGCGTGAGAACGCGCTCGTGAAAGGCATCGAGACGCGCCTTCTGATCGACGGGCAGTTCACCGACGCCGCCGACCGCGCAACCTTCACCACGTCGAGCCCGATCGACGGCGCCGCGCTTGCCGAGGTTGCACGCGCGGGCATCGAGGACGTCGATCGTGCTGCGGCCGCGGCGCGGTCTGCATTCGACGACGGACCATGGCCGAAGGCGCTGCCCGCCGAGCGCGGGCGCGTGCTTCGCCGGATTGGCGACGGCATCCGAGAGCGTATCGATGAGATTGCGGAGGTCGAGACGCGCAACGGCGGCAAGACCATCGCCAATTCGCGTAACGAGGTCGAAGCGGCCTCGCGCGTGTTCGAGTATTACGCCGGCGCAGCCGACAAGTTCTTCGGGGAAACGATCCCGATGGGACGCGACGTGCTGGACTTCACGCTGCGTGAGCCGATCGGCGTCGTCGCGCAGATCACGCCGTGGAACTTTCCATTTCTCGCGGCCGCGTGGAAAGCGGCGCCAGCGCTCGCCGTGGGCTGCGCGGTGATACTGAAGCCGGCGAGCTACACGCCGCTCACCGCGCTGCTGCTTGGCCGCATCGCGCTCGACGCCGGCGTGCCGGACGGCGTTTTGAACGTGCTGCCCGGCCCCGGGGCCCTGCTTGGCGATCACATCGCCGCGCATCGGCTGATAGACAAGATCGCGTTCACCGGAGAGACGCGGACCGGAGCGCAACTCGTGAAGGCGTCCGCCGACGCAATCAAGCGTGTTTCGCTCGAGCTTGGAGGAAAGAGCCCGAACATCGTGTTCGCCGACGCCGATATCGCCAAGGCAGCGGATGCCGCAGTCAAGGCGGGCTTCGGCAACGCGGGCCAGAGTTGCTCGGCGCGCACGCGCGTTTTCGTCGAGCGCGCGGCGCACGATGCGTTCGTCACGCACTTCGCGCAGAGCACGACTCGCTATCGCGTGGGCAATCCTCTCGATCCCGCCACCGACATGGGTCCCCTGGTCTCGACGGCGCAATGGCGGAACGTCAAGGCCATGGTCGATGACGGTCTCGCCGCCGGCGGCCACATCGTTACGGGCGGCGACCGCCCCCACGGCCTTGCCTCGGGCAGCTACTTTTCACCGACGATCATCACCGGGCTTCGCAACGATGCGCGCATCGCACAAGAGGAAATCTTCGGACCGGTCGTGGTCGTCATCCCCTTCGACTCCGAGGACGAAGTCGTGCAGATGGCGAACGAGAGCGAATACGGACTGAATGGATCCATCTGGACGCGCAACATCGGTCGCGCGCTTCGCGTGGCACGCGATATCCGCAGCGGCATGATCAGCATCAACTCGCACGGGAGTGCGAGCCGTTACGGC